>JARLIH010000174.1 GCA_031291845.1 Isosphaeraceae bacterium | reverse complement strand
GGTGAGATGTGAGGCCGGCCCGCTGTTTGTTTCTTAACACGTTGGCGATTACACGAACCCGACGCGCAAGCGAGTTATAACCTAGACGTGGCTGGCGCTTCGGGTTCGTGTAAACAGGCCAATCGCGGCGAACTTACGAAGACGTGCCGCGCCGACATCGCGCCATTATGATAGGGCGCATCGACTGGGCACCATTGACTGGACTCTGATCGATCACAGAGTCACGAAAAGTGGAGGATAGGGGACTTGAACCCCTGACCTCTTGCATGCCATGCAAGCGCTCTCCCAACTGAGCTAATCCCCCTACGGGAGATAAACTTAACAGCAGGCGGGCGAGTTGTCAACCGCCCGCGGTAAGTGGCGAGCGTCCGGACGCTTACGACATTGACACGGAGCCCGAAAAGGGACGGATGGGGCATCTTTTTTTGCTGACGAACGACGACGGGCTCGGTGCACCGGGTCTTGACGCACTGGAGGCCGCGACCGACGGACTCGGACCGTCCTGTATGATCGCTCCGAGCGGGCCTCTGTCGGGCTGCTCGCACAAGGTTACGACGGATGTGCCGGTCCGCGTGCGCCGGGACGAACGTGGGCGCACGGCCGTCGAAGGGACCCCCGCCGACTGTGTGCGGCTGGCCCTGCACCACCTGGCGCCGGCAACCTCGTGGGTCCTCTCGGGCATCAACGCGGGGGGGAACCTGGGGACCGACATCCATCACTCGGGCACCGTGGCCGCGGTTCGCGAAGCGGTGATCCACGGCAGGCCGGGAATCGCCCTGTCGCAGTACCTCGTTCGCGGTCAACCCGTCGACTGGCAGCGAACCGCTGGTTGGGCGCGGCGTGCTCTGGCGGAACTGCTCGCACGCCCGATCGAGCCGGGCTCGTTCTGGAATGTCAATTTCCCCCACCCCGCTCCCGGAGGGCCAGAGCCCGAGGTCATCGATTGCCCGCTCGATCCGTCCCCGTTGCCGCTCGTCTATCACGTCGAAGGGGACGTGGCACGCTACGCAGGAAACTACCACCAGCGGGCCCGTCAGCCCGGGAGCGACGTCGACGTCTGTTTCCGCGGCCAGATCGCCGTCTCGCTCGTCCGCCTGATTCCGCCGGCCGAACGAGGATGATTCCACCTGTAGGGCCGGCCATTGCCGGCCGATGGCCTCAAACAAGCTGGCAACCGCATTGGCTACAAAAGCGCCCCGCGGAGTCGTTCGCGTGGTGGCAGCGAGGACACAGTTTTGGCCCCAGCGCGGCACCGCACTGATCGCAAAACTGGGCCTCGCGCGCGTTCGGTCCGTGGCACTGCGGACATGTCACGTCACCGGCCGACGTCATCGCCCCCGTCCCTGCGGCGACCCCATGCGCCGCGGCCTCGGCGATCGTATGCACACCGCCGCGTGTTTCCTTCGCCAGATAGTTGAAAGTATCCCGCTGCACGGGCGCGGTTTGCCCGGAGACGTAACGCGTGAATGCGCCGAGAAACCCCAAGCCGCTGATCTGCAGCCCGAAGCCCAGCAGCGGCAGCCCCACGACTGTGCACCAGAAATAGCGAGGGAACTGAAACGTTCCGAACGCTGAGAAAAAACTGATCATGCCGACCAGGGTCAAGACGGCACCCGCCGCGACCATGGACAGCCCCGCCACCCGAAGGAGACTGCTGACTTGCGGGCCGGTGGGATCGATTTCGTGCTGAGTCTCGCGCATCGGCAAGTCCTCCCGTTCAAAGGCGTGTTCGTTGAGGCCGTTCTGTTATTATCCCGGAAGATGGGCGATCACTTGATGTGAAGGGACGGCGCAGTGCGGTTCTGGGGCGGCGAAGCGACTGGCTCGCTGATTCTGAGTGTGCTGCTGCTCGGGTCGTGCCCGGTCTGGGGCCGGGCGGACGAGCCCGTGATCACCTTCCAAGACGTCACCGCCACGTCGAAAGTCGCCTTTCAGTTCTACAACGGCACACGCGACCGGCACGACCTCCCGGAAATCATGGGCGGCGGAGTCGGCCTGATCGATATCGACGCTGACGGCTGGCTCGACATCTACTTGTGCGATGGTGGGCCCATCGTCCCCGGTACAGGCGTGAACGACCCACCGAGCCGGCTCTTCCGCAGCAATCGCGACGGCACGTTCACCGACGTGACCGCCATCGCGCACGCCCCCGGGCCGAGCTATGCAATGGGTGTGGCCGCGGCGGATTACGACGGCGACGGCCGTGACGACCTGTTCGTCACCGGCTGGCGCGACCAGCGGCTCTACCGGAACGCGGGCGCTGGCCGGTTTGAGGACGTCACCGCGCGGGCCGGGCTGTCGTCGGGCCTCTGGAGCACGTCAGCCGCGTTCGCGGATCTCGACGGCGACGGCGACCTCGACCTGTACGTCGCGAACTACCTCGAGTACGACGCTGCGGCCTCACCGTTTTGCTCTGCACCTGACGGCCGCCGCGACTACTGCGGACCCGAGGATTTCCCCGCGCAGCCCGATCGGCTCTACCGCAACAACGGCGACGGTACGTTCACTGATGTGAGCGAGCGCGCTGGCGTGGCAGCGGAACAGGGGCGGGGCCTCGGCGTCCTGATCGCCGACCTAACGGGTAACGCCTTGCCCGACATCTATGTCGCGAACGACGGCTCCCCCTGCTGGCTGTTCGAGAACCTCGGCGGTCTGCGGTTCCGCGAGGTGGGCCTGAAAGCCGGGGTCGCGCTCGACGATCAGGGGGATCCGCTCGCGGGTATGGGGGTCGCGCTCGGCGACCTCGACGGCGATGGGCGCGATGACCTGGTCGTGACCAATTTTCACGGGCGTTCGACGATCGCGTTTCAGTCACGCGGCAACGGGCTTTTCGCCGACTGCTCGCTGGCCTGGGGTCTTCCCGGGCTGACCCGCGGGGTACTGGGATTCGGCCTCGCCCTGGAAGACTTCGACGGCGACGGCCGGCCCGACCTCTTCCAGGTGAACGGCCACGTGCTCGACCGCGAGCGCCTCGGCGTGCCGTTCGCCATGCGGCCGAGTTTGCTTCGCAATGAGGGGGGGCGGTTCCAGGACCGGACGGGGGGTGCGGGACCTTGGTTCGAACACCGGCGACTCGGGCGCGGGCTGGCGGTCGGCGACCTCGATCGTGATGGTCGCCCCGACGTGGTCGTGAACGCGCTCGACGCCCCTGCGTCCCTGTTGCGCAACACGACCGAGGCGGGCCACTCGTGGCTCACCCTCGACCTGGCTGGGCAGGCGCCGACGCTGGCCGTGGGAGCCCGCGTCCGTGTCTCGGCCGGCGGCCGCGTGATCGCTCGGCAGTTGGCGGGAGGGGGAAGCTACCTGTCGGCGTCGAGTCCGCGCCTTGCCTTGGGGATCGGCACTGTTCGCCGGGCGGACCGCGTGGAGGTCGCCTGGCCGTCGGGCCGGTTCGACGTGTGGACCAACCTGGACGTCGGCCGCGTTCACCGCCTTGCGGAGGGGCAGGGCAGCGGTCGTTGAGCCGTCCCGCCGGGGAGCGGACCGGCTCAGAGATCAGAATATTCCTTGCTCACGAGCGCTGAGGACTCTATCATCGAGACAAGCCCTGATTCGAGCTCCCCTGATGAGGCAGCCCCATGTTCGGGATCGCCCTTCTGTGTGGCGCACTGGCGTGCAGCGAGCAATCCGTAACGCCCGGGGCCGGCGCGGACGCATTACGCCCTTACGAGGAAGCGAAAGCGAAGGCAGGCGCGAGCGCCGATGCGCACGTCAAGCTCGCACTTTGGTGCGAGGCGCGCGGCCTGAACGCCCAGCGCCTCAAGCACCTGGCACTCGCCGTGGTACTCGACCCCAAGCACGCCGCCGCACGGGGCTTGCTGGGCCAGTTGCCATACCAGGGGAAGTGGATGAGTCCGGAAAAGGTGAGCGAGAAAGTCAAGGCTGACGACGCGCTCACCGCGAAGCTTGCCGAGTACAACGCCCGGCGGGCCAGGATCGACGAGGCGGACGCCCCGGAGCGGCAACATGTTCATGCGCTCGAACAGCGCGGCCGTAACGACGAGGCGCGCGTACTCCGGTACCGGCTCGACCGGAAGCTCGCGCCGGCGCATGCGAAACTTGGTGTCTGGTGCGAGCAGAATGGCCTGAACGCCGAGGCTCTGGCCCATTTCACGACGGCGGTCGTTCTCGACCCGCATCGCGAGACGACCTGGAAGCACCTCGGTTACGTCCAGCACAAGGGGCGCTGGATGTCGAGGGAACAGATCGCCGCCGAGGAGCAAGAAGCGCGCGCCCAGAAGCTGGCCGACGCCCGCTGGGAGCCGTTGCTGCGGAAGTGGAAGGGATGGCTGTCCGACAAGAGCCGC
>JARLIH010000173.1 GCA_031291845.1 Isosphaeraceae bacterium | reverse complement strand
TGGCTTGATTTCGGAATCGACGAGCGGAACCGGCGGATGGATGGGGGCCGGGGCACTCGGCGTGCCCTTGATCGGCCCTGTTGCGACGGGTGGGATCGTAGGGGCCGGCTCTTGTTGAAGCGGCGGCTTGCCGGCCGTACGGCAACCCGCGACCAGGAGGAGGAAAATCGCGACGCCGAGCGGGCGCGCGGCGCTGCGTTCCCAACCGTGGCTCGACCCACGAGCCGGGAGACGCGAGCCACCCGTCGAGCCGTCCAGACAGCGCCACGCCGCGGACACCGGCAAGACCTCCGTCAAAGGCTCCTTCAGGGCCGGAAGTTTGAAGGGAAGCCCTTCGATCGCCGGAAACAGACATGCGATCGATCGTCTGGGGCTTGGCTCAGTCGGCGAGGCGAGCGGGGATCCCGCGCCAGCGGCTGCCGGCCGGGAGCCGCTCTCCTTTCATGACGAGCGAGAGTGCTTCGAGCCGGGAGCCGGCTCCGAGCGCTGCGTCGTACAGAACGACCGATCGGGGGCCGACGGTGCAGCCGGGTCCCACCGTCAGCGCGGACATCTTCATGACCCGGTCCTCGAAGAGGTGTGTCTGGAGCGACGTCCAGCCGGCGACCATCGCGTCGTCGTCGACCCGTACGAGGTCGAATTCCGTGAGGAATGTCGTCTCCATGTAGACACGCCGGCCGACCTGTACTCCGAAGAGCCGGAGCAGGGGGGCCATGAACGCAGTGCCGGTGAACCAGTGCAAGAGCCAAGGCACCGCCACGTTCTCGTAGAGCGCGGTGATTAGCTCGGTGCGCCAGACGAAGAACGACCACATCGGCACGACTCGCGGCCGGTAGCGGCCCACAACGGCCCACTTGAGAGCGGCACAAATCAGGGTGACCACGAGCCCCGACCCGAGGTAGACCGCGGGCAACGACGCGAGCTGGAGCCAGATCGGCCAGCCGGCCGTGGCGAAGGCCGCCTTCAGACCGATCAGGATCGCCACATACATCAGGGTCGCAGGCAGGACCACGCGAATGCACTCCACGGCCAGCCGGCCGGCCACGAGCCGGGGCGAGGGGCGGAAGGTGACCTGTTCCGCGAAGTCGCCGCTCTCCTGCCGGCGCGGCAGGAACATGGCCGGAGAACCCAACCAGGAGCTTCCCGGCTCCATCGCCCCCGTCGGGGGCACGGATTGAACGCCGATGAGGCTGTCGTCCGCCAGGCGCACCGCGCCCGGGACGAGCGCTGCGTTGCCGACAAAGCTACGCTGGCCAAGCTCGGTCGTCCCGAGCACGACGCGTCCCCGGTGGTAGCGCGCGGGGCCGATCACGGCGAGGTCGGCCACGAAGCTCTCCGTCCCCACGACCAGCAGGTCGGGATCGATGTTCGAGACCGTCGAGATCTCGGCCCGCTGACCGACCTTCGCGCCGAGCAGCCGTAGCCAGCCCGACGTGAAGAGCGTCGCGTAGAGTGCGTTGGTCGCGGCGAGGCTTGTTTCCATGAGCTTGTCGGAGATCCACTTCCGCAGCCCGAACCACGAGTGCAACGGATAGACGCCTGGCTGTGCTCGTGGCATCACCAGGCGCTTACCCACTGCGACGGCTGCGCACGTCGACAGGACGTAGAGGATACCCGCGACAGGAGTGGCCGCCAGGCCGTGCAGCCAGTGCTCATTGCCGCCGAGGTCTTGGTAGAGAACCGCCAATCCCGGCGCCAGCAAGAGCACCGGCAGCAGCTCGAGGAGCACCGCACCGCCGAGGAACGCCGCTGCCAAGGCGACTGGCCACCGCGCGGGCGGGGCCGGCATGGACTCCAGCATGTCGAGCTGGTCGTCAACCGGGCAGGGCTGCGACGGCGACCCTCCCCAAGATGCCCCGGCGGGAATCGTCTGCCCACGGGCAACCAATGTCTGCTCTGCGACGCGCGCCCCCGGGCCAATCTCGGAATCAAGCATGACCACGGAATTGCAGCCGATGAACGCCCCGTCCCCAACGCGGACCGGCGCCAGGTGCAGCCAGCCGTCTTCGACCAGAAACGGCTCGAGCGCGACGCCGTAACCGATGCTCGCCCCCTCGCCGATCTCGATCAGGTCCGGGAGCATGAGCTGGGACGTGCCGATGTGACAGCCCTTGCCAACTCGGGCGCCGAGCAGTCGCGCGTACGCAGCCAGGAATGGAGTCCCCGCCAACAGCTCGAGCGGCGCGAGCTGAAGCAGCTTGCGCACGAACCAAAAACGGCAGTAATACCATCCCCACATCGGATAACGGCCCGGCTGGAACTGGCCGACCAAGGTCCACTTCACGAGCAGCGGCAGCGCAGCGCTGAGGAACACGGCGAAGACCAACGTTGCGGCCGCGACCAGCAAGAAACCGGCGGCCGAGCCTTCGTGGGAGTGGCCATGGGTCAGGATCAAGGCGGGAGCACCGATGACGAGCAGCGCCAGATACAGCAAGGCAAACTGCGCTGCGCTGCAGGTCCGCACGCGGGCGCTGCCGTGCGTTAACCGC
This sequence comes from Isosphaeraceae bacterium, assembly GCA_031291845.1. Taxonomy (GTDB): domain Bacteria; phylum Planctomycetota; class Planctomycetia; order Isosphaerales; family Isosphaeraceae; genus DAIDJG01. The sequence continues at coordinate 8,447 of JARLIH010000173.1, read as the reverse complement.
GAACTCTCATCCTCCGTCGCTCGGCTTGGCCGAGCCACTCCCTCGATGTGACGGGCGAGGCGACGGACGGTCGGATGCGCGTACAGGTCGGCAATGCTCAGGTGCTGTAAATCGGGATCGTTCCGCAGGTCGGAGATGACCCTTGCCGCAGTGAGCGAATGGCCGCCGAGCGCGTCGAAGAAGTCGGCATCGACCGAAACATCCGCCCCGCCGAAGCACCGGCTCCAGACCCCGGCCAGCCTCTCCTCCAGCGGCGATTCCGGTGGAACGTGGGGAGCGCCGGCCACGTCCGACAGCCGCGGAGAGCGAGGCGGCGGCAGGCGCGAGCGATCAACCTTCCCGCTCGGCAACGTCGGCAGCGTGTCGAGCGTTTCGATGTGCGCGGGCCACATATAAGATGGCAGCCGCCTCCGCAGCGCGGTCTGCAAACGAGCGCGGAGCGCATTGGCAGGGCCGCCGGCTTTCAAGGTGATATAAGCCAGCAGGTCGCCCGCTCCCGCCGGAGTCGAATCAACGACGACCAGCGCATTCGATACCGCCCGGTCTTCGCGCAGGACCGCCTCGATTTCTCCCAGCTCCACCCGATAGCCGCGGACCTTGACCTGGCTATCGATTCGGCCGAGGAACTCGAGCTCGCCTTCGGGCGTGAACCGGCCGAGATCGCCGGTTCGGTAGAGTCGGGCCCCGGGTTCCGCGGAGAATGGGTCCGGGATAAAGCGGTCGAGCGTCAGCTCCGGCCGGTTCAGATAGCCGACCGCGACACCCGGGCCGCCAATGCAAATTTCGCCGACGCTTCCATCCGGGACGGGCTCGCGTTTCGCGTCGAGCAGGTGCACGGAATACGTCGCCAGCGGACGACCGATGGTCACGGGCTTGCCCGGCCTCAGCTCGCCCCAGGTCGCCGTGACGGTCGCCTCGGTCGGGCCGTACGTGTTGAGCATCCGGCGGCCGGGCCGGGCCCACCGGCTGACGAGTGCTTCGGGACACGCTTCGCCCCCAACGACCAGCGTGTGCAGCGCTGGCAGGTCGCGCTCGACCGTCGCGAGCAGCGTGGGCACACAGAACATGACCGTGATCTTTTGCTCGACCAGGAAGTCCGTCAGGCCCGCACCGAGGCGGCGGTGGTCCGTCGGCCCGGCGACGAGCGTCGCTCCGGAGGCCCACGTCGGCCAGACCTCCTCGATCGAATAGTCGAAGGCCAGGGTCATTCCCTGGTAGACCCGGTCGGCCGGTCTTACCTTGTAGACCGGGCTACACGCTTCGATGAAATTGCAAATGCTCGAATGATTGATGAGGACACCCTTTGGGCGGCCGGTCGACCCCGACGTGTAGATGGCGTAGGCGGCCGCGTCGCCGCGATCGGCGCTGTCGACCCGGTGGCCCGGGCCGGCCGCGATATCAACGGCCGACCGGTCCCAATCGAGCACCCGGCAGGGCATTCCGAGCGACCCCGCGCGCGCCGACCCGGACGTTACGAGGAGCGCCAGTCCCGCGTCCTCGGCGACGAAGGCCAGGCGGTCCGCCGGGATGGCTGGATCGATCGGTAGCACGGTGGCGCCGCACTTCAAGACGCCGAGCAGCGCGGCGTAAAGTCGCACCGAGCGCTCCAGGAGCAGGCCCACCCGTTCGCCGGGGCGCACCCCCACGCGGATGAGGTAGTGGGCCAAGCGGTTCGCCTTGGCCTCGAGCTGCGAATAGGTGAGAAGCTCATCTCCGCAGACAAGCGCGGGCAAGCCCGGCGCTGAGTCAGCGGTCCCTTCGAAGAAGTGGTGGAGCCGTCGAACCGCCGGGACAAGGTGCGTATGGAGAAACCGCTGGTGCCCCGCTTCCGTGCGAGCCATCGTCGGCGTGTTGCCGACCCGGGGGGAGCGACCGTCCTGGTCGCGTCGGTATGCTGGCATTTCCAATGTCCCATCATGGCACTTTGAGGCCGATAGGCGCTCGGAGAGCGCACTCGGTCCCAGGATTTCCACGGGGGGATGGAAGTTGTCCTGGAGACGCCGCGGACCGGAAGGAGCGCGGCCGCGCCTTTTCATGGCGGCGAGAAGATAGCGTTTTGCGGACGATCTGTGGAGAGACCTTTCGGCGCCCGGTGCCGGGAATCACGCGCGAGTTGAAAGAGTCATTCGAGGCGGCCAGGAATGGTCACTTTGTCGCAAAGTGTTCCCAGAGCTGGAAGATCAGGTCGGCGAGAAGGATCACGATGATCGCGATCTCGAGGGCTGCCCCCCAGGCGAAGTTGCGGTACTCGAAGAGTTTTTCCGTCACCGCGGCGTACGCGTCGTCAACCGCCTCGAAGCGGTCGTCGATCGCCTCGCACCACGCGGCCAGGTGCAGCTTCTCCGCCAGCGACCGATAGGCCTGGACCGCTCGATCGGAGGAGCAGAAAGCGTAAGGGTCGGTGAGCGGTTCCATGAAGTGGGGAAGGTCGAGGAGGAGCGTGCGCACGTCGCGCGCGGTCGCCAGCAGGCGGCTGCGCTTCCGTAGCGTCGACGGGACCGACATCGTGGCGTCACCGATGTCCGCCTCGGCCTGTTCGGTCAACCGGTCGAGTTGTTCGTCGACGCTCCCGAAGCGCCAGTACTGGCAGACGGCGAGCAGGACCGGTTCGGCGAGCACGTTCCAGGCGGCGGGCGACGTGACGACCCGTGCGTACCGGTCCCCCACGGTCAGCACGAGCTCGCCGTCACCCGCATTCGGACCCTTGAGGCGGACCGTCTGAGCCGGTCGGCCGCACGGGCAGCAGGACGTCACTGGAACGGGCTCGCCAGCGAACGAATCCTCCGAGGCGCTGAGCTCGACCCGTAATGACTGTCCAGCGCCGGTGTCGGCCCCGTGCAGCTCGGTCAGCCAGTAACCCATCGGCGACGGCCGCCCCGGCTGTGGCGCCGTGGTTGCTCGCCCCTTCCTGCGCCGCCAGAGCGAGCGCGAGCTGCTCTTGCCCGTCAGGTCCGCCACTTCGATGACCCTCGGCAGAGGTGCCTCGGGCGGTGTCGGAGGGGTGGTCGTCATGGTTCGGGGCGCCATTGCTTCTCCTCGACCGCGGGTCCGGCCGACCCGCCGACAGACTCGCCTCCGGCGAGGTTGGGCGCGTGCTCGCACGGGCTCCGAGCGGGCCCAACCCGTTCTACGGCACCTAACCCCAGCCTTATCTCCGGGTGTCTCGGAGACCGCTCGATTCAGGGCTTGGTCCGTTCCAGGAACCCGCGCCCTTTGAGCCACGTCGCGCACAAGCCGGGCCAGGCGGAGAACGCCGGGTCGGGGGCGATGCGGAACTGCTTCGAGCCGCTTCCCAGCCCCAGGCCGTGCTGCCCCTTCTCGAACAAGTGGAACTCGACCGGAACGCCCGCCTTGCGCAGGGCGAGCACGAACAAGATGCTGTTCTCCGCCACGACACCCGTGTCGGCGTTGGTGTGCGCCAGGAACGTGGGCGGCGTCTCCTTCGTCACCTGCGTCTCGTTCGAGAGGCTCTCGACCAGCTCGGTCGGCGGGTTTTCGCCCAGCAGGTTGCGCCGGGAGCCGGTGTGGGCGTAGGGCGTCGCCAGCGCAACCACGGGGTAAATGAGAATCACGACGTCCGGGCGCGAGCTCAGCCGCTCAACCGTGTCCTTGGCGTCGGGCTTGCCGGCGTCGAAATGGGTGCCGGCCGTCGAGGCGAGGTGGCCCCCCGCCGAGAAACCGATGATGCCGACGCGCTTCGGGTCGAGGCTCCACTCCTGGGCGCGGGCCCGGACCGTCCGGATCGCGCGGGAAGCGTCCTGCAGCATCGCGGGGTGATGGTAGCGCGGGCCGAGCCGGTACTTGAGGACGAACCCCGCGACGCCCAGCGAGTTCAGCCATTCGGCCACCTGAGTGCCCTCGTGCTCAACGGCGTGCATGCCATACCCGCCCCCTGGGCAGATCACGACCGAGGCACCGGTCGCCAACTCGGCCTTCGGCAAATAGACCGTGAGCGTCGGCACGTCGGCCGCCTCCGTCCCCTGCGCGCCTGGTGCGCCTTCGGGCCAAAGCTTGACCACCTGCGGCTCTTCCGCGGCCCGTCCCGCCGTCGCCATCAGCATGACCCCGCACACGACGCCCGCCCAGGCCCACTTCGAAATGCTCATGATCGTTCACCCTCAAGGAACGTCCGCGATGCGACCCGCCGCCCAGTTTGCTCCGGGTCCGTCCCGTTGTCAACGACGCGGAAACCTGGTGACAAACCTGGTCGGCGGTCTGCCAAAACGGCAGCGACGGCGTGGGCGTCCATCCTCGTCGATTTCCGTAAGTTTGATAGAAGGAGAGACTTGCGAGAATCTTCCAGCAGCTGGCATAGGCGTTGCATCTCGTGCGGTTGAAGCATCCCGAGCGGGGACGGGACAACCTTCCGTTCCGCGCACTTGGATCGAAACGAAGGAGATGATCACCGTGGCGAAGATGTTGGCCTACGATGAGGAGGCCCGCCAGAAACTGGCGAGTGGCGTAAGCAAGCTGGCGCGGGCCGTCCGCAGCACCCTCGGACCGCGCGGCCGCAACGCCGTGATTGACAAGGGGTGGGGGAGCCCGACCGTCACCAAGGACGGCGTCACCGTAGCCGAGGAGATCGAGCTCACCGACCCGTACGAGAACATGGGGGCCCAGCTCGTCAAGGAGGCCGCCAGCAAGACTTCCGACGCGGCGGGCGACGGCACGACGACCGCGACGGTCCTGGCCGAGGCGATCTTCAAGGAGGGTCTGAAGGCCCTCGCCGCCGGCGCTGACCCCATGGCGCTGAAGCGCGGGATCGACAAGGCGGTCGAGAAGGTCGTCGAGCACGTCAAGGGGCAGTCGAAGAAGGTCTCCGGCAAGAAGGAGATCACCGAGGTCGCCACGATCGCCGCGAACAACGATCCGTCGATCGGAGAGAAGCTGGCGGACGCCTTCGAGCGCGTCGGCACCGACGGTGTGATCACGGTCGAAGAGGGGAAGGGCTTCGAGACGACGGTCGACGTCGCCGAGGGCATGCAGTTCGACCGCGGCTACCTTAGCCCCCACTTCGTGACCGACCAGGACCGAATGGAAGTGGTGCTCGAAGATGTGTAGATTCTCATTTACGAGGAGAAGGTCAGCTCGCCCACGAAGCTGATCCCGGTCCTCGAGCTGATCGCCCGCGCCAACAAGCCGCTTTTGATCATTGCCGAGGACGTCGAGGGTGAGGCCCTGGCGACCCTGGTCGTGAACAAGCTGCGCGGGATCTTGAAGGTCGCGGCCGTCAAGGCCCCCGGCTATGGCGACCGCCGCAAGGCAATGCTCGGCGACATCGCCGTGCTCACGGGCGGTAAGGCCATTTTCAAGGATCTGGGCATCGAGCTCGACAGCGTCCAGCTCACCGACCTTGGCCGTGCCCGCAAGGTCACGATCGACAGCGAGAACACCACGATCGTCGAAGGGGCCGGCTCTCAGGACGAGATCAAGGGGCGGGTCGAGATGATCCGTCGCGAGATCACCCAGACCGACAGCGAGTACGACCGTGAGAAGCTGCAGGAGCGGCTCGCGAAGCTGGCCGGCGGCGTTGCCCAGATCAACGTGGGTGCGGCGACCGAGACCGAGATGAAGGAGCGCAAGGCGCTCGTCGAGGACGCCCTGCACGCGACCCGCGCGGCGATCGAGGAAGGGGTCGTCCCCGGCGGCGGCACGGCGCTCATCCGTGCGGCCAGCGCGGTCAGCAGCCTCAAGCTCACCGGTGACGAGGCGCTCGGCGTCGACATCATCCGCAAGGCCGTGGAGCAGCCCGCCCGCTACATCGCCGAGAACGCCGGCATCGACGGCGCTGTCGTCGTCAACAAGATCCAGAAGTCGAAAGAGGCGAACTTCGGCTACAACGCCGAGTCCGGCCAGTGGGGCGATATGTTCGCCGCCGGCATCGTCGACCCGACCAAGGTCACGCGCTCGGCCCTCCAGAACGCCGCCTCCGTCGCCGGCCTGCTGCTGACGACCGAGGCCATCATCGCCGAGCCCCCGAAGAAAAAGGAAGCCGCCGGCCACCACGATGACCATGGCCCGGGTATGGGTGGCATGGGTGGCATGGGTGGCATGGGTGGCATGGGGATGATGTGATCTGCGGCGACGGTCCGTGGTGATACGGGCCGTCGCGGGTTGCTCCTCGATACGCTCGACTCAACGGAATTATTGGCTTGCTGAACATCAGCCCGCTCCACGGCACGGAGCGGGCCTGAACGACACTGAGGACCATAGACCATGGCGAAGATTCGTCCGCTCGAAGACCGCGTTGTGATCCAGCAGATCGAGGCCGAGGAGAAGACGGCCGGCGGTATCGTGCTCCCCCACACGGCCAAGGAAAAGCCCCAGCGCGGGCGCGTGCTGGCCGTCGGGCCGGGCAAGCTCCTCGACTCTGGCGAGCGCGCGGCCATCGGCGTCGTCGAGGGGGACGAGGTCCTCTTCGGCAAGTACTCCGGCACCGAGATCAAGGTCGACGGCGAGGAGATCAAGATCCTCCGCGAGTCCGATATCCTGGCGAAGATCGTCAAGTGAACCCGAGCCCAGCGGGGCGAGCGTACCGCTCGCCCCGTTCGACACATAAAGGACATTAGAACCGTGGCGAAGCAACTGCTTTTCTCCGACGCCGCGCGCCGGAAGATGCTCGAAGGGGTCGACATCCTGGCTCACGCCGTGGGTACGACGCTCGGCCCGACCGGCCGCAACGTGATCTTGAGCAAGTCGTTCGGCGGCCCGACCGTTACCAAGGACGGCGTGACCGTGTCGAAGGAAATCGAGCTGCCCGACCCGTTCGAGAACATGGGGGCGAAGCTCGTCAACGTCGTCGCGTCGAAGACCTCGGACGTTGCCGGTGACGGCACCACGACGGCGACCATCCTCGCCCGTGCGACCTACCGCGAAGGGCTGCGGAACATCACCTCGGGCGCCAACCCGACGGCTGTCCGCCGCGGCATCGAGAAGGCCGTCGAAGTGGCGGTGAACGAGCTACGGGACAAGGTTTCGCGTCCCGTCTCCAAGAAAGAGGAGATCGCGCAGGTCGCCACGATCTCGGCGAACAACGACCCGCAGATCGGCGCAATGCTCGCCGACGCGGTCGAGCGCGTCGGCCGCGACGGCGTGATCACGGTCGAAGAGGGGAAGACGGCCGAGACCACCCTCGAGTTCGTGGAGGGCATGCAGTTCGATAAGGGCTACCTGAGCCCCTACTTCGTGACGAGCCCCACCACGATGGAAGTCCTCTTCGAGGACGCGCTGATCTTGCTGCACGAGAAGAAGATCAGCAGCCTCCGCGAGATGATTCCGCTCCTGGAAAAGGTGGCGCAATCGGGGCAGCCGCTCCTGATCATCGCCGAGGACGTCGAGGGTGAAGCCCTCGCGACCCTGGTCGTCAACAAGCTCCGCGGCGTCCTGAACATCTGCGCGGTCAAGGCCCCTGGTTTCGGCGACCGCCGCAAGGCGATGCTCCAGGACATGGCGATCCTGACCGGCGGCACGGTGATCAGCGAAGACCTCGGGTTGAAGCTGGAGAACCTTCAGCTCAACCAGCTCGGCAAGGCCAAGCAGGTCAAGGTGGACAAGGACAGCACGACCTTCATCCAGGGGGCCGGCAAGAAGTCCGAAATTCAGCGCAGGATCGACCAGCTCCGCCGGCAGATCGACGAAACGGAGAGCGAGTACGACAAGGAGAAGTTCCAGGAACGGCTCGCGAAGCTCTCCGGGGGCGTCGCCCTGATCAACGTCGGTGCGGCGACCGAGGCCGAGATGAAGGAGAAGAAGGCCCGCATCGAAGATGCCTTGCACGCCACCCGCGCGGCGGCCGAAGAGGGGATCGTCCCCGGCGGCGGCACCGCGCTGCTCCGCGTCATTCCGGCCGTGCAGAAGTTCTACGAAGGGCAGACCGGCGACGAGAAGCTCGGCGCGGCGATCGTGCTGCGGGCCCTCGAAGAGCCCGTTCGCTCCATCGCGGCCAACTCGGGCCACGACGGTGCCGTGGTGGCCGACGAGGTCAAGTCGCTCGGCGGCTCCAAGGGCTTCAACGCCAACACGGGCGAGTACGTGGACATGTTCGAGGCCGGCATCGTCGACCCGACCAAGGTCACCCGCTCTGCCCTCCAGAACGCCGCCTCCATCGCCGGCCTGATGCTGACGACCGAGGCGATGATCACCAACATCAAGGAAGATGAAGAGAAGGGCGCGGCGAGGGTCGAAGGATCGGTGCGATAAGGATTTACCCGCAACGTGTCGTGGCCGGAGTGGGCCTGCCTGCTCCAGCCACACACGTGTTGTCTCGTGGCCAAGGGCTCGCCTGAGAAGAGTAACGTTCGGTGTCCGGAGCAAAGTCTTCGTGCCCCCGCGTCCCGGGGGACGGCGCCGGGGCACCAAGACTTTTCTACGGACAACGAAACTTACTCTTCTCAGGCGAGCCCATGGCCACCAGACAACACCTGTGTGGGTGGTCCAGGGAGGCCCAC
>JARLIH010000172.1 GCA_031291845.1 Isosphaeraceae bacterium | reverse complement strand
GTTGGCGCCCCGTGGGGGCTGACCCACCCTACAAAGGCTCGACAGAGCCCGCGACTTCAAGATCGATTCATTGTACGGACGCTCTACCGCAGCGGGAATGGTCACAACACGGGCGGGACGTCGACCAGGATGGGCGTAACCGTCAAGCTCGGCGCACGGAACGCCCGGCGGCGAGCCGCCTGCCAGTAGACGAAACCGCCCAGCACGCCGGTCAGGAGGGAACCGATCCGAAAGATGAGGCCACGGGGGCCGAGGGGGACATAGAACGCCACGTTTTCAATCCTCTCTGGGGGTGAAGGGTGACCGGCGACAGGACGATTTCTTCCTCGACACCGGCCAAGGCGGGGGGGCCGTGGCGGCCGTCGCAAATGCTGCTCCGACCCGCAAAGCGGTCGGCAATCTGAGTTTGCAGTACCGGGACCTTCGTCTTCGTCAGACCGCACTGGTTGGCGAAGACGACCGGAATTCCCAGGTCCTGCGCCACGCGGCCCGGGATCGCGGCCGAGAGCGGTCCGAGCAGGCCGAGCAGCCAGTCCCTGCGCCCTGTGTTGCGGTCGGCGAAATCGGGCCAGGCCGCGGAGACGACGGCCATGTCGATCCGCTCGTGGTAATCGCGCCAAACGCGGCGAAAGATCATGTCCGCGCAGATCGCAAAACCGATCCGGCCGAACCGGGTCGACACGACGAGAGGTGCGCGGCCGGCACGAAACCGTGAGGGCTCCCAGAAGACAAGGTTCCGCTTGCGGTAAATGTGCGTGTCCCCGTCGGGCGTGACGAACCCGAGCGAGTCGTAGAGGTGCCGCCCTTCGTGCTCGACGAAACCGGCGGCGATGCACATGCCCCAGAGGCGGCTCCGCGCCCGGAGGTGCGTCAGCGTCGGCCCTTCTGCATCCTCGGCATAGGGCCCGAAGTCGGGGCAATGGCTGTACCCCGTATTGAACATCTCCGGCAGTACCGCGAGCTCCGCGCCGGCTTCGTGGGCCTGGCGCAGGAGGTTGTCAGCACGCTCGAGGTTCGTGGCGACAGCGAGCGGGATTGCCGGCATCTGGACCGCGGCGGCGATGATTTTCATGGTGATTGACCTCCGCATCCCTGGGAGTGGCAAACACTTAGGGAGAAAAGAGGACGCCGAATCGGTCCGCCTGGGCCGGAGAGAGAAACCTGGGCGGGAGCGCTTTCTGTTCGAGCGCAGGCATGGCGCGACGGGAGAGCCATGCCGCCAGGTTCTTTATCGGCGGCCGAGACGACCAAACTGCGGCGGATTTCTCCCGGCTGACTGACAGGAGGGGCGCATCCTTGCCGACGGCAGGCCCGACGCGCAGCACCGTGCGGCGGGCCTGGGAGGGGCAGACACCAGCGGCCTATCAGTTGAGCCGCCTAGGAATAGCCAATTCGGCAAGGCGCGGCTAGAGCAACTCGCGCCGGTTCCTTGGAGCAGAGAGACGAGGGGCGGGCACCCGTGCTGTCAGAACCCGAGGAACCCAAGAATTCCACCCCGGCGCGGGACCGGGGCTACCTGTCCCTGGGAGCGAAGGTTCTCGCCGCGCTGACGGAGCTCCTCCTGGGGAGGAATCGTCGCCGGTTCGAGCACGTACTTGAACTCGCGCTCGTCGCGCAGGGTGACCGGCACGACGTTCTCCGTGAAGAACTCGGTCAGGAGGTTGTCCCACCACGGCGCGCGGATCGGCTCGACCAAGCGCTTGGTGGCAAAGCCGTCCTTCATGAGCGTGACGTCGCGGTCGCCATAATAGGTGAAGGACCGGGAAACGGGCGTCACGCCGATCTCCTCGCTGTTCACGATGACGAGGGCGCCGGGGGGTTCCGAACGGATCGTGTAGCGTCGCTCGACGCAGCCCGATAGAGCGCAGGTCGAGAACCCGCAAACAAGCACGACCCAGCGAGCCGGGGAACCAGACGCCACCATCCTTGGCTCTCCTACCACGACCGGCCGGTCGCAAGATCAAACGGCCGGCGAACGGGGCCCTTGACTCTTCACTTGCGGGAAACGGCGGCACCGAGGGACCAGACGGGAACGGGCCGGGGCCGCCGGGCGACTTGATGAGGCCGGCATTCTAGCGGCGAGGGCCCCTCCCGGCAAGGCGACTTGGCGCACCCCGCGCGCGGCTGCGATGATGACCCCTCGACCCAACGCCCCACTCTGGAACACTCGAACGAGCGCATCCGCCATGATCATCAAGTCCGTGGTCCAACCGCTGGCCGAAGTCGAGGCTGACTGGCTCGTTCTCGGGCTGTTTGAAGGGGACGCCGAGGGGCCGGCCGTTGCGCGGGAAACCCCGCTCGGACCGGTGGTCGAGCGACTCCTGGCCACCAAGGACCTCTCCGGCGGGTTGGGCGACATGACGCCCGTGCTCGGCATGGCCGGCCTGAAAGCGGGCGCGGTTCTGGTGGTCGGCCTGGGGGGGCGCGGCACGTTCGGCCCCGGCCCGGCCTTCGACGCGGGCGTGGCGCTCGCCCGCCGCCTCAGCGGTAAGCCCCGCGATACGGTCGCGATCGTGCTCCCCGAAGCGGCTGCATCCGTCGCCTCGGCACTGGCCGCCGGCGCCCTCGTCGGCACGCGCGGACCGCGCCTGCGGAAGACGGAAGCCTCGCGTCAGCCGTTCGGGACCCTCGGCGTCGTCATCCCCGAGCTTTCGGACGGCGATCGCGGGTCCATCGACGAGGCACTCGAGCGAGGCCTGATCATCGGTGAGGCCGTCAACCTGGCGCGCGACCTCGCGAACACCCCCCCTGCCGAGAAGACGCCCATCGCGCTCGCCCTGCGCGCCGAGGCCGCCGCGCGGGCGGCGGGCGTCGAGGTGACCGTCTGGGACGAGCCCCGCATCCGCCAGGAACGGTTCGGCGGCCTGCTCGGCGTCGCCGCCGGCTCGGACGAGCCCCCGGCGTTCGTCATCCTCGAGTACCAGGGGGCCGGCGACACGCCACCGCTGGCGCTCGTGGGAAAAGGGGTGACCTTCGACTCCGGCGGCCTCTCGCTGAAGCCGAGCGCGTCGATGGAGGACATGAAGAGCGACATGACCGGCGCTGCGGTCGTGCTCGCGGCCATCCAGGCGGCCGCCCGACTCAAGCTCCCCGTGAACCTCGTGGGCTACCTCGCGATCACCGAAAACATGACCGGCGGGCGTGCCCTGAAGCTGGGCGACGTGCTGACCATGCGTAACGGCAAGACCGTCGAGGTCCTCAACACCGACGCCGAGGGCCGTCTCATCCTGGCCGACGCCCTGAGCTATGCCGCCGAACGAAAGCCCGCGCGCATCCTCGACTTCGCCACGTTGACCGGCGCCTGCATCGTCGCGCTCGGCACGCGCGTCGCCGGTCTTTTCGGGAACGACGACGCCTTTTGCGCGGAGATCCTGGCCGCTTGCCGCGAGAGCGGCGAGCGCGCGTGGCGCTTGCCGCTCGACGACGACTACAAGGACCTGCTCAAGAGCACCGTGGCCGACCTGAAGAACGTCGGCGGCAAGTGGGCCGGCGCGATCACCGCCGCCAAATTCCTCGAGCAGTTCGTCGGCGCAGTCCCCTGGGCCCACCTCGACATCGCCGGCCCAAGCTGGGCCGACTCCGAGAGCAGCGCGCGCGACGCCGGGGGAACCGGTTGCTTCGTACGCACGCTCATCGCCCTGTTCGAGGCGTTGAAGTAGGGCGGGCCCTACTTCGCGTCGAAGGAACGCTCCATCAACGAACAAGCGGCCCGAACGGCCGCCAAAGAGAGGGAACCTGGCACTCGCGTGCGGTCAACCCGCTTGCGAGAACCGCCGGTCGAGGTGGCACTCGATCCGCCGGCTGTTGATGTCCAGCGTTTCGAGGATGTCGAGCACGTGGTCCATCGGCAGGTCGGTGTCGATGGCCCAGTTGATCACGTCGAGGTTCTCTTGGCCCGCGATCAACCGGTGCAGGATGGGTTCAATGAGAGGTGACTCTTGAAAAGCCCGTTGCAGGAGCCCGAAGTCGTCGTGGTCGAGCTCGATCCAGAACGCACGCCCCTGCAGGTGCTCGAGCCAGCGTTCGCGGAGGAACCCGTTCCAGTGCTCCCGGACCCAGCAGCGGATGGCCCACTCGCCAAGGTCTCGTCCCGCCTTCTCCGACTCGATCCACTTGTGGCGGAGAGCCTCCAGCTCGCCCCGGTCGTACACGCTCATTCGGACGCTGGGGCGAACGGCGGTTTTAGCGGGGCTACATTGGCTCATCGAGACCTCCGCGAACGTGCCTTCCGGCCCGTTCCCTCAGCAGGATCGATTTGCTAGGTCCATCATCAAATGTTCGATGATCTCAATCATCCAGGTTTCCAAGAGTCGGCGTTCCTTGCCTGCTTACATTGGCAAATCAGAAGCCATCCAGTCAAGAATCCAAGAACGTTTGATGGGCACGAGGCGAATTCGATTTCGTCAGTTTATCGGGGAGTCCAACAGTTCGCAAGACAAACCTCAGACGGCGCAAACCCGAACAGGATACCGACGTTCTGAAAAAGGAGCGCACTCGGTCACTCAAGCGACGGAAACCAGCAAAGCGCACGGCCGATCAGGACCGCAACCCCGCCTTGCCCGACCGCCAGCGGGCCGATGGGCTCCGAGGCGACCGACCGCCAGCGCACCCGGCCGTCGAGGCCGGCACAGATCAGGTGGACCCCCTGCCGAGAAACGCGGCACGGCTCACCCGTCGGCCCGACCCCGTATTCATTTTTGGTAGTATCGGTCGCCTTGCACTGAGAACGTAAGTGACCCGCGCCATCGTACGCGAGCGCCCGGCCGTCCGGGGCCGAAACCAGGATCAACGGACCGAGGCGCTGAAGCTGCCAGCCCTCCCAGGGGACCGGCGATTCCCAGATCACGCGGCCTTTCGCATCGTGGCCCCGTAGCACCTGGGAGCGCCGGGCCAGGGTGTGCCAGGCGACCGGGTAAGGTGCGCCGGGAACAGCCTCGATCAGGCAGAGCGGCTCCGCCGGTTCGGCCTTGTACCCGTCGGATGCCGCCCCGGCGGGGTCGAAGATCACCAACCGGCCGTCTTCGGTCGTCGCCCCCAGGACGCCCTCCGCCCCGATTGCCACCTCCTCGATCGCGACCCGTAGCTCCTTCTTCCAGACCCAACGGCCGGCCAGCGTGCCCCGGCCCACGCGGTCGCGCTCCTGCACGACCGCCAGGCCGAACGAGTCGGGACGAATCGCCAGGTGGCTCAACTCGACCAGGCTCAGGTCGACGCGCTCGGCCGTGTTGCGCCGGGC
>JARLIH010000171.1 GCA_031291845.1 Isosphaeraceae bacterium | reverse complement strand
CAGCTGTAGCTCTAGTGATCCCCCCCCACCGTACCCCTCGACTGGGTCTGTACAACACGGCACAAAACAGGCGCGCCGCCGTAGCGCCCCCCCCCCCCCCCCGCCCCGCCCCGCGCCCCCCCCCCCCCCCCCCCCCCCCCCCCCCCCCCCCCCCCCCGCCACCCTGATCGGTCCACAATCAAGTAAGCAATCGTCCCGAAGGACAGCCACTTTCTTTGGCAGCGGCCGGTTCTTCGGGTACACTGTCGAAAGGCAGTTCGCCCCTGGGTCAAAAATTCGACTCCCTTCGCGGCCGATCGCCGCCGTGAGCCTTCGAGGGTTCCTCCCATGGCCAGCCGACGCGACGAGAAGCACGCCCGGCGCGAAGAGCGCATGCAAGGTGCCGAGGGAAGGATGCGGCGCGCGACGCAGGCGCTCGTCACCGGGGCGCGCAACGCCGGCCACAGCACAAGCCGCATCCGCGCGGATTTGCTGCGAGGCGTCAAGGATACCCTGGGTCTCGGATCCTTCGAAACCAGCGCGGTGGTCGTCGACAGCCGCACGCAAGCTCTCGTCGACTACGCGAGCGCCTTCAGGCTGATTTGCGACCAGGAGCGGATCGACCTCTTCGATGAACGCGTGCGCGACTGGTGGCTTGCGGTGGTTCAGGACGAACTCGAACGCGCACTCAAACGGCCCATCTGATCGGCCGGCGCGTCGACTCGACCGCCCTGCTGGTTGGTCGGATTCGACCATGTCGTTGACACGGCAAGCCGTTTACGGGTCGAACGCGGTGGCGTCGATGCCCGCTCGACGCCTCGCGTCGTGGCAATCGATCGCGCCGATTGCGAAGTCGCGACATGCGCGCGGGCGGTGATCGTAGTGGCGGCACGCGCGCGTCGCCGGTTCGAACCACGAGCAAGGGGTGCCATACGAAGGAATTCCGGCCTGGCGACGAGCCCGAGCGTCGGCCACGATCGCGTCGACGAGGTCGGGTCGCTCGCGTCGCAGCCGCTCCCACGCCTCTTCCCCTTCGCCATCGAACACGCGCTGGAACGGCGGGGCGGTCACGACCAAGCAGCATGCGCCACAGGCCGTGCATGAGGTGATCACCGGGAGGCGCATCGCCGTTCCGTTCATGAGCTTGTCCGATCGAGCTGGTTCGCTCCGTCCACTCTCCCGAATTGTCAGCGAGACCGCAATCGGCGCGCGGCGAGACGATCGTCGCCGTGTCGGAGCGGGCGTCGCGCCCTTGAGCCGCCTGTCCGGCACCGTTAGATTGACCGGCGACCCGCAGACCGGCCCGCAAACCCGCGACGAGAACCGCCATGGCAAAGGAAACCGCGCGACGCTTCTGGCCCCTCCTGTTGCTCCTGCTCGCGGCCCCCGCCCCGCCGGACGAATTTCCGAAAGCGCTGGTCCACTGGAAGCCGATTCCGGCGAACCCCGTCTTCAAAGGTGCAGGCAGCGACGCCTGGGACCGAAAGATCCGCGAGCGAGGTTTCATCCTCTACGAGCAAGGCCGGTACCGGCTCTGGTACACGGGGTACAACGACGACCGCTCGCCCACGCGGTTTTTGGGGCTCGCGAGCTCGGAAGACGGCGTGCGCTGGGAACGGGACCCGCGAAACCCGATCTTCGACCGCTCGTGGGTCGAGGACGTCTGCGTCGTCAGGCTGAGCGACGGCTACGTGATGTTCGCCGAGGGGAAAGGCGACATCGCCCACCAGTTGACCTCCCCGGACGGCGTGCGCTGGACCGACGAGGGCCCGCTCGATGTGCGGAAGGCGGACGGCGCTCCCATAACGCCCGGTCCCTACGGCACGCCGACCGCGTGGTACGAGGGGGGAACCTGGCACCTCTTCTACGAGCGCGGAGACCAAGGGGTCTGGTTGGCGACCTCGAAGGACCGGAAGACCTTCAAGAACGTACAGGACGAGCCCGTGCTCGCTATGGGCCCCGCGCCGTATGACCAGGCCGCGGTTGCGCTCAACCAGATCATCAAACGGAACGGGGTCTACTACGCGTTCTACCATGCGAACTCCCAGCGCCCCTGGAAAGACTGGACGACCTGCATCGCCCGCTCTCGCGACCTGGTTCACTGGGAGAAATACCGGGGCAACCCCATCATCGCGGACAACTGCTCAAGCGCGGTCCTGGTGACCGGCCCGACCGGCGATCGCCTCTACACGATGCACCCGGACGTGAAGGTTTTCCTGCCGGACGGAGACACCCTCGGAGAACGGCCTGCAAAAGACCGCGCCGCGAACGGGCCCAGGTAAGGGCGGACGGCAAGGCCGCCAGCGCCGACGCCTTCTGAGATGGGAGCCAGATCCGTCGGTGAGCCGGACCGGACGACCAGGCCGAGCGCGGCGTGGGCATCCGGTTTCTTTATGCGCCCCATCAGGCCTTGGTCCGGTTTTCGAATGGCAGCCGCGCCCGAGTCTTGGCCCGGAACCGTATTGGGCATTCGGACGAACGGGCGCTCGAGCCGTCCACGCAGCGCGAACCTCCGTCACCTTCGGACCATGCCGCGTGGGAGCGTGATGATGTGTTTTTGCTTTTTTTCTTGACTCGCCTCTTGATTGCACGCACGGCCGATCGCTAGAATGCACCAATTCGAGTTTAAATGCACGGTTTCCTCAACCGCACTATCCTGACTAACAGTCATGGATGGTCGCAGGGTTGTGCGTGTGTGGCGCCTCAAGCCGCGCTGCGTTCCTCCGCGAAGGGGAGGGTCGCACTTGGTGATTGGCCAGCGCACCGCTTCCCGCTCGATACGCATTGGGACTCTAAATACTTTTCGGACACCACCCCGAGGCGGAATCATGCCGCCTGCGGGGAAGGGCTTGGCTGCGCGCGATGGCGGGCGGCCGTTCGGGTTTTCTCAGCAATCTTTGAAGGACGGAATTCATGCGAAGTCGTGTCAGACGCGGATTTACACTGATCGAGCTCCTCGTCGTGATCGCGATCATCGCGGTCCTGATCGCGCTGCTCCTCCCCGCTGTGCAAGCTGCGCGCGAGGCAGCCCGGCGCGCCCAGTGCGTGAATAACCTCAAGCAGATCGGTTTGGGGCTGCACAACTACCACCAGGTCACCGACAAGTTCCCGATCGGCGGCGCGTGCAATCAGGGCGCCTACGGCTGCGTCGCCTGGAACGGGATGAGCGCCCAGGCGCTGATGCTCAGCTACATGGAGCAGACCCAGATCTACAACTCGATCAATTTCTCAATCCTGGGACCGGGCGCGGCCGTTGCCGTCAACACGACGGCTGAATACACCAAGATCAACACGTTCCTTTGCCCGTCCGACGGCAACGCAGGCAGCGCCCTGAGCGACAACGGCACCGGCTATCCCAACAACAACAGCTACGTTGCCTCGTACGGCACGACCAGCGTCTCCTATTCCTCGACGTCGACCGGCCTGTTCGCCTATGGGACCGCCTACGGCATCCGCGACATCACCGACGGATCCTCGAACACCATCGCGTTCAGCGAGATGCTAGTGGGCGACACGCAGAATACGCCCGCAAAACGCAGCAATGGCGTCATGTCCGTGGGGATTACCGGCTATGCCGACGTCAACACGGTCGGCGTTGCTGCCCTCCAATCCGGCGACCTCGCCACTTGCTCCACGTCCTACCTCACCGGCACGCTACACAACTCCATCGGCGCGATGTGGATCGTGGGGACGATGGGGGACACCATGTTCAACACCGTCGTTCCCCCGAACTCGACCCAGTACAAATGGGGCGCTTGCAAGCAGGGAGGCGGCGGCTGGGCGGAGGGAATGAACTACGCCAACGCGTCCAGCAACCACTCCGGCGGCGTGAACGCCCTGTTCGCCGATGGCAGCGTCAAGTTCATCAAGAATTCGATCAATATTTATATATACTGGAATATCGGCACTCGTGCCAACGGCGAGGTCGTCAGCGCAGACGCATACTGATCGAGCCCGCGGTCGGCACGCGACACTTTCGCGTGCCGGCCTGGCGCGGCTCGGGGATCGCGCAAGGCGGCAGGCACTCCCACCGCGCTATTACCGTTGCCGTTCGGTCGTCGCCCAATGCGCCGCGGCAGCGACGGTTTACGTACGAAAGAACCCAAGAGCGAGCGAGGAGCATCCTTTCATGACCCGGAGACGCATCCTGATCGACGCCCTGGCGACGTCGGCGTTGGTCTTCTGCGCAACAGCCTTGGTGGTTGGCTGCGACGGCGGAAGTACGGAGTCGGGAACGCCCGTCAAGCGGTCCCCCGAAGATCTGGCGAAGGAAGATCAGATCCGCAAAGCAACCGAGGACGCGTTCAAGCAACAAAATAAGAGCGCCAAGAAAAAGTGAGCTGTGAGCGGCCCCCCACGTGCGGCGAAATTGGCCTGAGTCGCCGTGAGGGCCGGCCCGGCGACCCCGGCACCCTCTTGCAAGGCCCAGCGCAGTCGCACCGCGGTACGTGGTGGAATTCGCCCCTCCGGGGCGCTTCCACCCTACGAGAGCGTCGGACGCCACGATCTCTTCAGCGATAAAGCACTCCCACGCGGCGACGGTATTCGTCGTAGGTCGCCTCGAAGAGGGTGCCCGCGCGCGCGGCCCCGAGGTGGCACGCCGCGGTCAGCACCTTCGGGGGCGCCCCCGCCTCGGTGAGCCGCCGGGCGACGTCGGCCTTGACCAGGTTGATCACTGCGCAGCCCGTGACGCTCGACAACGGCGCCACCGGTGTTTCCAGGCCGTCGATCCAGACCGCAGAGTCCCCCGCGGGCGCGCACTGGTCGAGCACGAGGTCGGCGACGTCGGACAGCTTTTGGCCGGACTCGTGCTTGGACGAGGAGACCGCGGCGTGCGCCGATGACGTCAGCGCCACGACGTACATTCCCAGCCGCTTGGCCTCGAGCGCCACGTCGATCGTCACCGCGTTGCAGCCGCTCGTCGAAATCGCCAGCAAACAGTCCTCGGGCGCGGTCGCGAAGTTGCGCCAGAGGACCGGTCCGAACCCTTGCACATTTTCCAGGAACATCGCCTGCCGCTGGCCGTTCGCGCCCACGACCGCGTTGTGAAAGGTCATCGACAGCTCGACGATCGGGTGGAAGCCCGGGAACGAGCCGTAGCGCGGGAACATCTCCTCGACCGCCATCCGCGAGTGGCCGGTGCCGAAGACGTGCACGAGCCGCCCGGCGACGATGGTATCGGCAAACCGGGCAGCGGCCTGCCGGACGGCCGGAAGCTGTGTGGCCTCAATCGCGTCCAGCGCAGCGCGAACCGCCTTCAGGTACTGTGCCAGCACGTCGTCCGGAGGCCGTTCGGCACTCACGGCGTGCCTCCCCCCTCGGAGACGCACCAGCCGCCGTCCACGGTGAGGACCGCACCCGTAACAAACCGCGAGGCGGGCTCACAAAGGAACAGCGCGGCCTCCGCGCAGTCCTCCGCGGTGCCCGGGCCACCGCTCAGGGGTTGTTTCGCCTTCAGGTACTCGCGGATTCGAGGGTCCTGAACGGCCCGCGTCGCCATCGGCGTGTCGATCAGCCCCGGCACCAGCAAGTTGAAACGGATCCGGTCGCGCGCGTACCGCGCGGCGGCAGTCCGCGTCATCGCCTCGATCGCGCCCTTGCTCGCCGTATAGGCATACGTGCCGAAAAGGTCGGGCGATGGCGAGGGCGACAGCACCGATCCCACATTCAAGACCGTGCCCCGCAGTCCCGCGTCATCCGGTTCCTGTCGCAGCATCACGCGCGCTGCCTCCCGGTTGGCGAGAAACGTCCCCCGAGCGTTGACTTCCATGACCCGGTCCCAACCGGAATCCGTACACTCATGGAGCGGTCCATCCCCAGACTTCCGTCCGCTGATCCCGGCCACCTGGAAGAGCACGTCCAGCCGGCCCCCGAAAAACGCCGTCGCTTCCTCGAAAAGGACGCCGAGAGCACGCGGGTCGGAAGCGTCCAGCGACCACCCCCCGCACGGTCCGAGCGACGCCAGCGCGTCCACCACGCCGGTAGCGAGCGGCCCCGGCGCGGTTCGAGGCTCGGCCACGGCGGGATCCAGTCCCGCGATAACGACTTTCGCACCCTCCTCAAGAAACCGACGCGCCGATGCCAGCCCGATCCCGCTCGTCCCGCCGACGATCAGGCAGTTTCGACCCTCCATCCTCCGCGGGCGAGCCGGCATTGTGGTTTATCCGCAGATGACGCGGATTGACGCAGATAAAAATCGAAATTTTCGTTCATTTTTTATCTGCGTCAATCTGCGTCATCTGCGGAGCAATCTCCCTCTTCTTATCAGTCTTTAACGTGGAAGATCGCCTCGATCTCGACCGCGATTTTGCCGGGCAGCGACCCCATGCCGACGGCGCTCCGGGCTCCCTTGCCGGCGTCGCCGAAGACTTCGACCATGAGGTCGGAGAAGCCGTTGATGACCTTGGGGTGCTCCACGAAATCGGGCGTCGCGTTGACCATGCCAAGGACCTTGACGAGCTGGACAACCTTATCGAGCGAACCGAGGTGAACGCGGACGGTCGACAGAATCGCCAAGCCGGTCTGACGCGCGGCGGCTTGTCCCTGGGCGATGTCCAGGTCGACGCCGACCTTGCCGGTGATCATCGTCTTGTCCGAGCGGAGGGGACCGTGCCCCGAGACGTACAGCAGGTCGCCGTACCGGACGGCCGTCACGTAAGTCGCCACCGGCTGGGGCGCGGGCGGGAGTTCCAGGTTCAATTCAGCGACGCGGGCTTCAGCTCCCATCGGCGGCAATCCTCAAGGCTGGGGGACAAGGGGTGTCGATTCGCGTGTGATCAAACTAACCGCTGAATCCACGCAAATCAACTTCAAGACCCGCTGCCGCCGAGCGGGGAATGAGGAAGCGAGTTCACCACAAAGGCACAAAGTGAGCAGAACCACGGCCGGCAATGGCCGGCCCTACAAATTGACGATCTAGGTCGGGTGTAACCTTCGCCTGAATCACGCCCTGAGATCCGACCTGTTTTTTCCCTTTGTGTCTTTGTGTCTTTAGTGGTGAACCTTTTCCTCCCCTGGACGCCCACCACCCGTCGCGCCACAATGGAACGAGTTCTTTCCGAAGGCGGCGGGGGACGGCGGCGGACGATGGTGGCTGACTACTACGCGATGCTCGGCGTCGATCCGGGGGCCGACCACGTCACGATCGCGGCGGCCTTGGCCCGATTGCAGCCGGTGTGGTCGTCGGGGACGCGCAACCCCAAGAACAAGCACACGTTTCAGTCCTACCTCGACCAGATCCCGGCCCTCCGCCAGGCTCTCCTGGGCGAACCGACGGCGCGGGCGGCGTACGACGCCGAGCTAGGGGCCGCGCGACGGATCGAGCGCGACCGCAAGCTCGACCGGCTCCAGCACCTGGTGCAGCTCCGCGCGGCGAAGGGGGGGCTCACGGTTGCGGACCGGGCTTTGCTTCGGGACGAGGCGGTGCGGCTGGGGCTCTCCCACGACGACCTTGACCGCCTCGTCGAGCCGATCCCGCCGAAGCCCGAGCCTCCGGGAGAGGTTGACGACCCGGATCCACCCGTCGACGCGATCGACCCGGTCACGCGGCGGCAGGTGCGGGTCGCGTTGGACCACCTCGGGCGCCGCGACCTGTATGACGCGCTGGGGCTGGAGCGTGCTGCGCCGCTCGATGAGATCGCGGCACGGGCCGACTCCGAGCGCCGGCGCTGGATGCAAAAGACGCAGGTCACTGCCGAGAAGACGGCCTGGCTGGAGGTCGTCTCGCTCGCCCAGTCGCACCTGGGCAGCCCGGAGGCGCGTGCGCGCTACGACCGGACGCTCGTCCTCGAGGCCGAAGACGAGCTGAACGCGTCGATCGCCTTCGTGCTCAAGGGGGCGACGCGGCTCGATGCCGGCACGCGCCAGGCGTTGATCGACGAAGGGGAACGGCTGGGGATCGCGACCGACCGCGTCGACCGCCTGCTCGGCCGCGCCTGCCGGGCGTCGGGCGTCGCGCGCGACGGAGGGTCGGCGCCCTCGGCCGCGGTCCGGCCCGCGCGATTGCTCCGCTGCCGTGCCTGCGGCGGCGTGACCGACCACGCGAGCGTGGCGAAAGCCAAAGGCGCGGCGGACTGCCGGCACTGCGGGGCGTCGCTCCAGTGGACTTGCCCGGTTTGCCAGCGTCTCAAGTGGGTCGATGAGCCGCGCTGCGGGTGCGGCTTCCCCGCCGAGAAGCGCGAACCGCTGGTGCGCCACTTCGAGGCCGCGCAGCACGCCTACCGGGCCCGCGAGTACCTGGCCGCCCTCGAGCACCTCCAGCGCGTGCAGGAACTCGCCCCGAACCACGTCGGGGCCCGCAAGGGGGTGACGAAAGTCCAGGAACGCTTGGCCGAACTGGACAAAGCGCGCTCCGTGTGGGAAGCGGCCTACGCCACCGGGAAGCTCCTCGCGGCTCGCACAGCGCTCCAGAGCTGGGCCGCCTTGACCGACCCCACCCGGCCGGAGATCAAGCAGGCCTGGGAGAAGACGGTCCAGGCCCTGCGCGACGCCCAGGCGCTCGCCAAGCGGGCGCAGGCGCTGGAGGCGACCGATCCGAAGTCGGCCCGCGCCCACTACCGCCAGGCGCTGGCGCTCGCCTCGGACCTGCCCGAGGCGATCGAGGGGCTGCGACGGTGCCCCCCGGACCCGCCCGTCGAGCTCCACGCCGAGTTCCAGGGGGACCGCGTGCGGCTCCGCTGGTCCGCCCCGCCGTCCGACGGCTCGGGCAACCTGCGCTACGTCGTCAGGCGCAAACCGCACACCTCCTTCCAGCACCCGCGCGACGGCATCGCGATCGCCGAGACGGACGCTCCCGAATACGTGGACACGCGCGTCAACCCGGGCGAGGTGATCAGCTACGCCGTGCTGAGCAAGCGGGGCGAAACGGAGTCGGTCGCCGCCGTTTCGCTCGGGCCGATTTACTTGCTGGCCGACGTCACCGACGTGCGCGTTGAGACGCGAGCGCACGAGGTCGAGCTGACCTGGTCGACGCCGGCAAAGGCCCAGCAGGTGCGCGTCGTCCGCAAGCGAGGCGCCCCGCCGGCCGGCCCGAACGACGGCGAGCGCGTCGAAGCACTCGCCCACCGCGCGGTCGACACCGACCTGGTCGAGGACCAGGTCTACCACTACGGCGTCTACGCGCTCTACCGCTTGCTCGACGGCCGCCTCGTCCCTTCGCCCGGCGTCGTCGTGACGGCGCAGCCGCACGCCCCGGTCCCCCCGCTCGACGCGCCGGTGCTCCACGTCGAGCCGAACGGCCGGCTGCGCCTGTCGTGGCCCGCGCCCCTGCGAGGAACGGTCAAGGTCCTGCGGACGACCCGCCCGCTCCCGTCGCCCCCGGGCACCCCTCTGGAGGCCGCCCAGGCGCACGCGTTCGGGGGCGAGTGGCTCGACGTCACGGCGCTCGATCACGCCGACGACCCGTCTCCGCCGGTCCTGGGCGTGTGCTATTACACTCCGCTGACGAACTGGGCCGGGTTGCTGACCGTGGGCCACACGGCGGCCTATTCGTGCCTCCCCGACCCGTCGGACCTGCGCGCACACCGCGTGCGGAACGGCCGGGTCCACCTGCGCTGGCGGTGGTGCCCGCAGGCGACGGAGTCGCTTGTCGTCGCGAAGGCCGGCTCCCCGCCGCAAGGCCCGCGCGATCCTGACGCGATCGTCACCGCCGTCCACGAGGGCGACTACCACCGCCACGGCCACTACGCGCTCGACCTGCCCGCGACCGACAATGGCACAAACGCCTGGCACGTCTCGGTCTATAGCGTAGGGAGCGCAGAGGGTGAGACGCTCATCTCGCCCGGCCTGGAGCCCACGGCGCGGACGGTCGTTCCTGGACCGCATCCCGAGGTGACGGTCGCCTATACGTTCCAGCGCGGCCGGTTCCCCGCCCGCGGCTGGTCGGTCCAGTTCAAGACCGAACCGCCGGGCGCGGCGATCCCGCCGCTCGTGCTGGTCACCCATCCCAGGACGGTTCCCCTGGCGGCCGACGACGGCAGCATCGTTACCCATTTCCCCGCCGCCACCGACGGCGCAACGGTCCCGCTCGACGGGCGAATCGACCTGGCCCACCAGCGTGCCCGCATCTTCCCCGACCCCCACGCCGAGCCGGACACCCTGAC
The DNA here is from genome assembly GCA_031291845.1 of Isosphaeraceae bacterium. Taxonomy (GTDB): domain Bacteria; phylum Planctomycetota; class Planctomycetia; order Isosphaerales; family Isosphaeraceae; genus DAIDJG01. The sequence continues at coordinate 25,075 of JARLIH010000171.1, read as the reverse complement.
CCCCATCCGCCTGCGCCATCCTCAGACCGCGACGGCTCGCGTTTGAGCAAGCGGCCCTTGGGGTTACGTTTTCAAGGGCCGGCGTTTGAGGCGCTGGACGGTTCTGGTAGAATGGTTGTTTCGAGCCCGGCGACTCCGCCCGGCCGCGCGCTCCCGGTCGGCCTCTCGCGTCGAGGCCGGCCGACGGGCCGATACGCCGGTGTGAGGAGACCCTCTACGTTAGGAAGCCACGGATGAATCGCTTTTCGTGCGACGCCGATGATTTTTATGTGAATGTCAATCTCAATACCGAGATGGAGCTCCCCAATAACCGCGACACGGTCCTCCACTACTTCGAACAGATGCGGAAGGCCTTCCCCGAGCTGCGCAACTTTTACACGCGTGAAAACGGCGACCTGGTACTCGAAGGGGACAAGGAGCAGGGCCATTACCGGTGGCTGGCGATCGAGCCCCGCCGGCTCTGTTCGGGCCAGGTCAACCCGGAGACCCTCGAAGGGGTCTACCGCCAGCACGAGATGGTCCTCGACCTGGCACCCCATCTCCTGACGATCAGCCAGCTCGATTGCGAAGCGCTGGACGTGATGTACGGGTTCGACTTCAACTACGAGGGGAATCACGACGAGGTTGTCGCCGAGGCCCTCGGGCTAGGCCCGTCGCTCGAGGGGATGCTCGACGTGCCGAACGCGCGCGTCATCAATTTCGAGCCGTCGGTCACCCTCTCCCTCGACGACTCGTGCCGCCTCCAGTGCCGCCTCTCGGTCGAGACCCGGACCAACGCCTTCCAGGTGCGCACCGGTGTCTTCCCCGACGACCAGATCAGCGTTTACTTCACCGTCCGCCAGTACTGGGGGACCGGCCCGGAGACGACGTTCCTCGACTCGTTTCGGCGCCAGCGCGAGGTCGGCGAGGACATCGTTCAGCGCATGATCATCCCGCGCATCGTGCGCCCACTCGCGCAGGCGATTGCGTCCCGGTAAGGGAATTTGTACGGTGCAGGAACTGCACCCTACAGGAATCGCGGCTCCGCCGCGTTACGAACAGCAGGCCAGCCCTACACTCCTCGGGCTCGAGGTATCAACCGGAGTCCTTTCCCGTGCCCCGACTGAGCAGCCTCGCATCCGGCCTCACGTCCGAAACGGCCTTCACCGTCCTCGCGGCTGCGCGCCGGCTGAAGGCGGCGGGAAAGGACGTCGTCGAGCTCGAAATCGGCGATAGCCCGTTCCCCACGACGCCGCACGCCAAGGAAGCCGGAATCCGCGCCATCGAGGCGAACCAGACCGGCTACGGACCGAGCCTCGGCCTTCCCGAGTTCCGGATGGCCGCCGCCAAGGCCGTGCGCGAGGAGTTCGGGCTCGACGTGTCGGCCGAGAACGTCGTCGCGGCCTCCGGCGCCAAGCCGTTCGAGCAGTATTTCGCCGAGGCCCTGCTCGACCGCGACGACGGCGTGCTCATCTTCAGCCCCCAGTTCCCCACCTACGTCCCGAACCTCCAGCGCAGGCAAGCCCGGCCGGTCTTCGTGCCGCTCTCCCCCGAGAACGGGTTCCGCCCCCGCGCGGCCGATATCGCCCAATTCCTCGCCACGGACCCGAAGCCGCGCGCGGTGTTCCTCAACTCGCCGCACAACCCGACCGGCGGCGTCGCGACGCGCGAGGACCTCGCCGCGATCGCTGATGTGGTCCGCGGCACGGATCTCGTCGTCTTCTCCGACGAGCCATACTGCCACATGGTCTGGGAAGGGCGCCACGAGTCGATCCTGGCCCAGCCGGGCATGCTCGAGCACGTGGTCGCGGCCTATACCTTCAGCAAGTCGTACAGCATGAGCGGCTGGCGCATCGGCTTCGCCGTCGCCCACCCCGAGGTGGTGGACGCGTTCGGCAAGCTGATCAACACCTCGGCCTCGTGCAGCCCCCCGTTCGTCCAGGTTGCGGCGACCGCAGCCCTCGAGCACGACGCGCCGACCCGGGACGACTACATGGCCCGTTTCCGCCGGAAGGTCGAGCGCCTGACGGAGGGCCTGACCCGGATCGAGGGCTTCCGCGTCGCCAAGCCGGCCGGCACGTTCTACGTCTTTCCCGAGGTGCGGGCGCTCTGCAATCGGCTGGGGATCACCTCGCACGGCCTGGCCCTCTACCTGCTCGAGGGGGCTGACGACAAGTTCGGCGTCGCGTGCCTCGGCGGCGAGTCCTTTGGCGCCGCGGGGAGTGGGTTCCTCCGCTTCAGTTGCGCTGAGCCCGACGAACGGATCGACCAGGCGCTCGACTTCTTGCCGCGGGCCCTCGAACGCACCGAACGCGTGCGCCACTTCCTCGCTCAACACGCCCAGTTCGTGCTCGAACGGCCGTATGAGGCTCCTTGAGGCCGCCCACCAAAACACTTCACACCTCGACCCACACGTCACCCTCACGCACCTCGCAGCGGAACCGGTGCAGCGTGTTGCCGGGAACCGTCGAACAGCGCCCGGTCTCGAGCTTGAACCGCCATTGATGCAGCGGACAAACCGCCTCCCCCTCGTCGACCCACCCATGCCCCAGCGGACCGTTCGCGTGCGGACACCGCCCCAAAAGCGCAAACGGTCGCCCGCCGTCCTTGAAGACCGCGATCCGCAACCCATCCACCTCCACAGCGCGACCCCGCCCCTCAACCACCTCGTCGAACCGACAGACGGGTACGAACTTCGCCATGCACGCATCCTCTCAAGCCTGCGACAAAAGTCGTGAAAAACGAAAAACCTAAGACTTGCGTCGAGGACTTCTCTCTTTGTAGAGTTTACTGATTCGCTGGGCGAGCGGCTAATGGGACGGGGATCAAGGCGCCTATGGGTTCAGCCCGTGCGGGGAGAATGGTGATCGTCCTCGGCGCCCTGCTCGCGGCGAGCGGGTGCGATTTCACGGGGGATTCGAGCCCGGACCTCGTCTGGGGCGTCCACGGGGTCAAGCCGGGGCGGCTGCACAAGCCGCGCGTGGCGGCATTCGACGGCGACGACCAACTCTTTCTCGCAGACCTCACGGACCGGATCCAGGTCTTTACCCGCAACGGTGATTACCTGCGCGGTTGGCGCATGCCGTCGTTCAACGTCGACGGGCCCAGCGGGCTCACCGTCGATCGCGAGGGGCGCTTGCTCGTCGCCGACACGCACTTCTACCGGGTTTTGGTCTACTCGCGAACGGGTGAGTTATTGTTCCAACTCGGTGAAGGGGTGCAGGGAACGACCCCCGGCCGGTTCGGTTACCCGACGGACGTTGTCCTCGACCGCGCGGGGAACTTCTACGTCGCCGAGTACGGCGAGAACGACCGCATCCAGGTCTTCTCACCCAAGGGCGAATGGCTCCGCCAGTGGGGCGGGCACGGCTACGAGCCCGGCGAGTTCCTCCGCCCTCGCGCGCTCGCCATGGATGAGAAGGACCAACTCTACGTCGCCGACAGTTGCAATCACCGCATCCAGGTGTTCGATACCGAGGGCAAGCTGATCCGCATGTGGGGCACCCGGGGTGCGAAGCCCGGCGAACTCGCCTATCCGTACGATCTGGCGCTCGGAACGGACAACTCCCTCTACGTCTGTGAGTATGGCAACCACCGCGTCCAGAAGTTCTCGCGCGACGGCAAGTTCCTCGGCACCTGGGGCGCTCCCGGCCGCGGACCGGGGCAGCTCAACTACCCGTGGGCGCTGGCGGTCGATAAGGAAGGCGAAATTTCGGTCATCGACTCGAACAACCACCGCGTGCAACGCTTTCGAATGTAAGAGGGTCTATCCGCAGATGTCGCAGATGGACGCAGATAGAAACTGAGGCAATTCTGTTGAAATCTTAGCATCTGCGTTCATCTGCGACATCTGCGGATGAATCGCCTTTTCTCTCTCGCTGAGTCTGTGTCCGAATGCTCTGCGGTAAAGCTCTTCGTGCTCTGCCGTGAAACCCCTGGGTCACGACGATGCTCGGCAACCTCTCGATCACGGTGGGCAGTCCCTGGTGGCTCGTCCTTTTGCCGCTGATCCTCCCCCCGCTGGTGCTCGTTAGCGTCAAGAGCCTGTCGGGCCTGGGTGCAGCGCGGAAGACGGTCGCGATCCTGCTGCGGGCGACGGTCATCACGCTGATCGTGCTGGCGCTTGCCGAGGTGCAGACCGTGCGGCGGTCGGACCGGCTGACGACCTTGTACCTGCTCGACGCGACGCAGAGCGTGCCGCACGAACTGCAGGAGCCCGCGCTCTCGTACATCACCGAGTCGTCGAAGAAGCGCAGGAAGGACGACCTCGCCGGGCTGATCGTGTTCGGCAAGACGCCGATGGTGGAAACCCCACCCGCGCCGAGCGAGCTGAACATGATGCTGGAGAACAGCCAGATCGACCCCGAGTACACCGATCTCTCGGCGGCGATCAAGCTGGCCCTGGCGACGTTTCCCGACGACACCGCGCGGCGGATCGTCATCCTGTGCGACGGCAACGAGAACCGGGGCCGGGCGATCGAGCAGGCCCTGGCCGCGAAGAACCTCGGCGTGCAAATCGACACGGTGCCGATCGAGTACAACTACGACCGTGAGGTGCTCGTCGAGAAGGTCGCGATCCCCCCTGACGTCAAGAAGGGGGATACGGTCAACATCAACGTCGTGATCCGGGCAAGCGAGCCGACCACGGGGACCCTTCAGATCTTCCAGAAGGCCGATAACTACCGCGCACCCGCGCCGGGGAACGAGAAGCCCCAGCCCGTGGAACTCCAGCGCGGTATCAACGTCTTCAACCTCAAGCAATTGATCACCGAGCCGAACTTCTACACGTTTTCGGCCACGTTCGTCCCGGACAAGGACAGTGGCGACCGCCGTGCGATCAACAACACGGCCGAGGGGTTCACCCACGCTCGTGGTACCGCGCACGTGCTCCTGATCGAAGGGACGGCCGGGGAGCACGCCGAGCTCGTGCGGGCGCTCCGCGAGAAGAAGATCGAGGTCACGACGCTGGTCGCCCCCCGCATCGACGGCTCGGGCGCGGTGGGGGGCGACCCGCTCCCGACCGACCTGGCGCAGCTCCAGCCGTACGACTCGGTGATCCTGGCGAACGTCCCCAAGGAGGCGTTCACCGAGGCCCAGCAGCAGATGCTCGAGTCGAACGTGCACGACATGGGGGCGGGCCTCGTCATGCTCGGCGGCCGCGACAGCTTCGGCGCGGGGGGGTGGATGAACACCCCGGTCGAAAAGGCGCTCCCGGTCGACATGCAGATCAAGGCGCTCAAGGTGCAGGGGCTCGGGGCGATGGTCCTGGTCATGCACGCGAGCGAGATCGCCGAGGGGAACTACTGGCAAAAGGTCGTCGCCAAAGCGGCGATCCAGTCCCTGTCCTCCTACGACTACGCCGGCATGCTCCACTGGGAAGGGCAGGAAGCCTGGCTGTTCACCCTGCGTCCCATCGGCTCGGGCCGAGGCTCGATGCTCCGGGCGATCGACCGGATGACGCCGGGTGACATGCCCGACTTCGACCCCTCGCTCTTGATGGCCATGAAGGGCTTGAAGAACGTCAAGGATGCGATGACCCGCCACATCGTCATCATCAGCGACGGCGACCCGACGCCTCCGACTCCTTCGGTCATCAACCAGCTCGTCGCGAACAAGATCACGGTAACGACCGTCCTGACCGCCGCGCACGGCAACGACCTGGGCGCATTCAGCGTCATGAAGAACCTGGCTACCCGGACGAAGGGCCGGTTCTACAACGTCACCAACCCCAAGGCGCTCCCGCGCATCTACCAGCAGGAGGCCCGGAGCATCTCGCGGCCCCTCATTTACGAGCAAGAGACCCCCTGGGTGCCGACCGTCAATTACCTGAGCGAGCCGGTCATCGGACTACCGAACAACGTCCCGCCGATCACGGGGCTGGTGCTGTCGAGCGTCAAAGAAAACGAGCTCGTCGAGATGCCGATGACGTCGTCGCTGCCGAAGGGGCAGACCAACCCGCTCCTCGCGCACTGGACCTACGGCTTGGGCCGTTCGGTCGCCTTCACGTCCGACGCCGGTCGGCGCTGGGCCAAGCAGTGGCCCGACTGGTCGAGCTACGCCGCGTTCTGGTCGCAGGTCATCCGCTGGTCGATGCGGCCGGTCGACCGCGGCAACTTGAGCCTCTCGGTCCGGCGCGAGGAAGGGCGCATCCGGGTCGTCGTCGACGCGCTCGACAAGGACAACAACTTCCTGAACTTCCTCCAGGTGCAGGGCAACGTGGTCAGCCCCGACCTCAAGCGGTCGACGATCGAGCTCGCGCAGACGGCGCCCGGGAAATACGAAGGGATCGTCGAGAACGCCGAGTCGAGCGGCAACTATTTCGTGAACCTCGGCTACCGCGGTTCCGACAACCTCCAGGGCGTGATCTCCTCCGGCATCTCGGTCCCCTACTCCGATGAGTACCGCGAGCTGCGTTCGAACCCCGCGCTCCTCGAGACGATCTCGAGCCTGACGGACGGCGAGGTGACGACCTTCAAGAGCCGGCCCGACGCCGGCATCGACGTGGGGCGAACGCTGATCGGCGTCGACCATTTCCGCCGCGGGCCGAAGCTCGTGGTCCCCAAGTCGTACCGCAACCTCTGGCCCGACCTGCTCTGGCTGGCCGCCCTGCTGTTCCTGGGCGACGTGGCCGTGCGCAGGATCGCGCCCGACTTCGACCGGCTCCGCAAGGCGATCAACGACCAGTGGAAGAAGATTCGCGGTCAGGACGTGGCGCCCGCGGTCGAGTACATGGAGAAGCTCAAGAGCCGCAAGGCCGAGGTCGACGAGCAGCTCGACCGGTCGCGGGCGGCCACGCGATTCGAAGCGCCACCGGTCACGACCGCACCGCTGAACGAGCCGCTGCTCGAAGCCGGCGGCCCGGGCCGGCCCGAGACGCCTCCCGCCCCACGCGCAGCCCCCGAGCGGAGCGGCCTTGCTCCCGAGGCCAAGGGCCCGGCGCCCGAAAGTTACACGAACCGGCTGCTCAAGGCCAAACAGCGCGTGTGGGAAGAGCGAGAGAAAGATAAGGACAAGAGCTAATCCTATGTAGGGTGAGTTGCGCCCCTGCGGGGCCCACCCGCCCCTACGAATGACCTGAAAGGAACCCGCGACGATGGCCACAGTCGATGCCGCGACGATGGAACTCCGGTCCAGCCAGTTCCGGGCGGCGTACGGCCGCGTGAAGGACGAGATCGCCAAGGTGATTGTCGGCCATGACGAGATCGTGCACGGCGTCCTGACCTGCCTCTTCGTCGGCGGTCACGCGCTGCTCGAGGGGGTGCCGGGGCTCGGCAAGACGCTCCTGGTGCGCACGCTCGCCGACGCGCTGACGCTCGACTTCAACCGCATCCAGTTCACGCCCGACCTGATGCCGGCCGACATCATCGGCACGAACGTCGTGATGGAAGCGCCCGACGGACGGAGGATCTTCGAGTTCCAGCGCGGGCCGATCTTCTCGCAGATCGTCCTGGCCGACGAGATCAACCGTGCGACGCCCAAGACGCAATCCGCCCTGCTCGAAGCGATGCAGGAACACTCGGTCACGGTCGGCGGCCACATCCACCGGCTCAAGGAACCGTTCTTCGTCATGGCCACTCAGAACCCGATCGAGCAGGAGGGGACCTACCCGCTCCCCGAGGCGCAGCTCGACCGGTTCTTGTTCAAGCTGGTGGTCGGCTATTCGACCCGCGAGGAACTGAGCACGATCCTCGACCGCACGACCCGGGGCGAGAAACCGCAAGCCACCCAGGTGATTGACGGGAACACGCTCATCGAGATGCAGAACCTGGTGCGCGAGGTGATCGTTGCGCCCCACGTTCAGGACTACGCCATTCGCCTCGCCCTGGCCACGCACCCGCAAGGGCCGTTCGCGGCCGACGTCACGAACCAGTACATCCGCTGGGGAAGCAGTCCCCGCGGCGTCCAGACCCTGGTTCTGGCTGCCAAGGTGCGCGCTCTGCTCGACGGGCGTTATAATGTCAGCTTCGAAGACCTGCGCCGCGTTTACCTGCCGAGCCTCCGTCACCGCGTTCTGCTCAACTTCGAGGCGCAGGCCGAAGGCGTCAACGCGGACGATGTGCTGCTCAAGGTCCTCGACGCCGTTCCCGAAAAGGCCGAGGAAAAAGCCGTCGCCTGAATGACGAACCCGGGTTTGCCGAACACCAATGCACGACATCTACGACCCACCCCCCGCGCCTGTGCCCTGGAACCCGCCCAAGCCGGAACCCTTGGTCTACACCAACGGCGACCTGGTTTGCCTGGTTCTCCTGTTCTCGCTGTTGTTCGCCATCTCGGTGCTTTGCTGGGGGGGCGAGGCCACGATGTCGCTGTTCACGGCCCTGGGCGGAGCCCTCGTGATCCTCGAGAGCTGGTTCACAGCGCTCGGCTTCTTGCACCGCCGCCGCGCCCTGGGCCTGCGGGCGCGCTGGACCGTGTTCCTCGCGGCGCTCATCCCCTGGCTGATCGGGCTGGGGATCGCCGCGACCTTGATGCTGGGGTTGTTCTGGGTCTCGGACCGGCTGGGCTAGGGGCATCCTATAAAAAGTCGAGCGACAGGTTGCTTCACGTTCGGCGCCGGTAACGCATGCCACAATCAGGAAGGCCGAGATGACTCAGACCGCAAGTCCCCCCTTGCTCGACCCCGAGTTCCTCCACAAGCTCGAACAGCTCGAGCTCGTCAGCCGGAAGATCTTCGTCGGCCGGATGAAGGGAGAGCGCAAGAGCAAGCGGCGCGGGTCGTCGGTCGAGTTCGCCGACCACCGCAACTACTCGATCGGCGACGACCTTCGCCACATCGACTGGAACGTATACGGCCGGCTCGACAAGCTCTTCCTCAAGCTGTTCCTGGAAGAGGAAGACCTGCACGTCTATTCGCTCCTCGACACCAGCCTGTCGATGGACTTTGGCGACCCGACGAAGCTTCACTACGGCAAGCAGATCGCGGCAGCCCTGGCGTTCATCGGCCTGGTGAACCAGGACCGCGTCGTGCTCGAAACGTTCAGCACGGGGCTCGACTCGGGCATGCCCAGCGTGCGCGGGCGGTCGCAAATGTGGCGCGTCGTGCAGTACCTCGACGGCCTCAAAGCCTCGGGCGAGAGCAACCTGACCAAGGCGGCAAAAGCCTTTGCCATCAAGCACGCCGGCAAAGGGGTCGTCGTCGTCATCTCCGACTTCCTCGACAAGCACGGTTATGAAGACGCGCTTCGCTACCTGCTCGCGCGGAACATGGACATCTACGTCATCCACGTCCTGAGCCAGGAGGAGGTCGATCCCGAGCTCGCCGGCGACCTCCGGCTGGTCGACGCCGAGGACCAGGACGAGGCCGAAGTCACCGTGAGCGCGCCCCTTCTGCGGCGGTACAAGGAAAACCTCAATGCCTTCGTCGGCGGCCTCAAAGATTGGTGCACGAAGCGTGGCATCACCTATATCTTCACGACCAACCAGAACCCGTTCGATAAACTAATTCTGAACTACCTGCGCGAACGCGGGCTCGTCAAGTAAAGCGAACAGGCCGGAGACCAGGCGAACATGTGGAAGTTGGCTCTGCGGGTACTGGCGGCGGCGTTGGGGATCTATCTTCTCGTGAGCCCGCCCGCCGTCCCCGGTTCGCTTCAGCATAGCGCGGAGCTCGCGGCCAAAGCCCTCGGCGCCGGGATCCTGCTGCTGGCGGTGCTGCCGTACGGCAAGCCCCGCAACCGGGTCGTTGCACGCGAGGGACACCCCGAGGACGAACTATAACTGCATATTGGGAACGAACGCATCTTGATTCGTACAGGGCCGGCCCTACAGAGAGAACCAAGTCAACTGGCGTAACACCATGAACTTCGGCAAGCTGAATTTCACGGGCTTCCCCGTCCATTTCTCCACGCCGCTCGGAGGAATGGCCTGGGCCGTGCTCGCCGGGATTCCCGTCGGGATCATCGCGCTCTACTTCCTGAAGCTGCGCCGGCGGCCGGTGCAGGTTCCCAGCACCCTGCTCTGGCGGCGCAGCCTCGAAGACCTGCACGTCAACAGCCTGTTCCAGCGGCTCAGGCGCAATCTCCTCCTCTTCCTCCAGCTCCTCGCGGTGCTCCTCGCCATGCTGGCCCTGGCGGGCCCGCGGTTCACCGGCACCTCGGGACAGGGCCAGCGGTTCGTCCTGGCGATCGACAACTCGGGAAGCATGTCCGCCACCGACGTCCGGCCCACCCGCCTGGCGGCGGCCAAGGAGGCTGCGAAGAAGGTCGTCAACGGCATGGACTCCGACGACCTCGCGATGATCGTCAGCTTCTCCGACCGTGCGAAGGTCGTTTCCAACTACACGGGCGACCGCCGCTTGCTCCTGAGCCGAATCGAGGGCATCACCCCGTCCGAGGCCTCGACCTCGCTCCGCGAGGCGCTCCAGGTCGCCGCGGGATTGGCCAACCCGTCGCGCCAGATCGGCGAAGGCGTCGTCGCGACGTCGGTCAATCCGCCCAAGCTTTTCATCTACACCGACGGCGGCTTTCCGGACGTCGAGGGGTTCAGCCTGGGCAACCTCGAGCCCGAAGTGGTCGTGATCGGCCCACCGCCTCCCCCCTACGTCGACCCGACCGATGCACAGGCGAAGACCCCATCCCAGGGGAAGTCGCGTACCGCTTCCGACAACGTCGCGATCCTCGCCCTCCAGACCCGCCGGAACGACGATCGGCCCGACACGTTCCAGGTCTTCGGCCGCGTCCACAACTTCCGGGACGAGCCGGTTGAGACCGAGGCCCAGCTTTACCGGCACGACCCGGAGAAGGCGGGGAGTGCCGGCACCTTGATCGACGCGATCGCGCTCAAGCTCTCGCCGCAGACCGATCAATCGTTCAAGTTCGACCTGCCCGACTCCGGGTTGACCGAACTGGAGGTCCGCCTGACGGTAAACGACGCCCAGGCGCTCGACAACCGCGCGTTCACCCTCGTCGGCAACCCGCGCAAAGCGCAGGTACTGGCCGTGACGGCGGGGAACAAGTACCTGGTGGACACGTTGAAGACGACCACCGCGGAGGAGCGGGCGGACGTGACGATCGTCACCCCGGAGGAGGCGAAGGCCGACCCCATCGCCCGTGACACCCGCGCGGGGAAGTACGACCTCGTCATCTACGACGGCGTCCGGCCCGACACGCCCCCCGAGGCCAATGCGCTCTACTTCGGGGTCCTCCCGCCGGGAAAGGCCTACGCGGAGTCGAAAGAGCTGAAGGCGCCCGTGATCCTCGACTGGGACGTGGCCCACCCCTTGATGCAGTTCGTCCGCGACCTCCCCACGGTGCTGATCGCCAAGGCCATCGGCGTCGAGCTGCCCCCCGGCGCACGGACGCTGATCGAGAGCAATCAAGGTCCGCTCGCCTTCGTGGCGCCGCGCGAGGGGTTTTCCGACGCCGTCGTCACGTTCGGCCTGATGAACGGCGACCAGTTCAACACCAACTGGTTCAAGAACATCAGCTTTCCGCTCTTCCTCTTCAACAGCATCCAGGTCCTGGGCAACGCGCGGGAGTCGGTCGGGGATGAGGTGCATCTCCCCGACCAGCCCGTCGTCGTGCGCGCCGAGGCGCAGCGGGTCACGGTCACGGCGCCGGACGGCAAGACCACCGAAGCGCTGACCCGCACCCCGCAGGGCACGTTCGTCGCGACCAAGACCGACGCGACCGGCCTGTACCACGCGCGCTGGGAGCCGAAAGGCCTGCTGCCGTTCGCCGTCAACCAGTTCGATTTCCGCGAGAGCGACCTGGCCCCTCGAGGAATCGTCCCCGAGGGCACGCCCCCGGCGCAGGCGGACAACTACAAGATCAAGATCGGCTACAGCCCCGTCACGGGGACGCAGAAGACCCGCACCAGCCAGAAGGACGCGTGGTGGTCCCTGGCGCTCGGAGCGCTCGCGGTGCTGCTGATAGAGTGGTACATTTACAATAAAAGAGTCTATGTTTAATTAAATGTCGCCGACCGCTTTATCGGCCGATCCGCTCTTGGAGGCTTCTGAGGACTTCGACCGAAACTCGGAGGTCGAAGCGTGAAAAGAGGTCGCGCGCCGCTTGAACGGCAAGCGCGCGTGGCTCGGCGATGAGTTTGGTCTGTGCCTCGGTCCGCCGCCACTCCCACTTCTCTGCGCGGCATTCGTAAAGGTCGGTCGACCTGAAGACGCGGCCGGTTCCCGCATCGGAGAGCTTCCTGTTGCGGAGACCGACGATGTCGATCTCCAAGTGCATCATCGGCGTCCCCGCCTCGGAAAGCGCCAATCTTGCCGCAAACTCAAAGATCTCGGTAAACGTATAAAGCGTGTCGATATAATCCATTTCATCGCCCCACTGGCTCTCTTGCCGCCAGTCGCTAGGAATGCCGAAGAAATGGACAAACTGGCCACTCTGATAGAAACGCCAGAATTCAAGGTATTCGTGGAATCTACCTTCAAACTCAATCCAATCTTGGCCTTCACGAGTCGGGTGAGCAGCGGCGTACGTGCCCACAAAAGGGTACGGCTGGCCTCTCAGCCGAACGGCCTTCTCCCGCACAAGGTCGAAAAGATCAGGGAAGGCAATCTTGTTCTGGTTGAAGACCGTCGGACGGATCACGACCTTCCAATAGCCACGGGAGCGGATCAAGGCCAGGCAGCTCTGTGCTTGAACGGTGCTCATGGTATGTCTTCCTGCTGCTTCTCGAACATCCGGTCGTGGACATCGTCCGACGAGACCGGCCGGTCCGACGGATAAAGGCCGACTCGCTGCGCGCGCCGTAGGAAGTTTCGCACACCTTTCTCTATCGCCAGATCCAACAGCCCTCGCATTTCCTCTTCCGAGCGGATCTCGGCAGTTTCAGGCTTGTGACGACTGCGCACGTAGCAAGCGCCACGTCTCAGGATTGGAGGGGCTTTGCCACTTGCTGGATCGTGGTACTCATGGCGGCAAAGGATCGGAATCTCTGCAAATTCGTTCACCTTCAGAATTACGAAAGTTCTCCCCTTGTATAGCTGAAAGTCTCGCTCGAAGGAGACCGTGGGCGTTGCGTACCCGTTCACAAGCTCCGCGATCGCGTCGTAGTTCTTCCAGCTCTCGAGTTGGTCCTCGTCCAGTCCTGTTTCGAGGAGCGTACTGTCTTCTTCCTCGACACCGATGATGACTCGACCACCGTCTTGGATATTCGCCATGCCGAGTATGGCTCTGACGACTTTGGCGAGGAACGGTGACATCCGTCTCCCCGACTTGCCCGGAGCCTTGAATTCCACGTCGCGTAGCTCGTGTCCCACCAGGAGCAAGTCGCCGAATTCCTTTTCTGTCATGTTACGCTCTTACTCAACCCGTGAAGAGGCCATCGGCTTCACGAACTTCCGACCGTTGTCCCATCCTGGGTCTATGAGCGCTCGTTTCCAATCTCAGCACCAGCCGGCTCACCTCCGGCACGCAACCATATCGGAGCGGGTGCATCCCCGACACGCCCTGGCTCACGTGCAGCAGCGTTCCGCCCGCGCGGAAGAAGCCGCGGTCGAACCGTCGCGAGTATACGCTTGGCATGAAGACCGGCCCGATGCCCGGGAGGCGAATCTGCCCGCCGTGATTGTGCCCCGAGAGCATCAAGTCGATGCCCCAGCGCGAGGCCCGATAGAGCAGGTCCGGCGTATGGCTCATCAACAGGCGGAAATCCGCCTCCGGCAAGCCGCCGAGCTCCGGCAGCGGCCCCCACGGGTGAGACGTCCCGCCCAGCGCTAGGGTCCGCCCGCCAATTTCCAACCGCTCCCAGCGCCCGTCGAGATGGGTGAACCCGGCACGTTCCAACTCGCTGAGAATCCGGTCCGGCCGGTGCGTGACGTCGTGGTTGCCAAGAATCGCGTAATTGCCGAGCCGCCCTCGCAGGCTCGAGAGCACCGGCACGACCCAGTCGATCGTCTCGTCGTGGTCGATCAGATCGCCCGTGAAGAGCACGAGGTCGGCATCCCACGAGCGCGCCGCCTGCGCCACGGTCTCGAAGAATCGACGCTCGAAGCAGGGCGCGAAGTGCAGATCCGAGATGTGCACCAGCCGCAGGCCGTCCCACGCGGCCGGCAAGCCCGGGAGCGTGACTTGCCAGTCCCGCCTGCGCAAGCGGAGCGACTCGTTGCCGGGCAGACGGAGCATCCAGGCGTGCTTGCCCCGGCCAATCGGCGGCTCGTCGCCGAATACCTCTTTGAGTCCCACCTCCTCGGTGCGCTCGGCGATCCCTGCGGGCGTGCGCCTGAGAATGCGGGCCAGGTTCGCCACGGGGAAGCCGATCAGCCCGCTCGCGAGGCAGACCGCCGCATAGAACTGAGCGGGGATCGACCATGCGCGCCAGGGGCCGCTCGAGGCCTCCCAGGTCAACCAGCCGGCGGCCGTGGCGAAGAACGCCAGCAGCAAGATTTTCACGCGTTTGATCCGCTGCTCGTCCAGGCCGAGCGCGTGACTGACGTTGAACAGCCAGACGGTGATGACGCAATGACCGAACCCGACGCCCGCCCAGATCCACGCCTCACGACTCATCGCGGGAGGCCTCGGCAGCGACCACGGGGACCGGATCGGCACTCGGTGCGGCCGAGGCCTCGGTGGCAGGGGGCTTCTTGTCCCGGGGCGCGGGGGGCCGGAGCGCTTGCTCGACCGCTTCCATCAGGCGATCGGCGCGGAATGGTTTGTACAACACGGTTTGCAAGCCCTCCTGGCGTGCCTTGACGATCGAGTGGGACGGGTCGTAGCCGAACCCGGTCATGAGAATGATCGGAACCCCGGGCTGCACCTCGCGAATGCGCTTGTAGGTTTCGAAGCCGTCGAGGTCGGGAAGCCGGATGTCCACGAGCGCGGCCGAATACGGGGTCTGCCGGGCCAGGGCGACTGCCTCGTGAGCGTCGCGCGCCGTCTCGACGATTGCTCCCTGGCAGCCGAGCATGTGGTGCGCGGAGCGCCTGATGTTCTCGTCGGCGTCGACCACGAGCAGCCGCGCGCTGGCCAGCCGGGGCGCGGGACGCGAGACGTTGAGCGTCCGCTCGGGGGCGATCGTCGAACCGACCTTTTGAATGAGGCTGCGGATCTCGCGGGCGCGGTACAGCAGGTGGCGCAATCGCGCGACGATATCCTCATCGTGGCCCGCGTAGCGATCGAGCACCGTCGTGGCGTCGCTCAAGATGTCGTCGAGCGGGAGCGCGAGCTCGCGGCTGATCGCCTCGACCGACGCCGCAGCAACGTTGATCTTTTCGGCCTGAAGCAGCTCGAGCGTGTTGAGCGCCGACGCCACGTTGCGCGCGTAGATCTCGAGGAACTGCCGATCGCGCTCGTCGAACGCGTTCGGCTGCCGGTTCTCGACGTTCAACGTGCCGATCACCGTGCCGTGGTAGATCAAAGGGACCGTCAGCGAGCTCCGCGCACCGGCCGCGCCCTCGAGGTACAAGGGGTCGTGTGCCGTGTCCGGACACAAGTAGCTCTGCCCGGTCGCCGCGACGAAGCCCGTAACGCCGTTGTCTTCCTTGCGGGCGTAGAGCTCGCGCCTGGCCGCCGTGGGAGTCATCCCCTCCGTCAAGAGCGGCACGAGCCGGCCGGTCTCGCGGTCGAGCAGGCGGATTTCGGTGTAGTCGAGCCCGAGCAGGTCCTTCATGTGCCGGGCGATGTTCATCTTGAGCAGCTCGGTCCGCTCCTCGACGCCCATCTCCGACAGCTCTTCGGGCGTCAGGTCGGCCAGCTCATCGCCCGCCTTGTGGATCGCGTTGACCTTGAGCTGCTGCTGTGTCTCGTCCGTGATCTCGCGCGTCAGGGCGATCATGTGGGTCAAATTGCCGGCCGGGTCGAAAACCGGTGTGACCGTGACCCGGATGTACCGGTTGGCGCCGATCCGAAGCGCCGTGTTCGCGGTCGATTTCGACGCCACGGCGGACGTGAACGGGCAAGGGTCGAGCCCGATGACTTCGGGGCTCCCGAGCGCGCGGTAGAACTTCATGCCGGTCGACTCGATCCCGGACTCGCAGAGCTTTTGGAACTCAGGGTTCGCCCAGGTTACCCTCAGGTCGGGGTCGACCACGGCGACCCCGTCGGCAATCGCGTCGAGGATCTCCTCGGCCTGCAGCACCACGCCCGCCCAGCGGAGCGACGACAACTGCGTAGAATCGACGTAAACGCCGTCGAACTCATGCTCCCGGAGCAAGGCCAAGGCCCGCGACATTGATCGGGCCGTGACGACCTCGTAGCGCTCGGCGAACTGTTCCCCCGCCGAATGCACGGCGTGGGCGTCGCGTTCAATGACCAGGAGTCGAGGCTTCTCAGGCACGCAGGTCGCCCTCGCCGGGACGCGGCACGCTCGGCCTCGAACAGGACCGCCTTGGACCTGCATCGAATATACCCATCCTAACGGGACTGCGCCCCCTCCAGCAAGCCAAAGACCTTATCCACAAGCCCAAGAGCTACCTTGGCTCGCAACGCACGGACGGCCGGCTGCATCGAGAGGACTTGCCCCTCACTCTACTACGAGAAAAACCCGTTGCCAGTGCGGCGCGAAGCCAAGTTGCCGATTACCCCTATTACGTTCCCCGGAAGCCGCGCGCTTGACACAATCGTAAGTTGCCCCGTAGCATCGCGAGCGTCCGGGGCATCAATATCGGGGCGGAGGCTAACGACGATGCGGTTGACGGAGCGTCTCACAGCGCAGCACGGGGCCTTGCTCGTCGTCGACGTCCAAGAGAAGCTGATGCCCCTGATCCCCGACCGTGGCGCTCTCGAATCCAACACGATACGGCTAGTCAAAGCCGCACAGTTGCTCAAACTCCCGGTCTGGGCCACGGAGCAGTACCCGAAGGGACTCGGCCCCACCGTTCCGGCGCTCGCCGACCTCATTCCCGAGCGCCCCGCGAAGACAACCTTTCACTGCTGCGCTGTGCCGCAACTGCTCGAGCAGCTCTACGGCCGGCGGATCCGGCACGTGACCCTGGCCGGCATCGAGGCCCACGTCTGCGTGGCGCAGACCGCACTCGAGTTGCTCGGATTGGGGTTCCGGGTCCAGGTCCCGGCCGACGCCGTCGCCTCGCGAGGAAAGCTCGACTGGGAATTCGCCCTCCGGCGGCTCGAGCACGCGGGCGCGGTGGTTTCGACCACCGAGGCGGTCCTGTTCGAGTGGACGGAGTGCTCGGACCGGCCCGAGTTCAAGGCGATCAGCGAATTGATCAAGGCGGTGCCTCCCACGGGGCAACCTCAACCCGCACATTGAAAGGACGACCCGCCGTGTCCGTTCTCCCGCGCCCCGCGATTCCCGTCCCGCTGTGTCCGTCGCCCCGCCTCTTGCTCGGCCCCGGCCCGAGCGAAGTGCATCCGCGGGTCCTGGCCGCGATGGGCATGCCGCTCCTCGGCCACCTCGACCCCGAGTTCGTCGCGCTCATGGACGAGACGCAGCACCTGCTGCGTTACACGTTCCAGACCGAGAACAAGCTCACGCTTGCCGTGTCGGGGACCGGTTCGGCCGGCATGGAGGCGGTGGTCGTCAACCTGATCGAGCCGGACGACACGATGCTCGTCTGCGTCAACGGCGTGTTCGGCAGCCGCATGGCCGACGTCGCCGGCCGCGCGGGGGCCGCCGTCGAGGTCATCGAGCGCCCGTACGGCGAGGTGTTCGACCCCGACGAAGTCCGCGCGGCGATCAAGCGCGTGCGGCCGAAAGTCGTCGGCATCATCCACGCCGAGACCTCCACCGGGGCCTGGCAGCCGGTCGACGAGATCGCGCGGATTGCGCACGAACACGACGCCCTCATCGCGATCGACACCGTGACCTCGCTCGGCGGCGTCCCCGTCCATATCGACGACTGGGACATCGACGCGGTCTACTCCGGCACCCAGAAATGCCTGAGCTGCCCCCCGGGCCTGGCACCCGTATCGTTTGGCCCCCGCGCAATCGACAAGATCAGCCAGCGCACGTCGAAGGTGCAGAGCTGGTACCTCGACATGACGATGATCCGCAACTACTGGGGCACCGACCGCGTCTACCACCACACCGCGCCGATCACGATGAACTTCGCCTTGCGCGAGGCGCTCGCCCTGGTCGTCGAGGAGGGCCTTGAAGCCCGCTTCGCGCGGCACGCGCTCAACGCCAAGGCGCTCAAGGCCGGCCTGGCCGCCATGGGAGTGGGCGTCTGGACGGCCGAAGGGCACCAGCTCCCGCAGTTGACGTGTGCGAAGATCCCCGACGGCATCGACGACGTGAAAGTGCGCAAGCGCTTGCTCCGCGACTGGGGCATCGAGGTCGGCGGCGGCCTCGGCGCCTTCAAGGGCCGCGCGTGGCGCATCGGCCTGATGGGACACGGCTCCCGGCAGGCCAACGTCACGCTGCTCCTGGCGGCGCTGGAGACGTGCCTGCGCGATGCGGGACACTCGTTCGAGCCGGGCGCGGCGCTCGCGGCGGCATCGGATGTTTATACCGGAAGTGCGCCGGTCTTGCTGGCGTGATGAATCGTGGGGTGTATGAAACGCACCCTACGCCTCGTTCGGCTTCCGGTCCAATTCGTCGCGTTTCGGCTCATTCTTTGGACGTTTCGGCTGCTCCGAGGTGCTATCCCCATCACGCTTGTTGAGCGCTTTGAGGACGGCATCGAGTTTCTTTTCGAGTTGTTCGATTCGGTGCCCCAATGTGGCTGACTGGGGTCCTGTCTCGCTCGCCGGAGCCGGAACGTTTTTCGCGGCATTTGAGAGTCGTTTGGGGTCGGCCGGAATGACGATGCGGTCGCCGGGAAAAACTTGATAGTTCGTCGACGGGTCGACGCCGTGTGCGATCGCGGCATAGTCGATCGGAAAGACCTGGTCCGGCGCATTGCCTTTCCCCGGTCGAATGAGCCGAATCTGTTCCGGCGCGGCGAACCAGGCCAGACCGCCGGCGTTCTCGATGGCATCGAGCACCGTTTCGTGCCCGGTGCACGGAAACTTCCCGTTCGTCCGGGTCACGCCTAACACGTAATAGAATTTACTATTATAGGCGCCCATATCTACATAAACAAAATTAGAATCCTTAGGATCAACTGGAACCCATGTTTCACAACTCTTCTCTGGCCCCGACTCGGTCATCGGGGGCGCCTCGGCTTCCGGACGAGTTGGTTTCGGTTCAGGTTGGTGGCCGGCCAGCGGTTTGGTGTCGACCGGCGGTAGAGACGGTAAAGGCAACCGACGATCGGCTTGCGGCTTCGAGTCGCCCTCGGTTTCTGCCGTCGGACGGGCCTCAGCCTTCGGCTTCATATCGGCCTCGCCATTCGGTTCAGCCCGTCTCTGCTCGGCCTGTTTGTCGAAAAGGTGCGCGTCACTGGAAAGCGGTGGAAGGGGCGATGTAGGCGGAGGAGAGGGCTCGTCGGGCGGAAAGCTTTTATCCGGCGGAAGAGTAAACGGAGGCTTGAGCTCTTTGAAATACTTCGACTCGAGGCGTTTCTTTCCCGTTTCGAGCATTTCTTGGTCCTGAGCCATGCGCCACAGTCCAAGGGCCTCGTCCGAGAGAAAAGTGCGAAGGTGAAGGATGACCTTTTCCTTGATCTCCGGAAGCGTCAGTCCAGCCACCTGAACGTCGCCGTAAAAGCCAAGCGAGATCGTGCCGTCCGGACGGACAAGGTGCTCGCCACTAATCGGGCGACCGGGAAGTGCATCGAGGACTTCCACGATAATCAGGTCGGGCGGCTCAACGACGTACGCCGGGTACGGCTCCAGCGACGGCCGCTTGACAGTCTTCGGGATCTTGATTTTGTAGAGCGCTGAATCGTCTTTCGACTCTTCGCTGCTGCGCCCTGCGAAAAACGCGCCGACGACGAGCATGCCGACCGCCGCCATCGCGAGCGCGGCCTTTCCCACAGTTTTCCACGACATCGTTCCGAGCACTCGTTCGAACAAGGCCGCCGATTCCGCCGAGACAACCTCCTTCACCGCGACTCCCGCAGCAACCCGGCAAGCGGCAAGCGCGGTCGCCGCCGAGAGAGCCAGTGGCAAGGCTCCACCAGACGCCTGGGTGGCGATCGAAGCGCCGACCAATCCGGCCGCGGGGGCAAGGCCACGACGCGTGAGTCGCACCCCCAACCGCTCGCGGCCCCGTGCGAGGCGGCTTCGCACCGTACCCACCGGGCACCCCAGGCGGCTCGCGGCCTCACCGTGGGTCAACCCCTGGAGATAACAGAGCACCACAGGCACGCGGTACTTGTCCGGAAGACGCGCCAACTCTTCGTCGAGCACGCTCCGGAGTTCGCGCCATGCCGCGTCGTCCCCGGCGCTCGCGGCTTCGGCTTTGCCGAGTTCGCTCTCCCGTTCGCGTTGCCGCGTCCGAGTCATCCGCGAACGCTTGGCCACGCGATATGCCACGCCGTAGAGCCAAGGGCCCAACAGCTCGCGCTGGCGAATGGAGCCCGCTTTCCGCACCAAAACCAGGAACGTCGCCTGAAACGCGTCCTCGATATCGTTCGGGTCGCGGAGCAAACGGCGGCAGACGCCGAGCACCAGCGGCCCGTGTCGGGCGACCAGCGCCTCGAACGCCACGTCGTCGCGCCGCGCGACGAAGCGCTCCAGCAACGCGGCCTCCGGCAGGCCGACGACAGTCCCGTCGCCAAACAATCGCTCGACCTGGGGTAAGAGCGAACCAGTCGACATGAGAACTCGCCTCGCACGGAACTCGTTTGTTTCCCTATTACTGCACCTCCCGCGTGGTCCAATCCATCTTTTTCCAGAATTCGCATCCACCCGAATCCGAAACTCTTCGGTGTGCGGGCTTGCCAACCCGTTTCTTTCGCATTAGACTGAAGCCATGACGTTCGTCAGATCCGAGCGCCCTTCGTCGATCTCCTATCTAGCCTTTTGCGAGGGAGCCGAGCCGTGCGTGAGCTGGAAAAGCCGATCGGGCGGGTTTGGCGTCGGTTGCGGTTTCAGCGGTTCCTGAGTGCCCTGGTGTGGTGCTGGGCAGGAACGCTCCTGCTCGCGGGGGTGGCGATCGCCGTCGAGAAGCTGGCGCATCGCGCTTTTCCGGGCGCGGACTGGCTGCCGTTGGCGGTGGCCGCGGGACTCGGCGTGGTCGCTGCCGGCCTGATCGCGGCCTTGACGGGACCGAGCCGGGTCGACGCGGCGGTGGCGATCGACCGCGTATTCCACCTGAACGAGCGGCTCAGCACGGCCTTGACGCTCCCCGACGACCTGCGCGAGAGCCCCGCGGGGCGCGCCCTGATGCACGACGCGATCAAGCACGTGGCCGACCTCGACGTGGGGGCCCAATTCGGCCCCAAACTGCCGCGCAAGGCGTGGGTGCCGCTGGTGGTCGGGGTTTTGGCCGCCGGGTCGCTGTTCCTGCCGGAGCTGGCCCAACTGACGGCCCAGGCGAAGCCGGCCGACAAAATCGACAAACAGTTGGTCGCCGATCAGTCGAAGATCCTCACCAAGAAGATCGCCCAGCAGCGCAAGGATTTGGAAAAGGCCAAGCTCGCCGACGCCGAGAAGATCCTGGCCCAGATTGAAAAGGCGGCCGACGACCTGGCCAAGGCGCCGCCGGCGCAGAAGGACAAGGCGCTCGTCGAGCTCAACAAGCTGACCGACTCGCTCAAGGACCGGCAGAAACAGCTCGGCTCGCCCGAGCAGGTCAACCGTCAGCTCCAGCAGCTCAAGGACCTGGCCAAGAGCGGCCCCGCGGAGGAGTTCGCCAAGGACCTCGCCAAGGGGGACTTCATGAAGGCCGTCCAAGAGCTCAAGAAGCTCCAGGAAAAGCTCCAGTCGGGCAAGATGACCGAGGCCGAGAAGAAGGCACTCAAAGAGCAAATCGGCCAGATGGCCAAGCAGCTCGAAAAGCTGGCCAACCTCGACGAGCGCAAGAAACAGCTCGAGCAGGCCCTCAAGAACGGCGGGCTGACGAAGGAACAGTTTGAAAAGGAAATGGCAAAGCTGGAAGAGCAAGCCAAGGGCCTGAAGGCGATGCAAAAGCTGGCCGACAAGCTCGATCAGGTCCAGCAGGCCATGGAAAAAGGGGACATGAAGAAGGCCGCCGAGGCGATGGGCATGACCGAAAAACAGCTCGGCGAAATGGCCAAGAACCTCGCCGAGGTCGAAGCCCTCGACGGCGCTTTGGCCGACCTCCAGGACGCCAAGAACGGGATGACCGGCGACGGCGCGAACCAGCTCGGCGAAGCCATGAACGACTTCGGCCAGATGGGCCAGCGCAAGGGAATGGGCCAGGGCCTTGGTCGCGGCCGGGGTCAGGGAGACCGGCCCGAGGCCCCCGACGCCACGTCGACCTACACCGCCAAGGCCAAGCTCCAGTACGGCAAGGGCAAGGCCGTGCAGTCCGGGTTCACCGAGGCTGGCAAGGTCATCAAGGGGGACGTAAAGATCGACATCCAGGCTGAGATGCAGACCTCCGAGGGACTCTCGGCCGAGGCGCTCACAAACCAGAAGGTCCCCAAGAACGTCGAGAAGCACATCCGCGGCTACTTCGATCAGATCAACAAGGGGAAGTGAGAGCGTGCCTTGCGCGGGTCGGAACGCTTTCGATAGGGCTGCGCACGGTCTCGGGCATGGATCTCAGCCGGATTGCAGCGTTGATCGTGTACCGAGAGGGGTGTCACGCCTGTCGAAAACCGGCTACTCGCGCAAGACGTGCCACACGAGCCAGAGCGCAAGGGCCATCGCGAGCGTGTACCCCACATAGGCCAGCGACGCGGGGCCGACCCGCAGGACGAGGGACGAGGCGACGATCAGACCGGACAAGACGATGCCGGCCGTCAGGACGTTGCTCGCACGCGTGAGCTGCTTCACCAGCCGCTCGAAGTGCTGAAGGTCGAAATGGACCTTCAGCTCGCCGCGCTGGATCGAGTCGAGCGACTGCCCCAGGACGTCGGGGAGAAGCATGGCGATGCGCTGGATGTCCTCGGCCGTCCGCGCGCTTTGCGACAGGATGCGCCAAGGGTGATACCGGCGCATCGAGAGGTCGCTTACGAAGGGGTGGAGCACGCGGGCGATGTCGAAGTGGGGATCGAGCGTACGCCCCACGCTCTCGATCGTCACCAGCGCGCGGATCAAGAGCACGAGGTCGGGCGGGATGTGCAGGTGGTGCGTCCGGATGACCGCGATCAGCTCGCGGAGGAGGCGGCCGAGGTCGATGTTGTCGAGCGTCAGCTCCGAGTACGACGCGACCAGCTCGGCGGCGTCGCGCCGGAGCGCCTTGCGATCGACCTGGTCAGCGCGGATCTCGAGCGCGTCCAGAGCGCGGAGAACGCGGTCGGTGTCCTGGGCGAGCAGGCCGGTGAACAGGTCGGCGATCCGTTCTCGCGTGCGCGCGTCGAGCTGCCCGAACATGCCGTAGTCGAGTGGTGCGATGACTCCACCGGGGAGCACGCGCAGGTTGCCCGGGTGCGGATCGGCGTGGAAGAAGCCGAAGTTGAAGATCTGCGCGCACAGGATCCGGGCGCCTCGCACCGCGACCTCGGCGGGGTCGATCCCGAGTGCCCGCAGCCCCTCGATGTCGTTGACCGCGACGCCCCCGATGAACTCCATCGCGATCACCCTTCCCGTCGAGTACTCGGGCACGACGTAAGGGATGTGCGCGGTGGGATCGCCGGTGAACTCGGCCCGGCACTTCTCCATCGACCGGCGCTCCGTGTTGAAGTCGAGCTCGCGCTTCAGGCTGCGCTCGAACTCCCGCACGACGCCTACGGGCCCGTACGGCACGAGAAACGCCAGGCGCCGCTCGGCCAACTGCGCGAGGTTGCGAAGGATGTCCAGGTCGGCCTGCACTACCTTCTCGATCCCCGGCCGGCGAACCTTCAGCGCGACGGTCCGGCCGTCGCGCAAGACCGCGCGGTGGACCTGCGAAATGGAGGCCGAGGCCACCGGCACGGGATCGAGCGCGGCGAACACCTCCGAAGGAGGCCGGCCGTACTCTTCAGTCAGGATCACCTCGGCTTCCTCGAACGGGAAAGGCCGTACGTCGTCCCGGAGCGCTGCGAGCTCGGTGGTGTATGGTTCGGGCAACAGGTCGGGGCGGGTGCTCAGCACCTGGCCGAGCTTGACGAAGGTCGGCCCGAGGTCCTCGCACACCATCCGAAGGCGCCGCGCGCGGTCGTGCGGCGGCACGTCGTCCCCGAGCGCAACGCGCTCCAGAGGACGGACGATCCCCTCCAGGTGCAGGGCCGAGACTACGTCCTGATAGCCGTAGCGGACAAGGGTTGCCAGGATCTGCCGGTAGCGCGGGAGATCGCGCAGGTGTCCGACGGTTTCGCGGAGCAGAGTCATGGGCTTCTCGATCGCTCAAAAGTTGGCGAGCACCACGACGCGCCGGCCCGTGGTCAGATTACCGGACCGCCGCGTCCGGCGGCAATCTGCGACGGCGGTCGCATGCCTCAGGGCGTATTCGTGCGTTGATCCTAACCATTCCCCAATCGATAAAGGCCTCCCATCCCGGCCTTGCAACAAAATTGCGATCACGCTACAGTAGAGTTCGTAATCTTTGACGCTGCAAGGTGTTGGATCGGGAACACTGTCATGCCCACCTCGAATCAAGCGGGCGTTCGCCCCCTGGAAACGGACGACGACTTCGACGAGGCCCGCCTGGAGGCGATCGGTTTCGTGTTTCACGGCTCGGTACCGATCGAAGGGGCCAAGCGCGGGGCGGTCAAGGGAGGGACGAACCTGCTCCACTTCGCACGTTGCGGCAAGCTCGAGCGGGTGGGGACGGGCGAGGTTCGAATCTGGTTTCGGTCGATCCGGATCGCCAAAGAGCACCTCGACGAATTGGTGGGCACGAGCCGCTGGAAGTGGTGCAAGGTCTGCGAACGTGAGATCACGCAGAAAGTCTTGAACGAGCATTGAGCGCGCCGCGCGCGAACATCGAGCGCTTTTCGTCCCGCGTTTGGTCTGCGCAGGCGATCCTTCCGAGGCGACAGACCCTCGGCTGGCGGGCGCTCAGTACGCCGCGCCTCGGTTTTGAAGCGCGTGTCTCCGGATAACGCTCCGTACCACGAACGGCCCGCGCACTGGGAACTGAAGGCGCGGGCCGCTGCTATTGGGGTCAGAAAGATGAGACCACTCGCTTGCGCGGCGGGGGGGGTGGTGTTGTGGTTAAAAACACCCAGCCCCGACCCCAACGGCGTTGATATAAAAACCACCAAAAACCAAAATACATATAAAAAACAACGCCCTATCAAAAT
>JARLIH010000170.1 GCA_031291845.1 Isosphaeraceae bacterium | reverse complement strand
GAAGGAGCCACTGTCGCGGCTGGCCAACCGGCAGGAAAAGACGCGCGGCGCGTTTTTCGAGGGTCGCTTCAAGAGCGTCGCGATCCTCGATACCGAGGCGCTCCTGGCGACGTGTGCGTACATCGACCTGAACCCGGTGGCGGCGGGGCTGGTTGCGGTTCCGGAGGCGGGGGAGCACACGTCGATCAAGCAGCGCGTCGAGCACGTCGTGGCGCAGGGCCGGGTCGCGGACCTGAAGGCCGCCCAGCGCGGCAGCGTGGCCGGCGCGGCGCGATCGGCGGGACTGGAGGAGGCGCTCTGGCTCTGCCCGATCGAGGATCGACGCGCTGTCGACTCGGTGCGCGAGGGAATGCTGGAGGGCTTCACGCTGGGCAACTACCTGCTGCTGGTCGAGCATACCGGGCGGCTGTTTCGTGAGGGCAAGGCATCGATCTCGCGCGAGCTCGCGGCCCTGTTCAGTCGCCTGGGGAGTGATGCCGAGTCTTGGCAGTCTCGGTTCTTGAAGCTGAGCGAGGGCCGGCTGCTGGGCCGGTTTTTCGCGGCCAGCCGCCAGCGCCTCCGGGAGGTCGCCGAGCATCTCGGTGTGCACCACCTGGCGAACCTCGCGTGTTGCACGGCGCGCTGAATCGAAGCGGGTTTGCGTTTCCAGCGAAGACCTCGACCGCGTGCCCCCCCTGCCCTACCTGAGCGAGAACGATTCCGTCATGGCGCGACGGGGCCACCGACGTTCTTCGCGGCGCGACACCCTCTCGGCCAATGCGCGTCGCGCTCAGGCTTGGTCGCAGCGACGGATCACGCTAATGGAAGTACGATCCGTTCTGTGCTTCCCGCAGCGCGTTGCCTTTCCTTCATTTGTCCCGCAGCGCGCTGCCGGTCCTTCTGTCCCCTGTCTCTCGCAGCGCGTTGCCGGTCCTTCTGTACCCTCTCCTGTCCAATGGACACGCATTGCGTGGACGCCCTGGGGTGACACGTGCGACAAAAGTTGCGCTGGGGAATCCCTTCGGAACGGGCTTTTTAGCAGATGTTGGCTGCGAGATTGCGGGAAAGGGTAGCTAACCCTTCTTTACTTCGTTGCCTCGGCCGGATATCACGATCGTTGCTCGGCGTCAGGGTGTTCTGAAAACGTCCATGGGCAGATCCCCGGAAAATGTTTGCCTTCGCGTCGGCCACGAATGCATCGGAGTTGATGGACGAGCTCGAAAGGTTCATCCCCTTTTGGTACGGGCCGCACCGCGCGGAGTACGGCGTGCCGCACGATCGGCTGGCGCGTCGAGGGCTGCCGGGGCCGCTTCGCCGCCTGTACGAGTTCGCGGGGCGGTGGGAGCGTCCCTGCTCGTGCTGTCCGGCAGGGCGCCATTGGATCTTCGCCCACGACGGAGACCGGCTCCGTACGTTCGACGACCTCGAACTCGCAGACGGCGGAAAGCTCGCTTTCGCGGACGAGGTCCAGGACGCCTGGCGATGCGCCACCCTCACCGAGGGGGACGACCCGCCAGTCTGGGTCGAGGGTGATTGGAACGAGACGCCGCAATGGGAGCGCGTGAGCGACTCGCTCGCGCGGTTCCTCGTGACGTTCTGTCTCAGGCTGGCAGTCAGCGGAGCACCGTCATGCGTGGCCGACGCCGCCCTGACCCGACGGTTCCAGGACCCGAACGTCCGCGTGGAGCCACTCTGGTTAGACGGCGGCTCAGCAAACCCGAATCAGCGCGATTCCTTTTATCTGCTCGACGGCAGAATCCTCGTCTGGCAGCACCGGCGCAAGCAAGGCCACGCGAAGCCCGGCGACCTCTGTTTCGCCGCGAAGGATGACGAAGGAGCCGCCTTCCTCGAGGCCCACCAGGCCCCAGTGGTTCGGGTCATCCTCAGAACAGGCGCGGACCGGCCGTGGTACCTGGACGTCAGGGCCGACGGCTCCGGCAAGCTCGACGGCCCCGGCGCTCCGGCTGCGCGGTTCCCGCCCGGAACGCTCGACTTCGCGACCGTTCGCGACCAACTCCAAGCTGCATCGTCGTCCGGCCCGGTCGAGGAGAGCCACGGCTGGGTTTGCTTCTTCCGCGAGGGCCACAGTTCCGCGACGCCCCGCCGCTTCAACGACGCCGCGCTTGCGGAATCGTTCTTCGCGACAGCCCTCACGGCAACCGGCCAGTCGTCAGGCGAGTTGGGGAGGCTTTACCGCGAACACAATCGAACCCCTTCGTGACGGGCAAACCGATCTCACTGCTCAGAAAACTGCGCGTCGATGACTAAGTTGGCAGATACGGACCAGCGACAAAAAGCGACAAAAGGACAGGTATTGAACGCCGAATGTCCGTACGCAATGCCGTCCTCTGGTTTGTCCTCCAACATCATCCGGTCCCCAAGTGAAGACCCTTCCCGTAGACGCCAGCCGAATGTCGTGCGATCGAATGCCGGTGCAATAGTCGGCGACGGCCGGCGAATAAGAGAACGGGAATCCCCTGGGTTCGAAAAGCTGGGGACGGGGCGACACGACAATTTGAGGGCCGTGCGATGATCCTTCTCTACGAGATCGAATACCAGTTGGGCAAGCGGGTTCGGGTCGGACGGCGCTACGCAGGATTCCGGGCGATGGTCGCCATCCTGCTCGATCTTGCCGTCGGTCTCGCCTTCGGACTCGTCGGTCTCGTCATCGGGCTGGCCCGGCTAGTCCTGGGGACGGCCTGCCGGTTCACCGTCGTCCTGCTGGCTTTGCCTTTCCGGGCCGCCCGTGCGGTCTCCGACGCATGCCACCGCGGGGCCGTCGCCAAGCCCTGCTGGGCTGGAACCGAAGAGTTGTGATGGGTCAGGAGGTCGGAGCCACGAGCCGTGGATGGGGAGGAAAAAGGACAGACAGCCGCACACCGGCCCGCTAGGATTGGGCGAATCTGAAGAGAGCGACGAAAGGACAGGCGTTGAGCGTCGAATGTCCGTGCGCAAGGCCTGTCCTCTGGTTTGCCTTCGTCCTTCCAAGTGCCAGGCGGTTGGAGGTATGCGCTGATGGCCCGATCGGCGATCCGCAACAGCGGAGAAACTGAGATCCAAGTCAATGCCAACGGCGTCGAGGCGCCAATGCCTCAGGCTGCGCCGATCCTCTCGATCGACGATTTCCGGTTGGTGATTTTCATTATCCGGTGTGCCAGAGCCATTGCATTTCTCCAGCGGGTCGTGCCCGGAAAATATTTGCCACCGCACGAGGAGCGGGTGCCACCGGCGTTGTTGAAACGATTGATTCACGAGTTGAAGACGCTCATCCCGAAGTGGCAATGGATTCCATCTGCGCGATCGCTTCCTCTTTCGCCTGCCAAGCTTGGCGACGAATTCTTCTACGCGATCGCAGCGCTCCGCATGAGCCGCCTGGAGATCTGGCGGGCTGGCTACACGGATTGCGTCGTAGTCCTGGACGATGCCTACTCACTCCTGTATTCGATAGGAATCCGAGCGAGAGAGCGCCGACACCGCTCCAAATCGCAGCAACTCGACCTGCCGACGCAGTGACGCGTCTTGTCGCAGGAAGCGAGAGGGTCAGAGTGTGTTTTTGGGGTGTTGTGGGGGGGGGGGG
>JARLIH010000169.1 GCA_031291845.1 Isosphaeraceae bacterium | reverse complement strand
CCGTATTTGACGACGAGGCCCGCACGCACTGTAGGAACTGGATTCGCCGGCCGGATCGTGTGCTGGCCGATCCGTTCGGCGACCGCACGGTGCGGGCCAACATGCACCCGGGCTACCAGAGTCCCGACGTCATCGGCCCGTCGGGACCGGTCGACCCGGCGGTCTCGGTCGTCATGTTCCGCACGCCCGAGGGGCGTCCGCTGGCGGTGCTGGCGAACTACTCGATGCACTACTTCGGAGCCTCGCCCGTCTCGGCCGACTACTTTGGTCGGTTCGCCGCGCGCGTCGGTCGACTCTTGCGCGCGAAGGATGGCGATCGGCCCTGCGTCGCGATGATGTCGCAGGGAACGAGCGGCGACCAGCACTGGATGGACTACGGCCGGCCCAAGGATAACACCACGATCGAGTCCTATTCGGACGCTATCGCCGACGAGGTCGTCGCCGCGTGCCGCGCGATCGAGTTCCGTCCGTGGGTGTCGCTGGCGATGGCCGAGTCGCGCGTGACGCTCCGCCGCCGTACGCCCGACGAGAAGCGGCTCGCGTGGGCCCGGCCGATCGTCGCGGCAATGGAGGGCCGCATTCCCCGCAGTCAGGCGGAGGTGTACGCGCGGGAAGCGATCTATTTGCACGAGGAGCCCGAGCGGGAGCTCAAGCTCCAGGCGGTTCGCCTCGGCGACCTCGGCATCGCGGCGATCCCGAACGAGGTCTTTGCGCTGAGCGGACTCCAGATCAAGGCGCGAAGTCCGCTCCCGACGACGTTCGTGATGGAGCTGGCGAACGGTGCCGAAGGCTATATCCCGTCGCCGGAGCAGCACGTCCTCGGCGGCTACAACACCTGGCCCGCGCGCACGGCGGCGCTGGAGGTCGGGGCCGAGCCGAAGATCGTCGCGCTGGTCCTGGGCCTGCTCGAGAAAGTGGCGGAGAAGCCGCAAAGACTGCCCGAGGAGCGGCACGGGCCGTATGCGCGGGCCGTCCTGGGTTCGAAACCGGTCGCGTACTGGCGCCTGTCCGAGATGAGCGGCGGGAGGGCGGCCGACGCCACGGGGCAGCAACGGACGGCCTCATTCGAGGGGGGCGTCGCACTCTACCTCGAAGGTCCGGCGTCGCCAGCCTTTTCGGGGGAGACGACAAAGAACCGGGCGATCCACCTGGCGGGCGGTCACCTGGTCAGCCGGCCGCTGGAGCTTGGGGAGCGCACCACGGTGGAGTTCTGGTTCTGGAACGGGTTGCCGAACGACGCCCGGCCGGTGACCGGCGTACTCTTGTCGGAGGCCGGCGCCCACGTTCGGTCTCCGACCGGTCCGCGGCTTACGATCGGCGGCCGTCACGGACGGCTCGTATTGATTCGCGACCCCCATACGCCCGAAGGCGTACAAGGCGTTACGGAGATCGCCCCACGGAGCTGGCATCACGTCGCGATGGTCCGCGAGGGCGAAAAAGCCGTCGTCTACCTGGACGGCAAGCTCGACCTCTCAGCTCCTCTCGTGCCTGAGAAGACAGCCGGCCCGAAGGTGATCCACATCGGCGGCGCTCCCCTTCAGACTGACAACCTGGAAGGGCGCATTGATGAGGTTGCCGTCTACGACCGAGCGCTCGGAATCGACGAAATCCGAGCCCATCTCGGCACGGTAAACGAGGTCCCGGTTCGACGCGAAGACTGTCCATGAGACCGTCAGCGGGACGGCATGACCGGGGTGTGACAACTCGCGGCCGGCAATTGCGACGAGACGGAGAGTTCCCACCGCTCGGCCCAGTACTCAAGGGCAGCGCTTCCCAGCCCGCTGTCCACTCCTTGGCCGCTGGCGATCGTGTTGAACACGCGCGTGAGGGCGATCGCGATCACGACCAGGAGTACGACGGTGGAGGTCCGCCTGGTCGCGAGACTGGCCCAGAGCGAGCGGTCCAAGTGACGGGCCAAGGCCGGGGGAACCATTGCCGCCGGCGGTTTGACCGAAACCGCGAGCCGCGTGGTTCTCGAAACGAGGTCCTCGGGCAACGTTTCGGCAAAACCCTTGTTCTTCGACAGCGCGAAAACCAAGAGCGCGAGGGTGATGGAGACCCCGCGGCGGTCGAGCCGCGACCGGAGCATGTCGCGCGCTCGCGAGAGGCGTCCCTTGACCGTGCCGACGGGCCACTGGAGCAGCCTGGCCGCTTCTTCGTTGGTTTTCCCCTCCAGGTAACAGAGCACGACCGGCGTGCGGTATTTTTCAGGCAGCCGCCGCAGTTCTTCGTGGAGGACGGGCCGCAACTCGTCCCAGCCGCGGTCCTGATCGTCGCTAGCGGCCGCCGTCATCTGCGCCCCTTGCCTTTCATAAGCCTGGCGCCGGACCGCGGCCACCCTGGCCCGAACCGCGGTCCGGTACGCGACCTCGTAGAGCCAACGCGCGAGCACATTCCGGGAGCGGATGGAGCCGGCCTTCCGCGCAAGCACGAGAAATGTGGCCTGAAAAGCGTCCTCCGCGTCCTGATGGCGGCCGAGCACGTGGCGGCAGACGCCCAGTACCATCGGCCCATGGCGCTGCATCAACGCGGTAAACGCCGCTTCGGCGCCGGCGTCCCCCGATTCGAGAAACCGCCGCAGCAGTTCCTCGTCATCCTGACCGTCGGTGGCGGCAACCGGGCTCTCCGGCTCTGACTCGACGACTGTGTTCGACGACTCGCGTGCCATGTCGTGCTCCCGGAGAAGATCGGAGAGTCCCTCCTCCAAAGAGGCGGGAGGCAGCGCATCGGTTACAGCAATTCCCGTGAAATGGTTCTCGTTGGGGACAGCGCTCGGTTCGCGAAGCCGGCGCGCGAGACTTTTCGTCGATGAGCACCCAGCGCAATCAGGCGGTCAGTGGCGGCTGTCACACGTCTCGATCATAGAATGGTTCGCGCGATTCGGGAATAAAGTGAACTGATGTACAGAATCGCTTGCTCGTCGTCAAAGGCCCATCAGATTCCTGTAAGCGTTCGCGAGCGGGTTCGCCAGGGTCTTCCGGTGAGCGCCGCGCACCGGTGTGGTCTCGGCAAAGTCTTCGTACCCCGGCGCACTCGGGGGCGATTCGACCGGCGCACAAAGACTTTTCCAGGGCCAACAGCGACCGGGAATCTAGTCCCGGTCTGCTCCTCAGGGATGCAGCGATTTGTGAATAGTGGGGACTCTTCGTGGATGAGAGTGTGGGTGCCTTACCGGCCGGACGGGAACGTGTGCGTGCTTGGTCTTCGTGGGGTGGGAGGTCACCGGGTGACTTGGCACGACCGGCGTCACGGGCGTCGGCGTCGGATGGGGCGTAGAAGTCGGCGGCGACGAGACCGGCGTGCCGTTCGGGAACGAGACCTGAAGCTGATACGCACCGGCCGCGAAAGCGTCGTTGGTTGCCCCCGAGACCTTGATGAAATAGCGTTGCCCGGGCACCAATCCGCCGACTTGCGCAGTGACGGCGTCGCTCCAGGCGGACGGGTTGGATTGCGAAGCCACGGCTTGGCCCGACGCGTTGTACACGGTCACCGCGGGGCTCAGCATGCTAATCCCCGCCGCCGACGCGGTGACGGACAGCGTGCCGCCGCCGTTCGATGGGACGACCACGCTGAAGTACTCGGCGTCGCCCACCGTCCAGAGGGAGACGTTGTTGAGGGTGGCGTGGAGCGACCCGCCGACGGCGGACGTGACGTCAACGGCCGAAGAGAGGCCGGTGCCCTGTCCCTGGGACTGGTAGACGTCGGCCGTGCGTGCGCCGTAGATGGCTTGAATGCCGGCGATGTCGCCGGGCATCAACCCGGACCTGACCCCGCCGTAGACCGTGTTCATGACCACGTCGCCGCCGGGCGGCGGCTCGTTGAGGCCAAGCGTCAGGCCGGTCTCGTGAAGCATCACGCTGTAGAGGTCGAAGTCGCTCCCGATGTGCCAGGGCATCGCCGTGTTGATCTCGACGTTGCCGTAGATGGTGTTGGTGTAGCTGCCGTTCGAAGCGGGGGGCGAGAATGACATGGCCAGCGTACTGTTGTCGTTGAAGTTGGCCCCTCCGAAGCGGATGTCACCGAAACGCGGGTCCCCTTGGGCTGCACCGAAGGTGTCGATGGGGTTCATGCCGGTCTCGCCGACCGGAGCGATGTTGATGTTGGCGTAGTCCTCCCAGGTGGCCAGCGCCCGGGCGATCTCGCGCTGCCAGGTGCCGTTGCCGAACAGCGCGTTGAACGTGGCGCTCAAGTTGTTTGTGCCGGCGTCCCAGGCAACACCGTCGGGCGCGATGCTGTACGTGATGTGGCCGGGGTTGGGCCAGCTCGACCCGCTGAGGAGATAGTCGCTGGAACCCGTCGAAAGCAGTTTGCGATCTTCCAGTGACTCCATCTCCAAGGGCCGTCGCGTCGTCGTGCGGCGTCCTCGCGCGCCACGTTCCTCGACCTTCCAAACCATCCGCATGGTGTCAGTTCCTTGGTGAGGCCTCTGCGGACTCGATGTTGACCTCGCGCGGCGCGCAATGCGAACGGGCGCAACGCGGCGGTCGGCATTACTCGAGTTTTCGCGAAATTGATCCCGGCGCGGTCGGCCCGGGCCCGGCAGAAAGGGTCAACGGACCAGCGCGCCAAGCGCGAAGGGGGGCACGCCCGAGCCAGTGAGGTGGCTTTGCGAGTGGAAGACTCGCCCGGAGCACCGGTCGCTATCGAAGCTTAGGTTTTTTTGCGAGAGTGCCCAAACCCCCGAAGCTCGGTTGCGCGGACTTAGGCAGAAAAGCTGCTGCTTGGCCGCACCAGTCTGTTGGAAACGGGCAACATATGGCCTAAAGGCAACATAGTCGCGTTCATTTTGAGAAACAAGGGGGCGAAGTCGTCGAGATGCTGGAATAACTAAAAATCGAGATGTGCATCCAGCCAAACATGAAATAGCGAGGCTGGAGTGCGAGTTCCGGCGGTATAGCGCGGAGAGACCCGCAGTGTGCGGACTGCGGGCTCGTGTAGCAGGGCGCTCGCCTTAGACGTCGATCTTCGGCCGGGGGCCCGGCCGACACGGCCTGCGTGTGTCGACGAATTCCCACGTAGCGAGCGCTAACTCCGTCAATTCACCGGCCCGCAGCGCACTCTGGACAGCCATCAGGATCGAGGCCAGAGCGGCGGTCTCGCCATTCGGGTCGGTCATCAGCTCCTCGATCATCCGGTCGATCCGAGCCTTCAATGGGTCGTCGGCCATGACGCAGGTCCTTCCCAGAAGATCACCGGTCGGACGGCGAGCGTGCAGCGCGGCGAAACGCTGTGCTCGCCCGCCGTTCGCGGGGTTCGCGGTCGATTGACGCAAGCTTCCAAGTGTATGGTTGCAATTCGGGACAAAAACCGGGCGAAGATTTCGCGATGAGTGAATAAACGAGGCATCGCTGTACGCGGCTCAGGTCGTAAGCGGCGTTCAGTAAAGTGTTTGTGAAACTCGGTCGCGTTGCCCGATGAAGGAAAACGGCGTATGGTTGCATGGATGAATCGATGTGGTGCAAGAGCTGACGTTCGTAAGACTGGTGAACCCCTTGGTGGGTGCTGCGGCCGTATTGGGCCGCGGCCGGTTCGACTGCACGCGAACAAGCCGTTTTTCTGTTTGGCGCCGGTCGTGCTTGGGGCGTTTACAATGGGCCCAGGCCGGGGCCCGGTGTCGTGCGCGACCGGCCTTTGCTCTCCACGACGGCCGCCGAGCCCCGGAATGCTGGATCGCAGGCGGAGTGTGTTTGCCAACCCCGCGCGTCGCTCTTTCCGGAGTCGTTAATCATGACCGTCGAGGTCGTCGCGATCGTCGTTGCGTTGTGCCTGCTCATGGCCTTGGCTTACCGGGGGTTGCCGGTGATCGTTTTCGCCCCTGTTTGCGCCCTTGCCGCGGCGGGGTTATCCGGGCGGCCGCTGTTGCCGAGCTACACCGAAACGTTCATGACGAGTGCAGCGGGTTATGTGCGTTCGTTCTTCCCGCTCTTCCTGCTCGGAGCAATTTTCGGCAAATCGATGGAGGCCAGCGGCGCGGCCGGGTCAATCGCCGGCTGGATTGCGCGCGTGCTCGGCCCCCGGCGGTCGATCTTGGCCGTGGTGCTGGCCTGCGCGGTGCTGACCTACGGGGGTGTCTCACTGTTCGTGGTGGCGTTTGCGGTCTACCCGTTTGCGGCCGCGCTCTTCCGCGAGGCCGACATTCCCAAGCGACTGGTCCCCGGCACGATCGCGCTGGGGGCCTTCACGCTCACGATGGACGCGCTGCCGGGCTCACCACAGATCCAGAACGTGATCCCGACGCGGTATTTCGGTACCGACGTCTACGCTGCGCCCTGGGCCGGCATCGCCGGCGGTTTGGCGGTCCTTGCCGGTGGCCTGCTCTGGCTCGATTATCGCAGAGCACGTGCGGCGGCCTCCGGCGAAGGGTATGGCGATGGTCATTTGAACGAGTCCCACATTGACGTGGAGGTTCGGCCTTCGGCCCTCGTGTCGGTCATACCGTTGGTCGTCGTACTCGCGGCCAACTTCAT
>JARLIH010000168.1 GCA_031291845.1 Isosphaeraceae bacterium | reverse complement strand
GCGATGATAGACTCCCCCCCTTACGAAGGGGGGGCCGGGGGGGGTGAGAACCGCCAGGCAGGCCCGCCTGTGCGCGTCGCGGTTACAATCTGCGCCAGGGCGTTGCCCCAGGCTCTCCCGTTGCGCCCCATTCGGAGCTCGTACCGCGCCCACCGTCAAGCGGTGGGTCACATCGGGGGTGGCACGCCCAGAGTCTTCGATGGGCGTGGCGCACGTCCCTGGCGGCCCGACCACGCCGGTCGATGAGTCGGGGGGTGCCACCCAACCGCATGCGCCGTCATGAGAATGTGAAAGCACTACGAAAATCAATTTATCAATGCGCACAGGTCGCTCTCCCATCATGGAGACGACGCGGCCGCCGGGCGGCCCGGGGGTCGAAGGCTGACGAGGAAGTCGACGAGGGCCGTCATCTCGGCCGGCTTGACCTGCTCTCCGTAGGCCGGCATGTTCCCTCCGCCGGGCGTGCCGTTGCTGATCTGGTCGATCAGTTGATCGCGCGTGAGACGTGCGCCGACGGTGGTGAGGTCGGGCCCGCGGCGGCCGCCGATGCCCTCGAGCGCATGGCAGTTCCGGCAGTTCTTGTTCTGGAGCATGACCGCCCCTTGCAGTTGCAAGGGGGACAGCGTCTTGACGATCGCCTCGGGAATCGGGTCGCCGCTCCAGGCCGTCATCTTGGGCGACCAGGGGGAGGTGATTCCCTGGTAGGTCAACACCCCCAGTGTTGCGTAAGTCACGATCACCAGCAGGACCGCGACCGGCCGGCGACTGGGAGCGCGCTCACCCCGATTGCTCACGAACGGGACGAGCAAGAGCGCGACGATCAGCAAGACAGGGAACACCAGGATGATGAACGTCTCGGCGGCCGGCGGGCTGAGGGATAGCAGCGCAAAGAGCCAGAGAAACGGCCACTCGGGCCGTGGGTTGGCTCCCCCCAGCGTGGGGTCAGGCGGCCCGGTCGGTCCCTTCGGGCCGAGGAGGGCGGCGAGCGCGACCACGGCGATCACCACGGCCGCCGAAAAGAAGACGTCCTTGAGCATCGCGTCCCCCAGAAAGGGGACGCCGTGTTTGAGCTCCTCCTCGTAGCGCTCGTCGTAGGTCCCGGGGTCGACGACCTGCCCCGGAACGGGGGGCTCGCTGATCCCGCGCTTCAAGACCAGCCAGAGGTGAAGCACGATGAACAGGCCGAGGCTCCCGGGGATGACGAACACGTGGAGCGTGAAGAACCGGCTCAGCGAATCGCCGCCGATCACGGGCCCTCCGAGGACGAGGCGCACGACCTGCGGCCCCGCGTACGGCACCCGGCCGGCCATCGAACCGGCGACGGCCAGGCCCCAGTACGCGTCCGGGTCCCACCGGAGAACCTGGCCCGAGAAGAACATGCCCAGCGTACACAGGAGCAGGAACACGCCCATGACCCACGTGAGCTCCCGCGGGTACTTGTACGCCCCGTGGAGGAAGACCTGCGTCAGGTGGGCCAGGACCATCACGACCATGCCCGACCCGGCGTAATAGTGCATGGCGCGAAGGAGGCCGCCGAGCGGGTGCTCGTTGTTCAGGTACAGCAGGCTCTCATACGCCTTGTCGGCGGTCGGCACGTACACGAGCGCCAGGCCGATACCGGTGACGACCTGGATGGCCAGGAGCGTGATCGAGGCACTGCCGAAGACGTACCACCAGCCCAGCGGTCCGGCCGCCCGCCGGGGGATCGGGTGCGTGAGGACCGGCAGGATGCTCTCGCGGAAGCCGAGCCGTGCGTCGAGCCAGCGTCCGACCGAGTTGAGCAGCCGCTTTATCATCGGGCCCTTCCCGTCAAACGGAGTGTTTCTCGGTGTCCTGCAAGGTCGGATAATGAGGCGCCTGCACTTCCAGCCGGCCGCCTCGCACGCGCCAATCGCAGGCGAACAAGCCGCGCGGCGGGGGGCCCGATGCGCGTTCGCCGTTCGCGTAATAGACGCCCCCGTGGCACGGGCACATGAACAGGCCCGACTGCGGAAACCAGGCGACGGGGCAGCCGAGGTGGGCGCAGTTCACGGCGAAGATCAGGAAGCGATCGGGCTCGCCATCGGTCGGCTCCTCGCGCCGGACGTACACGCCGGTGTGCGCGGCCATGCCGTCCCACGGCTGGCGAAGCGGGTTGTCGAACGTGACCAACCGGGTCTCCCCCGCGCTGAAGTCGTCGACCCGGCCGAGGTTAACCCACGCCTTCGGCGCCCGCTTGGCGCCGACGAGATAGCCCACGAACGGCAGGCCCACGACGGCCGTCGCGAGTCCCCCCAGCGCGTAGGTCACCCAGCGAAAGAAGCGCCGCCGTCTCGGGGAATCGTCGGTCGAAACGGGGCCGGGGTCCGTCATGCTTTCCATCAGTGCGTCCTCTGGGAGTCGGGCCGGCCGGTTCCGGACGTGCGTCTCCAGTCCGCGAGCAGCGCGACAACGTCGGCGACGTCCTCCGAGGTCAACGGCTGAAAGTCGCTCGGCCGCCCCTCCTTGCCGGCGAAGTTCGGCATCTTGAGGTCGCGGCGTCCGGTGATCACGAACCGGCGGAGCGCCTGATCGCTGATCAACGCCAGGAACGCGGGTTCATGGATCGGTCCGACCTTGCCATCGCCACCGAGGCCGTCCTTGCCGTGGCACGTTGCGCACGCCCGGTCGAAGACCCGTTGGCCCCGTGCTCGATCGCCGTGCCCCTCGGCGGCGGAGTAGGCGGGGGTCGGAGCCGCCGGGCGCTCCGCCTTCCAGCGCGCCTTGAGCCCGTCGGCGAGCGCCTGGACCTGGTCGTCGGTCAGCGTGCCGCCGGCATCGCGTGAGAACGCCGGCATCGGTGTTTCCGGCCGGCCTTCGGCGATGATCATGGCGAGGTCCGTATCCGGCACGAGCGCCAGGAACAACGGATCGTTGAGCGGCGGGGCCGGCCCGAACTGCCCATCCGCCCCGTGGCAGCCCGCGCAGTTCTGACCGTAGAGGGTCGCGAAGTCGAGCACGCGATCCGCCGGCACCGGCCGGTCCGCGCCCCCGGGCGAGCTCGTCCGGGCGCACCCGGCCGCGAGCGTGGCGAGCAAGAGCAAGGCGGTTCGAGGTCCGTTCATGGGCCCCCTCCGTCCGTGCCGGTGGCGAACTCGCTCATGGAGTCGGGCCCTCGACCTGCGGGTGGGATGAAGACCTTCTCCGAGCGATCCACGACGACCGCGGCGGCCACCCCGAACACGAATTGCGAGGCGATGAACCAGAACCAATCGACCCGCTCCTGGAGCAGGGGGTTGACCACGCCCATCAGCGCGTAGCTCCCGGCGGTCCAGAGCAATGGCATGATGAGCGCACCCCACGCGAGCGTCGCCGGGATCGGCCGGAGCCGCGGTAGGATCACGCCCAGGATCGCGCCCAGGGTCAATGACATCGTGACGTGAATCGCGATTGCGATCGCGAGCCATCCCGGGCGAAACGCACTGAGCGCAGCCAACGGCAGGGCGTCGACGCCCGGCGACACCATCCCGACGAGCAGGTTCGCCGGGTACCAGATCCCCCGGCCGCTCAACCAGCCCCACAGGGCGGCCGGGACCGGCATGATCGCCCCCCCCACGGCGCCCGCGACCAGGCCGGCGACGACGGGCGGGAGGGTCTTGAGGCGCAGGATCGCCGCGGCGACCGCCAGGCCGAAGAGAAACTGCGAGGCGATGAACCAGGGCCAGTCGACTCCCTTCTTGAGCAACGGGTTGACCACGCCCATCAGACCGAAGCTCACGGCCGTCCAGAGCAACGGCATCAGCAGGCCGCCCCACGCCACGGGCTTCGGCAGCGAGGGCAAGGTCGGCAGCAAGACGCCGTAGATCATGCCAAACGTGGCCGAGTTGACCGCATGGATCAAAAGGCCCACCACGAGCAGCACCGGCCGGAACTGTTCCAGCTCGCTTACCGACATCCGGTCCACGCCCGGCAGGGCCATGCCCGCGATCAGGTTCACGGGATACCAGATGCCGTGCCCGCTCAGCAGGCCCCAGAGCAGGGCCGGGACCGGCATGAGCAGGCCGCCGACCAGCCCCCCTTTGATGCCGGCGGAGATCGGATGGACCTCCGTCGGCAGCCGGAGCCGATAGCCGGGCATACCCTCGTGCATGTGCCCCACGCCACCCGGCCGAATCGCGACGGGACGCGGCCGCCGCGACGGCGCTGCCAGCGGCTCGTGCACGTGCCCTCGCCCCGGCACGAACTGCGCGACCCAGAGGCCCAGGCCCGCGATCAGCAGCGCGGCACCCACGACCACGAACGCGAGGCTCGTCGCCACGCCGGCCGCCATCAGCGCGAGCCCGAGCGCCAGGACCAACGGCGCGACGGTCGGCCGCGGCAGCTCCACGGATTCAGGCGGCGCTTCGTGCGAGATCGTTGCCGGATCGCCGGACATAGGCAAAAACCCCGCTCATCCCGAGTTCGAATCATCGGCCATACAGGTATACAACCGAGAACACCACGACCCACACCCCGTCCACGAAATGCCAGTACCACGACACCAGCTCGACGACCCTCTCGCCGCTTTTCGAAGTCCACCGGTCGACTCCGAGCGCCAGGACGACGAGCATCGTGACGAGGCCCGCCGTGACGTGCAGGCCATGGAAGCCGACCAGCGTGTAGAACGTGCTGCCGAACAGGTT
The DNA here is from genome assembly GCA_031291845.1 of Isosphaeraceae bacterium. Lineage (GTDB taxonomy): Bacteria > Planctomycetota > Planctomycetia > Isosphaerales > Isosphaeraceae > DAIDJG01. The sequence goes on along the minus strand of JARLIH010000168.1, from coordinate 9,632 downwards.
GCGGTCCATGGTCAGCTTGTGCCGCGTGATCAGCTCATACCACTCATAGCCGGTCCCCGCCAGGAACGTCAGGCCGAGCGCGATCGTGGCGAGCCACCACGTGCGAAAGCCCGGGTCGTCGCCGATCCGGAATCGCGCTTCCGCCCGGTGGATCGTCACGCTGCTCGAGAGCAAGCAGATGGTGGTGCCGATCACGAGCGGCAGCGACAGTGCCTCGCGCGGGAAGGGCCCGACGGTGTCCTTGCCGACGAACGCCAGGTAGACCACGATCAACGTGCTGAAGAGGGCCGCTTCCGAGACCAGGAATGCGATCATGCCCCACTGCCCGGTACTCAGATTGAGCTCGGGCGCGGGGGGCGGCGGGGCGGCCACGACCGCGATGCGCGGGGAACCGAGGCCCGGTGTGCCTGCCAAGGGTTCGTCCGTCACTCGTACCGCCAGTCCGGGTCATCCGGGTGTTTCTGGTCCCAGAGCGGGCGCCGGCTGGCCACCGTCGGGATCACCTCGAAGTTGTAGGAAGGAGGGGGCGACGTCGTCGTCCACTCCAGGGTCCAGGCGTCCCAGGGATCGTCACCCGCAAGCTTACCGTTCCGGAGGGACGCCACGATGTTAACGGCGAAGATCGCGAAGCTCGGCACCTGGACCAACGCGCCGAGCGTGGCGATCTGGTTCCAGATCGCCCACCCGCGGTCGGCGTCGTAAGTGTAAATGCGCCGGGGCATGCCCAACATTCCCGAGAGATGCATCGGCGCGAACGTGAGCACGAACCCCGCGTACAGCAGCCAGAACTGCCACTGCGCGAGCCGCTCGGACAGCATCCGGCCCGTCACTTTCGGGTACCAGTAGTGGATACCCGCGAACGTGCCGAACAAGGTCCCGCCGATGAGCACCCAGTGAAAGTGGCCCACTACAAAATAGCTGTCCGAGAGCTGGAAGTCGAACGGTGCCGCCGCCAGCATGATCCCAGTCAGGCCGCCGATCAGGAACAGCGAGAGGAACCCGCACGCGAACAGCATCGGCGACGCGAACGATAGCCGGCCGCCGTACATCGTCGCCAGCCAGTTGAAGAACTTGATCCCCGTGGGGACCGAGACCAGCAAGCTCGCCGCGACGAAATAGAAGTCCAGGGTCCGGCTCATCCCGACCGTGAACATGTGGTGCGCCCAGACGCCCATGCTGATGAACGCGATGGCCATCGTGGCGACCGCCATGAATTCATAGCCGAAGAGGACCTTGCGCGAGAAGACGGGGATCACCTCCGAGACCATCCCGAAGACCGGCAGGATCAGGATGTAGACCTCGGGATGCCCGAAGAACCAGAACATGTGCTGCCACAAGAACGCCGACCCGCCGTTCGGGACGTCGAAAAAGTGCGCTCCGAGCTGGCGATCGAGGAGCACCATCACGAGCGCGGCGGTGAGCGGCGGGATCGCGAGCAGAATCTGCACCGACGTCCAGAGCATCGTCCAGCAAAAGAAGGGGACCTTGCGCACGGTCATGCCCGGGGCGCGCATCCCGAGGATCGTGGCGATGAAGTTCACCCCCGCCGTGATCGTCCCCACGCCGCTGACGATCAGCCCCAGGGCCCAGAGGTCGGTGGCCGGACCCCGCGCGAACGTGTGCTCGGTCAATGGCGCGTACGCGAACCAGCCGAGCGCGGGGGCGCCGCCGGTGGCGTAGCTCGAATAGACCAGGAACCCCCCGAACAGCGTTGCCCAGAACCCCAGCGCGTTCAGCCGGGGGAACGCCATGTCACGCGCGCCGATCATCAGCGGGATCAGGTAGTTGCCGATGCCGATCAGGATCGGCATCCCCACGAAGAAGACCATCGTGGTCCCGTGCATCGTGAACAACTGGTTGAACGCGTCCGGCCCCAGGAAGTCGCTCCGGGGGAAGAGAAGCTGCCAGCGCATCAAGATCGCCTCGATCCCGCCGACGATCAGGAAGACGATGCTCATGAGGACGTAAAGGACGCCGATCTTCTTGTGGTCGACCGTCGTGACCCAATCATGGAGCACCGCCGTCCAGGCGCCGCGTGCGGTCTCGATGTCTCGCTCGGCGATGCTCATGCGAAGCCATCCTCAGCGCAGGGTCTGGAGGTAGTCGAGGATGAGTTTCTTCTTGCGCTCGTCCAGCCGGAAGGCCGGCATGAGGCAACCGGGCTTCACGTCCTGCGGGTTCTCCACCCAGCGCCTTAGCTCCTTGGGCGTGTTGGGCACCATCCCCGCGGCGAGCGTGTCGCGGCTCATCAGGTGCGTCAGGTCGGGCGCGTAACTTCCGTTCGCGGTCGTACCCCGCACGCGGTGGCAATTCACGCACGACTGCGCCAGAAAGGCCGCCTTCCCCTCGCTCGCGGCTGGCTCTTCCTGGGCGGGCTGCTGTTGCGCCTCGACCCAGCGCGCGAAGTCCGCCGGCGCGTCGACGACCACGCGGATCAGCATATTGGCGTGCTGCGTGCCGCAATACTCAGCGCACTGGCCCACGAACAGCCCGCGTTCGCGGGTTTGGAACCACATCGACGTGACACGGCCCGGAATCAAGTCGGTCTTCCCCCCCAGGCGGGGGACCCAGAAGCTGTGGCAGACGTCGGCCGATTCCAGGGTCAGATAAACCGGGCGGACGATGTCCCCGTCGCTCGCCGGGACATGCAGCTCGTTGGCCGCGATGAAGCCCAAGGTCTTGCCGTCGTAAGTCTCATAGCGGTATTCCCACCACCATTGATGGCCGATGACCGTCACGAACAGTGCCCCCGAGCCCTCGTGGGGCCGGGGCGGGTCGACGCGCACTTCCCAGAGCGAGCGCGCGGAGACCAGGGCGAGAACCAGGACGATCAGCAAAGGGGCGGCCGTCCAGGCAATCTCGATCGGCTTGCTCCCGTAGATTTGCGGGGGCTCCTGCGTCTCGTCCCCAACGCGGCGGCGCGAGCGAACGATCAGGACGATCAAGATCCCTTCGACGACGACGAAGATCAGCCCCGTGATGACGAAAACCAGCACCGACAGCGTGCGGATGGACTCCGCCGGCGGCGAGGCCGGTGCGAAGATCGAGAGGTTTTGGGGTTCCATGACGCACTCTCTCCCGGGACGGGCTCGCCTGACGGGAGATTAGAACCGATCACCGCCGCCACGGCCATGGCCAACCGTTCTCGTCGTACGACCGTGCCGTGGGATTCGCCTGCAACCGGCCCGAAGGCGGACAACACGCCCGGTTCGCAAGGCCGTTCGCCGGTACACTAACCCGAAGCGCAAGCGAGGTTGACGCAAGACCTCGCTTGCGCTTCGGGTTAGTGTCGACAAGACCCCCGCCAGGCGGGGTGTAAAGTCAACAACACCCGCACGGCCGCCCCAGCCTGTTTCTTGACAGCCAGGACAGGCGCTCCCATATTAATTTGATAGGTGAAGATCTTTTCGGGATGGGCCCGAGGGGCCGGGGAGAGGATCGCATGCGGCCATCCAACGACACGACCTGGGCAAGAGCCGCTTCCCTGGTGGTGGCGCTCGCCTGGGCCTCATTCGCGCCTCCAGCCCGGGCCCAGGCGCAGGACTTCAATGGGCTCTGGTGGAACCGCTATAACGCCTTCCAGCCTTCGCCCGACGTGGCGCCCGGCCTTTGGTGGGACCACTACCAGCCGCCGGCCCGGCCCGTCTGGAACGGACCGTACTATACCGTCGACCACTGGGACCCGTACGTCCCCCGGCCGGTGGCGTGGAGTCCGTTGGTCTACAACCTCTCGGACGCCCCGCCCCAGTCAACCCGGCCGAGTGGCTTCTACGCCCAGTTCACCCCGGGCCCGCTGACTTACCCGGGAAATGCGACTGAGTTCTGGCGCTACATCTGGCCCGAGCTCTCGCCCGAAACCCGCAGCCTGATCGGCTCCCAGCTCGCCGGCACCCGCGCTGCCGCCGAAGAGTACCAGGTGCCCGTGGTGCCGCGGCAGGGGTTCAAGGAGTACTACCGGAAACACGCACTCGGCCCCCTCAAGGGGGGCTATTGGCAGGAGCGGGAAGGGCCCGTGTACGACACTCCTCCCGGCCCGCGCGTGATCCATGGCGATGGTCACGGCTTCACCCAGTACTACCGCCCCACGGGCCAGGCCTACTGGGTCCTCAAGCCAGCCCGGCCGAAGACGACGCCGGCCGAGCCGAAGACGGTCGGGCCGAAAAAGTAGGCCGGGAACGCCGTCTTCGCCGCTCTGCGGCCGGGTTCTGCCGAGGCATCGGGACGCCGAGCGTCCGGGAATCGTTCCCACGCGAAGCGTGGGAACAAGGGCGGTTGCTCCCTTCGATGCATTGAAGGAAACCGTTCATTTCTTCTTCCAAACTTCCGCCAGGTCGTCCGACGCCTGCTGGCGGACGCCGTTGTCGGAGAGGATGTCCTCCGTGGCGTCCGACGCTTCCTGCCGGTTGAAGACGATCGTCTCCGAAGCGCGATCGTTGAAGTTGATGGTCACGAATTTGTCCTTGCAGTCGCGCAGGGTCTCGACCAGGTGGCGGAGGTTCTTGATCCGCACGCCGTTGATCTCCTTGACGACCTTCGTGACCGGGTTCGAGTACCCCTTGCCGAGCTTGTGCGGGAACATGGGCGAGGCGACGACCACGAGCTGTTCCCCGTCAAACGCCGGTCGGTCGCCGCGGCGGGTGGCCAGCGGGCTGCCGATCCGGCAGAGCATCGGATAGAGCGCGCCCAGGCGGTCGAACTCCGCGGTCGCAGTCGAGAAGACCAGCGGGCCCCACACGAAGTACGAGGGGTAGCGGCCGTGGAGGCTCTCGATCAACATCGGGTGCTTGGCGCTGACGGGCAGGCCAATCGATTTCGTCTCTCCCTGGCGGATGATCGTGAGCGGGACCTTGCCGTCCTTCGCCAGGCGCTGAATGTAGTACTGGAAGTGCAGGCGCAGGTTTTCCTTGACGGTGACCATGCCGGTGCTGTCGATCTCGTGGTCGCCGATCTTGGTGATCAGGTCCCACTCCTTCAGCGGGTATTCCTCGTCCTTCCGGTCGGGGTGGTGCACGATCATGCCCGCGGCCTTCTTGTCGAGCTTGAGGAACGGGCGTAACGCGTCGTTCTCCAGGGTCTGGAGCTGGTCGTGCATGAGCGGCTTGCCGTCGTACTTGCCGTCGGCGACGTCCTTGAGGAACAGCTCGATCTCCTCGCTCGGGATGATGTAGCCGATGTTGTCGGACGAGTTGAGGCGGCTGAACACCAGGCCGATCACCTTGTCGTCAACCAGCGCGGGGCCGCCGCTGTTGCCGGGGTTGATGGCCGCGTCCACCTGGATGCGCAGGCCCATCGCGTTCTCGTTATAGGCGGCGAACTCGATGCGCGAGACGATCCCCTTGGTGATCGACAGGCTCGTCCCCCCCTGGGGATAGCCGTAGGCGAGCACGGTCTCCTTGACGGCCGGCAGCTCGGCCGAGCGCTTCAGCGGCTTGCGCTTGTCGAAGAACGACTCGTCCTCGAGCTTGATGACGGCGAGGTCCATGCCCGGGCTGACGGCCTCGACCGTGGCGGCGATCTTGTCGCTCGACTGCTCCGACTCGACGAAGAGCTGGCTGGCGTACAGGACGACGTGGGCGTTCGTGATGATGCGCTTCCCCTCGATCACGACGCCGGTCCCGCTGGCCTCGGTCGGGCTCGATTTGGCCCAGGGGCGGAAGACGTCCGGCTGGCGCATCGTCGCCAAGATCTTGACGACCGAGTCGCGCGGGGAGCTCTCTTTCGCTTCGGGCTTTTCCTTGTCCGTTTCCTTATCATCAGCGCGGCTCGGCGCGGGGAAGGTGAGCAGCAGGGCCGCGCCCGTCAGGGCGGCCGCCATCCAGTTGCGTTTCATCGAAGCATCCGTTTCGTGGCAAAGGTTCCGGGCCGACCGTCGCGCCCCGCCCTCGTACAACCCGGGGCGTATTCATTCGGGGCAATTTAGGAATGTCGCACGTCATGCCCCGTTCGGCAAGAGGCCGGGGCGGTCGGGAGAACGACGAAGTTGGGTGGTCGTTGCAAGGTTACGTCGCACCACGTTCGTGAGATTGCCTTGCGACCCCAGGCGGGGCCGGGTAGTCTACAATTGAAGCGCGCGGACCGCGAACGGTCACGGCTGGCGGCGGGCCGTTCCCCTCGGGTGGGGGGAAGGGAGATCGGGGCATGTCGCGATTGCGGCAACAGGTCGCGTGGACGGCCGTGGTGAGCCTGTCGCTCGCCGCGCTGGCGAGTTGGCCGGCGCGGGGAGCGAGCCCGGCGAAGGTCATCACGAAAGCCAAGCCGGCGGAAAAGGCCAAGGCGAAGGCCATGCCCGCGCCGCCGGAGCCCGCCAAGATCCCGCCCCCCCCCAGCGCGCCGGCGGGACGCGTCGTCACGCCGCCGACGCTCACGCCCGAGGAGATCGACACGCTGCTCGAGCGGATCCTCACGCGCGAGAAGGCGGAGATTGCCCCGCTCACGACCGACGTCGAATTCGTGCGCAGGGTGTTCCTCGACGTTACCGGCACACTCCCCTCGCCCAAGGAGGTGGTCGGTTTCGTCCGCTCGCGTGACCGGGACAAGCGGGTCAAGCTGATCGACTACCTGCTCGACAGCTCAAACTATGCCCGCAACTGGGCCCATTACTGGCGCGACGTGATCGAGTTCCGCGCGACGAGCGAGAACCCGGGGAACCTCGACGACCTCGAAAACTGGTTCGCCACGCGGTTCGAGCAGAACGTCGGCTGGGACCTGATGGCGCGCGAGCTGATCACGGCAACCCGGAACGACCGGTCGAGCGCGGCCTCGGCGTTCGCGCGCGTTCACGACAACCAGCCGGTGGAGCTCGCCGGCGAGGTCTCGCGCGTGTTCCTCGGCGTGCAGATCCAGTGCGCCCAGTGTCACGACCACCCGAGCGATTCCTGGACGCGCTTGCAGTTCCACGAGTTCGCGGCGTTCTTTGCCGAGCGCGGGCGGTACATGATGCCCGACAAGGCCGACCCCGCGCGCTCGATCTCGATCGCCCCCAAGTTCTTCCTGGGCGAGAAGGCCGAGCCGTTGCCGATGGACGTTCCTCCGACGTTCCGCCGCGCGCGGGGGGCCGACTTCGTGACGAGCGTCGATAACCCGTGGTTCGCCCGAGCGTTCGTCAACCGTCTCTGGTTCGCGCTCATGGGCGAAGGGTTTTACGCGCCCGTCGACGACATGGGCCCGGGCCGGACCGCCAAGGCCCCGCAGGTCCTGGAGCCGCTTGCGGCCCAGTGGGCCAAGGGGGGCTACGACATCAAGTGGCTCTTCCGCACGCTTTTGAACACGCGGGCCTACCAGCGCGAAGTGCGCTCCACCTACTCGGCGTCGGGCCGAACAACCTTCGCCGCGAACACCTCGAGCCGCCTCCGCGCCGACCAGATCACCGTTGCCCTCAACCAGACGCTCGGCCTCCAGACCAAGCCCGAGCGCTCCACGGGCGCGTTCGGCCCGCTCACCAAGCTCTTCGCCGTCGACCCCTCCACGCCCCCCGACGACGTCCTGGGCACGATCCCGCAAGCCCTCTTCATGATGAACAGCCCGCAGATCCACAGCGCGATCAGTGGCGAGAACAGCCGGGGCCTGCTCGGCCGCATCCTCGAATCGGCCAGCGACAACCGCGCTGCGCTCGATGCGCTGTACCTGACCGTCCTGTCGCGCACCCCCACCCGCGCCGAGGTCCAGGCGTGCGCCCGCTACCTCGAGCACTCGAGCAACCGCCAGGAGGCGTTCGAGGACATCCTCTGGGCCTTGATCAACTCGACGGAGTTCGTCAGCCGGCGGTGAGGAAAGGAAGAAGGAGTACGTGATGAAATTGCGCTACATCGTTCTCGCCGTTCTCCTGCTTGCCGCGACCGGCGTGGTGCTGATCGGAGTGGCCGGCGGAACTCTTATGATCGGTCTGTTGTCGGCGGGACTGGCGGGAATCGGAGAAGCGTTCACAGTACTCATCTATGCATATTATGCTGTTGCCATCGCACTACTGGCTGTATACTACTGGCAGATGCTCTGGGCCGTTGCGTTACCGCGCCTGATCGTGCATCTTTTGGAGTCGGGGTCGTTGTCGTGGGACGCGTTGTGGTTCCCGTTTGCGCAGTGATCGGATTTATTGTCGAAACAAAGCGATCGTTGATTCGTAGGGTGCAGGAAATGCACCGGTGCATTTCCTGCACCCTACCTGAATGCAGCTCGGCTACCTACGGGTCTACGCGTGTTGCCGATTTTCACTTCGGACACGCCGCCTGAGCGCAAGTCCGCCCACGACCGTCGAGAACAGCACGACCGAGGCGGGCTCGGGAACTTCGGTGCCGCCGCCGAGCGGCGGCGGGGCTGAGACCTCGTTATTCAGGAACGCCTGGGCCGAGGTCTGCCCGCCGTTGGTCGTCGACGGGACGAGGGAGAGCGGGTTGTCGAACACGCTCAGCGTGTTCGCTGCGCTGCCGGTCAGGAAGACGGGCGTCGAGGTGGGGTCGAACTTCGCCACCACGGTCGACTGGTCAGGCCCCGAGACGGTGCCGTTGAGCACGCCGCTGAGGGTGACGGGGGTCTGGTTGGGCTCGGGCGCGGCGCCGTTGACCTGGTTCACCGTGAGTGTGATGTGGAACGGCGTGTCCGTGTAGGTCGTGGCCTGGCCGTCCGCCAGGGCCGAGACGTGGAAATCGCCCAGGCTGAAGTCCGAGGGCGCGTTGAACGTGCCGCTGGAGGTGCTGCTGAAGCTGATCACCGGGGTGCCGGTCACGCCCGTGCCGTCGATCGTGCCCGAGGTGCTGTAACCGACGAGCGCACTCGCCGAGGCGCCGGGTGCCAGGCACGCCGTGAGGAGCAAGGCCAGCGCGAACGTGCGGCGGCCTGCCTGCCAGTTCACCGTCTTCATCATCTTCCTCCTTCGTTGAGATGGCGCCGAATGCCGGCACCAATGCGAGGACCGGGGGCGCGGGGGGACGGTCCCGGGTGTTCGGCCTCTCGCGCATTGACGCGAGAAAGCGAACAACGAGTTTGGAACTGATTTCGTGCGGTGCGACGCGATTGCGAATGCGAAGTGGGCGCCGGCCCGCGGTCTGAGCCGGGGCATCGAGAGCGAGACGTCTGAGAGCAAGGAACCGCCTGCCGCGAGGGCGAGTACGCGGCAGGCGACGATCAGGAGGAGGTTGGAGCGTACCGGAAGAGGCTCAAGCGCTCGCCACGGGGCCGTCGCGTGCCGCCGTGTTGGGCTGCCTTAGCCCCGCCCCCCTCGTGCTCACCCCTCCGGGTTCCTCTCCCGAAAGGCCTGTTCGACTCGCAACGCGGCGCAAGAGAGACATCCCTATCTCCTTTCCTGCGAGTAGCGGTCGTCGGCCCGCACGACACGCGTCGAGCGAGCCGACGAATGAGTTTTGCAACATCCGTACCAATCGAAAAATGCCGAAATTTCCCCTCGCTCGTCCCCCTAGACTACCTCGTCCAGCGCCCGTACGCCGGGAGGCTGGAAGGTTTTACTCCGGGAGGGGAGAAAGCATGAAAATAATACTTCGGACGCCTGCTTCCGTGATAACCCCGGGATGTACGGTCGGCATTTAAAGCGTAGGGGGGGGGGGGGGTTTCGCCCCCCCCCCCCCCCCCAACTCCGCACATAACCCGGGGGGGGACCCCCCCCCCCCCACCACACCCCGCCG
>JARLIH010000167.1 GCA_031291845.1 Isosphaeraceae bacterium | reverse complement strand
TCTACACGGAGATGCTCGACGAGGGGATGGTCGCCGGCCCTGACACGCGGCGTGCCTACCTGAGGACGTTGCGGGCCGAGGCCGACCGGCTGGGGCATCTGGTCGAGAACGTCCTGTCATTCGCGCGGCTGGAACGCGGGCGACGGTCGGCACATCACGAAATCGTAACCGTGGCGGCAATGCTCGGAAGCCTTGTTCCGCGCCTCACCGCGCGTGCGGCACAGGCGGGAATGGAGCTGGCCGTCGGCCCAATCCAGCCCGCTTCCCGTGTATGCGTCGATCTGTCCCTGGTTGAGCAGGTGCTCCTGAACCTGGTCGACAACGCGATCAAGTACGCCGGCGCTGGTCCTGACCGCCGGATCCATCTGGACGTGAGCGCAGCGGACCGGTGGTTGGTATTGACCGTTCGCGACCACGGTCCGGGCTTGCACGCGGACGCTGTCCGGCGTTTGTTCCGCCCTTTCTCCAAGTCAGCCCAGGACGCCGCGCAGTCGGCGCCGGGGGTGGGCCTGGGACTCGCACTCAGCCGCCGTCTCGCCCGCGCGATGGGGGGCGACCTACGGCTGGTGGACAACGGTCTCCTGGGCGCGTCCTTCGCGATCACGATCCCTCGGGCTGACCATCCGTGCCCCGACTCCATTCCCGCCGTGGACAATCCGACCTAAGATCCATTTCAGACGATGATGGGGATCTCGGGCGAACCCGATCGCCCTGCCCCCATAACAATTGAGCGGCTCCGGACCGGAACGGACTTGCTCCGATCGCCGGAGCGCTCCATCCTGAATCGAGAGAAGACCCGGACGTTTTTCGCGATCCACCCACAACAATGTCAATACGATTTGCCTGCGAGCATTGTGGACACTCGATGGACGTCGCCGACGAGCTCGGCGGGGTCCACGGTAAGTGCAAGCACTGCGGTCATCATCTCGTCGTGCCTGTGGCGCATGTCGAGCCCGGCCACGAAGGCTTGCGGCTTCGTAGCGCCGAGGAGGAGCCGCCGCGCCTCCCTGGCCACCTGCTCGCATCCGAAGTTCCACTGATTGTGCGCCCGGCGGAAGCCGCGCCGAGGCGGAAGCCGGAAGCGGTTTCTCGGCCCGATGAAGATCCGGCGCACGCGGCGCGCCAAGAAGAGTACGCGCTGCCGGAGGGTGAACGACGGGCGCATTCCTCGGCCGGGCCGCCGCCACTCTGGGTCAACCTGCCGACATTGACCGCCCGGTTCATGGCGCGTCACTTCCGTTCTCTGCGCGACTGGCTCTACCTGGTCTCGGTCGGATCCTTGGTGATCGTGCTGCTCGGCTACCTCTACCATAGCCGGGTCGTGCTCCATCTGGGCGCTGTGCTCGTCGTTGCGTCGAACATCAGTATGCTGGTCGTGGGCATCGCGTACCTCGTCACGTTGCCCTTCAAAGAGAGCCTCTGGGTGGGCCTGGCAAATCTCTTCGTCCCGTTTTACGCCTTCTACTACTGGTCGACGCGCTGGCACCGGATGAAGCGCCCGGTCCTCAACACGCTCGGCTCGTTTCTGCCCATCGCTCTGGTCGGGCTCGCCTACCTGGCTTACGAAGAGGCGCCCGTCATTGAAAAGACGATCGAGACCGAACTCCCCATTTTCGAAAAGCGCGTCGAGCAAGGAATCCCAGGAATCGAGCAGAAGCTCGACCAGGCGGTCGGGCCTGTCAAGGAGACGATCGACCAAAAACTCCACCCGGATTCGGGGGCTGATCCGAAGAACAGCAATCCCCAGGAGCCGAACGAGCGATGAACATCGACCAGCTCCTCAAGTTCGCCGTGGCGCAGAACGCCTCCGACCTGCACATCCAGGCCGGCTCGACTCCGCGGCTGCGCCTCCTGGGCCAGGTGCGGGAAATCGAAAGCCCAGCTCTGACCGACGAGCAGGTCCGGCAGTTCATCCGGGCCATCGCACCCCGGGCGATCAGCGACGACATCGGCGCGGCGATGGCGCGTGGGGCCGACTTCTCGTACGGCGTCGCAGGGCTCGCGCGTTTCCGTTGCAACCTCTACAGCCACCTCGGGTCGCCCGGGATGGTCCTCCGGGTCATCCTGCCGGGTATCCGGACGGTCGAGGACCTGCACCTGCCCCCCGTCGTGAGCGAGATCACGCAGGCTTGCCGCGGCCTGACCTTGATGAGCGGCGCCACGGGCAGCGGCAAGAGCACGACGCTGGCGGCGATGGTCGACCTGCTCAACCGAACGTACCACTTGAAGATCCTGACCATTGAGGATCCAGTTGAGTACGAGCACCTCGGCAAGAAGTCGCTCATTTCGCACGTCGAGGTCGGTCGGGATACACCCACCTTCGAACACGGCCTGCGGCAGGCGATGCGGCAGGCGCCGGACGTGATTCTCGTCGGGGAATTGCGCGACGCCGACACCGTTCAGATGGCGCTGCGGGCGGCCGACACGGGCCACCAGGTGCTCGCCACGATCCATAGCTCGAACGCCGCTCAGACGATCGAACGGCTGCTGGCGATGGTACCACCGTCGGTCCAGCCGATCGCTCGCCAGCAGTTGGCGGCGTCGCTTGTCGGGGTGATTTCCCAGCGACTCGCGGTGAGCAAGGACGGAGAGCGTTGGCCCGTCGTGGAAGTGCTGCGTGGCGACGCGGTGGTTGCCAAATACATCTTGGAGAACAGGATCGGCGACCTATCGGACTACGTCGCGACCGCCGGGCGTGGCATGATGACGTTTGACATGCATCTCTTGCAGCTCTATCAGGAGGGAATCTTGGCGGGAACGCAAGCGCTCGCCATCGCCTCGAACGCCGAGGCCCTCGCGCTGGAGATGCGTGCGCCGGGGCGGATCAAGCCCGTCGCGTGACTGTCAAGGAATTGTAGGGCCGGCAATAGCCGGCCCTACTTCGACAGAATTCGGCCGGCAGTGGCCGGCTCTACTTGGACAGATTCTCGAACAAATAGAGGCCGCTCTTCCCCGGGCACACCAGGTCGATGTCGCCGTCCTTGTCGATGTCGACGGCGGTCATCTGAAGGCCCGTGCCGGCGGTGCCGGGGGGGAAATCCTTCTGGGCGTTCCGCTTGCCGGCCTCTTTGGGGGCGTTCTTGGCGGGCTCGCCCTGGAAGATGACGTGGCGGGTCCACTTCTTTGAGGTACGGTCGAAGTCGTACCAGGCGATGACCGATGCATCCGTGTCGCCGGCTTCGACTTCATGGGCGTAGACACGCTTGCCCGTGACGAGCTCGTGGGCCTTGCCATCGCCGTCGATATCCGCCCAGAGCAAGGTGTGGACCGAGGCGATCGACTTGTCGATCTCCTCCGGCTTGCCCCACGCGAGCTGGCTGCCGTCGCCTTTTTCCTGTCGCATCCAGAAGAGGCCGTAGTTGTGTCCGTTCCCCCAGACGACGTCGGCGAGGCCATCGCCGTCGACGTCGCGGGCGAGGATCTGGATGCCCGTCGCCCCCAGGTTCCAGCCGCCGTGCCAGGTCCACTCGTGGCTCGCGGGCTCGGACGGGGCTTCGAACCAGCCCTTGGGCGTCAGCAGGTCGACGCGGCCGTCGCCGTTGACGTCCCCCGAGCCGACGCCGTGGCCGGCCGAGGATTTGCTCAGTGCGCCGAAGTCGTGCTTCTTGAATTCACCCTGCGAGCTCCCGTTCCGTTTCAGCTCGTACCAGACGACGTTCTGCACGGAGTTCGGTAAGACCTCGGGTACGCCGTCTCCGGTCAGGTCCACCGCGACAGCCGCCTCGCTGTTGCCGGGCTTGTCGATCTCGTGATAAGTCCAGAGTTTGCCCTTCTCGCCCGGGTTCTCGACCCAGCCGACGTCCTGGCCAACGTACGAGACGGTGACGAAGTCCGTCATGCCGTCGCCGTTGACGTCGTAGGGCAATGTGGCGAAATCATTGTAATATGTACCCTTCTTTTCCACGTCGCGCACCTTGTACGGCGCCCAGTCGGGCGCGTTGTACCAGTAGCCGCCCGCGACGATGTCGAGCTTGCCGTCGTTGTCGACATCGAGCACGCCCGCAGCCTCGTAGTCGCTCCTGGCGTTGATGTCGTGCTTCTTCCACTTCGGCTCACCGGCCATGGCAGGTGAAACGGCACAAGCGACCGCAAGGGCGGTCAGAAACGGGCGGTGCATCAGGCGTTCTCCTTGGAGCGGGGAAACGTGGAATGACTGGCGCTCGAGCCGACGCTTGCAAGGCCGATTGTCGACTGATCCGGGTCGCACGCGCCCGGGGTCTTCGCAGGGCGTGCGGCACCTCGCTTGGTGGGTCGACCATGCCCGTCTGTGACTTCGGGCGTGCCACCCGAAACGCACGGTAGTGCTCTTCCAAAACCGGAGGCCTTTCGCGAACCGGTCGTCAATCTTCGTCCGTCTCGTCGTCCTCGTCGGGGTGGATTTCCCACCCGAGCGAGGCCGCCACCGCCTCGAGGAGGCGCGTCGCCGGCCCCGAGTCGGTGTCGGACAGCTCGAAATTGATGGCTTCGACCTTGAGACCCTCGCTCAGAGCATAACCGCGAAGGCGCAATGAAGCCACTTCCAGCCACGCACCGGGCGGGTCGCGCTCGACGTTCACCGCGACTCCCTGAGCACGCAGCGCCTCCGTCCAAGCATCGAGCGTGCTCGGCGGGGTATTCCATGCGGGGACGGCCAGTAATTCGATCACGAGATTAGACCCGCGGAAGCGTCCAGGGAGCACGGTACACTGCGCGCGCCAGGTGCTGGTTTGCCTCCTGATGATTCGTGACGCGTTCGGCTTCGCCGTCCCACCGCAGTTTTTCTCCCGTCCAGAGCGCGATGTTTCCGAGGTGGCCGATACTGGAGAGACGGTGGCCGTAGTCGAACCGGCACGAACACGCCGCGCGTGACTTGATCGCATTGAGCCATTCGCGGTGGTGCCCGGGCGACCGAGGCAGCGACGGCTCGGGCAGCTTCAGCTCGACCCCCTTTTCGGGAAAGAGCTCGAACTTACCGTAATCGGCGACGAGGGTGGCCTCGGTCCCCTGGAACTCGATCCCGAGTCCGCGCGCCTCGAAGCCGTGGGAACTCGCGTCGGTCTGGCTCCAGACCATGTCGAAACCCGTGTCCCCCTTTTTGTAGTGGTACACGACCTCCAAGGTATCGGGGGTCTCGGCATTGTCCTTCAGCGCGTATCGGCCGCCCGTGGCAACGACCGTCTCGGGATACTCGACACCCATCGCCCAGTGCACCGGGTCGACGATGTGGCAACAGAAATCGCCGAGGGTCCCGCCGGCGTAGTCCCAGAAATAGCGCCAGTTGAACGTGAAGCGGTTCGGGTTAAACGGCCGCTTGGGGGCCGGGCCGAGCCAGAAATCGTAGTCGCAGCCCTCGGGGGGATTGGTGTCGGCCGGACTACCGAGCCCGCGCTTGTCGCCGGCCATCCACACGCGCGTCTTGCTGATCTTACCGAGGACGCCCGACTGCACGATTTCGACCACGCGGTGGTAGTTCTCCCCCGCGTGGATCAGGTTCCCCATCTGGGTCACCCGCTTGTATTTGTTCGCCGCGTCGACCATCACACGCCCCTCGGCGATGCGGTACGAGAGGGGCTTCTCGCAGTAAACGTCCTTCTCGGCCTGGCAGGCGAGGATCGCCGGAATGGCGTGCCAGTGGTCGGGCGTGGCGACGACGACCGCGTCGATATCTTTGCGGTCGAGCACCTTGCGGAAATCGCCGTAGGCTTCGGCCTTGTCGTCGGTGGCCGACTTCGCCCGCAGGACGTGGGGCTCGTACACGTCGCACACGGCGGCGACCGCAACGTCGTCGAACTTCTTGAAGATGTTGAGCAGGCCCGTACCCATGCCCCCCAAACCGATGAACCCGAGCGTGATCCGTTCGTTCGCGCCGATTGGCTTCGAACCCGGCTTGGTCGTGGACTTCACGGGTTCATCAGCGCGGGCTCGTGCAAGGGAACCGGCGGCGAGGGCCGAGGCGGCCAAGAAGTCGCGGCGGGTCACAGGGAAGTCGCTCATGGCGGGGTGGGTCTCCGGGGCGGGTGGCTGCGTAGCGGGTTGACAGTTGCGTTCGTAACAGACCCGGCGCGTAATCTCAAGTAGCGGCCGCCTTATCGGTCGTTACTCGACCCGCCGTCGGCCCCCCTTGGCCTCCGGCTTCGCGGTCAGCGGGTCGTCGGGCCAGGAGTGGCGGGGATAACGCGCGCGGAGGTCCTTCCGGACCTGGAAGTACGTGTTGCTCCAGAAGCTGCGCAGGTCTTCCGT
This sequence comes from Isosphaeraceae bacterium, assembly GCA_031291845.1. Classification (GTDB taxonomy): domain Bacteria; phylum Planctomycetota; class Planctomycetia; order Isosphaerales; family Isosphaeraceae; genus DAIDJG01. Next base: position 43,432 of record JARLIH010000167.1, on the reverse strand, counting down.
GACCTGCACCGGGCGGTAATTCGGGCCCAGCAAGTGGAGTACGACCGGCACGCGTCCCCCCGCGACGCGAGGCGTGTCGGTCCAGCCGAATAGCTCCTGCAGCCGAACCGCCAGCACCGGCGGCCGGGCGCGCTCGTACGTCAAGCGAATGCGGCTGCCGCTGGGTACCGTGAGTGATTCGGGGGCCAGTTCGTCGAGCAGGCGGCTTTTCTCGTACCCGAGGCGGTTTCGCAACGCGGGCACGAGCGGCTCGCGCCGGACCTCCTCGGCGCTGCGCTTCCCGGCGCACACGTCGGACAGGACCGCGCCCAGGGCGTCATCGTCCAGCTCGGGCCAATCGCGCTCCGGCTGGGCCCGGCGGAGGAACTCGAGCCGACCGAGCCACGCCGCGGCCGCTTCATCCGCCTCGAACAGCTCGCGAGCGCGCGGCCGCAGGGCCTCAGCCAGCGCGTCGCCGGCGTCGACCGGGTCGACGGCCGCATGCCGGTCCTCGCGAAGCGGCAGGTCGCGATAGCAGAGCGTGATCACGACCTCCACCTTCCCGCGCCCTTCGTGATAGCGAACGGTTTTCTCGCGCCGGAGACTTTCGGGGAAACACTCCTCGAGCCACTCCGCCCGGACCGCGCTGGCGATCCGGACGCGCGCTTCGAGTGTACCCCCCCGACGGTCCTGCCGCGGATCGAGCGAGAGGAAGAGCTCGGCATCGCGTACGACCGACTCCGGCGCGAGTCGAACGCCCCTCCCGCCGACCATCACGCCCGTGGCCTCCCCGCCGCGCCGGCGCGTGACGCGGTCGGGGTAGGCGAGCAACAGCCAGCGCAGCATCGTCTCCTCGTCAGGCTCGGCGGTGGTGCCCTGCCGCACCCCTTGCCGCGCCAGCCGGAGCAGATCATCACGAATCTTGGCCACGCGCCGCGCGGCGGCAACATCCACGCCGCGGTCTCTCAGTCCCGGCGAGAACCGCGAGCGCTCGGCTTCGTGGAGCAGGTCCAAGCGGACCAAGATGTCCGACGATCCGCGCCCTCGGGCGTCACGCGTGTAATTCGGCGCCAGGATATCTTTCTCCGAGAGCAACGCCGCGAGCGCGGCCCCTTCGCGGGGATGGCCGTCCGCGGACGCTGCGAGGAGCAACCGACCGACGCGCGGGTGGATCGGCAGATCCAACAGGTCCCGGCCGAGCGCCGTGATCGGCCCACCCTCCGCAGTCAGGGCTCCGAGCATCACCAGCAGGGTCTCCGCGGCCGAAAGGCGTTCGGCCGGGGGCGACTCGAACCAGCCGAAGGCACCTGGCTCGGCTTGACCCCAGGCGTGCAGAGCGAGCACCGTGGCCGCGAGGTCGACGCGTTCGACTTCGGGACTCTCGGCCTCGATCAGCCCGCGCTGTTCGCGTTCGGACCAGAGCCGCACACAACGGCCCGGCCCGGTACGGCCCGCGCGCCCCGCCCGCTGCGCGGCGGACGCGCGGCTGATCCGCTGAAGCTCGAGTCGGTCCAGCCCTCGGGCCGGGTCGTAGCTCGCCACTCGGGCGAGGCCGCTGTCGATTACCGTGCTGACGCCGTCGATGGTCAGTGAGGTCTCGGCGATGTTCGTCGCCAGGATCACCTTGCGGCGGGGGCTTGGGCGCAGGGCGCGGTCCTGGTCGTCGCCCGTCAATGATCCGTGCAGCGGTAGGACCACCAGATCCTCTCGCTCGGCGACGGGGGCGAGCCCCGCACCCGCGCGGCGGATCTCCTCTGCGCCGGGCAGGAAGACCAGGAGGTCGCCCGAGTCCGGCGTGAGCGCTTCCTCGACCGCCCCCCGCACGGCCTCGGCCGACGCGGGCCGCACGGCGGGCCGATAGCTGATCGTGATCGGATAGGTTCGCCCTTCCACCGTGACGATCGGGGCATCGTCCAGAAAGCGCGCGACGGGCGCGGCGTCCATCGTGGCCGACATGACGACGATCCGCAGATCGTCGCGCACGCTGCGCTGGACTTCGTGGAGCAAGGCGAGAGCGAAGTCGGTATTCAGACTCCGTTCGTGGAACTCATCGAGCACCACGGCGCCGACGCCCACCAAGAATGGGTCCGCCATCAACTGCCGTGTCAGGATGCCTTCGGTAACGACCCTCAGCCGCGTGCGCGGCCCGATCCTGCGCTCCAACCTAATCTGGTAGCCAACCTCTTCACCGAGCCCCCACCCATTCTCGTCGGCGATCCGCTGCGCCGAGGCGCGCGCGGCGACACGCCGGGGTTGCAGCATCACGAGCGCGGGGTGGTCGCCCGAGAGCAGGCCCGCGCGCACGATCGCCGGTGGCACGCGTGTCGTCTTGCCCGCGCCCGGAGGCGCGACGAGAACCAGGCTGCGTCGGTCGCGAAGCCGGGAGACGATCTCCGGAAGGCGCGAGTCGATCGGCAGCTCAGTCATTGCGGCGCTTGGGGTTGGCTTACGCGCGCCTCCGGATCAACCCGGACCGCGCTAAGTCGACGTCTACACAGGGCCGGGAACGGACGCGTCTCTCAGCGCAAGGCCCGGAAAATCGGTTCACGAGCCGCGCTCGACCGTTGAGCGTACCGAACGCCGCGCCTCATCATCAACCCCGAGAGACACACGACCGGGACGGTTGCAAAGTCAATTACGGCAGAGCTCGCACTTCGGCGAGAGCCGGGGGCGAAAGTGCAGGCGCGGGCTTCAAACCCGCCCTTGTCTTCCCTCGGCCCGAACCGCCACTCACGTGGCGGAGACATGTTGATCGGCTTCGCTGGGCGGGTTTCAAACCCGCCCCTGCAAGGAGCGCCGCTTCGCCGCACAGCAAATTCCGCCGTGCAGGGCGCCCACCGCGAATACCATTGTCGGCCTGAATCGCCGGACCGGGTGAACGGCGAGCTTTCTACAGGCCTTTCGCGAACGCGGAGTCTAACGCGACTTCGCCGCGACGGCGGCGCGTGCCGCCTGGACGACGTTGGCGGCGGTCATCCCGAACTTCTCGATCAGTTGGTCGGGTGTGCCGCTCTCACCGAACTGGTCGCCCAGGTTCACGTAGCGGATGGGCACCGGATTCAGCTCGGCGACGTTCATCGCGACGATGCTGCCGAGCCCGCCGTGCGCGAGGTGTTCCTCGGCCACGACGAGGGCGCCGGTCTCCTCGGCGGCCTTTTTGAGCGCATCACGATCGATCGGTTTGGCCGTGTGCATGTCGAGCACGCGTGCGTTGATCCCTTCAGCGGCGAGGGTCTCCGCCGCGTCGAGCGAGGGGGCGACCATCAGGCCATTCGCGATCAAGGTGACGTCCGATCCGTCGCGCAACTGGTTCGCCTTGCCGATCGTGAAGACCAAGGACCCGTTGTAGACCTTCGGTACTTCCGGGCGGCCGACCCGGAGGTAGACGGGGCCTTTGTAGTCGAGCATCGCCTGGGTCGCGGCCGCCGCCGATTCGTCATCGGCCGGCACCAGCACGACCAGCCCAGGCAGGGAGCACATGAGCGAGACGTCTTCGATTCCCATTTGCGACGCGCCGTCTTCGCCGATGGAGATGCCGGCGTGGCTACCGACCACCTTCACGTCGAGGTGCGGATAGGCGACGGACATGCGGATCTGATCGTAGGCATTGCAGGTCACGAACGCCGCGAAGCTCGCGATCAGGCTCGACTTGCCGGCGCTGGCCAGCCCGCCGGCAACGCCGACGAGGTTGCTCTCGGCAATCCCGATATTGAAGAACCGGTCCGGGTGCTTCTTGCCGAACCATTCGGTGCGAGTCGAGTTGCTGACGTCGGCGTCGACTACGACGAGGTTGGGGAACTGATCGCCCAAGGCCTCGAGCGCCCGCCCGAAGGCGTCGCGCGTGGCCTTGCCCAGCTCTCGTTTCGTGGCGACGGCGGAAGAGGCTCCAGCCATGGTTCAAACACCTTATGTAGGGTGCGTGCGAGGCACCAATGGATTCTCAAGAACGAGAAGAGGGGCTGCGTTTCACGAACCCAGCGAGCAATCCCGCTCAACCGATCTCGGCCAGGGCCTCGTCCAGGTACTTGGGCGGCAGCGGCTTGCCGTGGAAGTTTTCGTCTTTCAGCCGGGACAGGAGCTGGAGGATCCCCTCACCCTTGCGAGTCAGAGAAAGGATGCAGGTGGGCTGCCCCTTGACCGCGCGGGCGCGTTTCAGGGCAAGGAGGACCTCTTCCATGTCGTTGCCCTGGATGGCCTGCGTGTGCCAGCCGAACGCGGCGAACTTGCCGTCGACCGGGTCCATATCCAGCACGTCCTCCGCCGCCCCGGTCTGCTGGTAGTGGTTGCGGTCGACGAAGAGCGTCAGGTTGTCGAGCTTGTACTTGGCGGCGGCGGCGGCGGCCTCCCAGACCTGGCCTTCGCCGATTTCGCCGTCACCCGTCATGACGTAGGTGTGGTAATCCTTCTTGTCGACGCGGGCGGCCAGCGCGTGGCCGATGCCGAGCGACAGCCCCTGTCCGAGCGAGCCCGTGGAGGCCTCGACGCCCGCCAGGCGCGTCATGTTCGGGTGCCCCTCGAGCGCGCTCCCCAGCTTGCGCAGGGTCATGATCAGGTCGTGGGGGAAGTAGCCCGACTGACCGAGGGCCGCGTACAGAACGGGCGCGGCGTGCCCCTTCGAGAGGATGAAGCGGTCCCGGTCCGGCCAATGCGGGTTCTGGGCGTCGTGGCGCAGGAAGCCGCCGAAATACAGCGCGGTCACGACCTCGACGGCGGAGAGCGAGCTGCTCGGGTGCCCCGAGCCCGCCTCGGTGGTCATCCGCACGATGTCCCGCCGGATGGACTTGGCGCGGGATCGAAGCTCCTCAAGTGTCTCTGGCACGGGCGGTTGTCTCCTCGACCCGGTGTCCGATTCAGGGTGGCTTTTTTCGCCTGGAGCGCCCCAAACTTACCGATTCGCGGTCGCGTCCGGCAAGGGGGTAGTGCGTGGAAAGACGTAACGCCGGCGCAAGACGAACGGCCGTGGCCAGCGTCATGCCAGCCACGGCCGTCGGTCGGGAGTGTATCAAAGGCGCCCGACCCCCGAAGGGGCCGGGCGCTGGTCTCGACGGCTTACTTATGCCGTGCGATGTGCTTCACGCTGACGTGGGAGATCGCCACGTCGTGGTGAGCCGTAGCGGTGGCAACCTTCTTGACCGGCTTGTGAGCGCCGGTCGCGGTGCCCGTGCCGCTCGGAGCCGCCGTGCCGACGCGCGTGATGGGGGGCAGGACCTGGTTGTGGAACGCGACGAGGCGAGCGTTGAAGTCGCCACCGTTGATGCCGTTGCCCGACGGGAAGGTTCCGTAGAACTCGCCGTCGAGCGCGTTCTCCGCGATATCCTGCACGCCGCTCGGCTTGACAGAGCTCTCGGAGAAGATCGTGAAGTTGAAATTGAAGCCACCCTTGATGACGTGGCCGTTGTTGATCGTGAGCGCCACTTCCGACTGGCCGGCGACGCCGGTGGCGATCGGGGTAATGCCCGTGATCAGGAACTTGCCGTACGGAGTGTGCGGCCGCGTGAAGGAATAGTTGGCGGCGTCGGTGATCGACGCCAGGCTGACGCCCGAGCCGGGGGTGCCGTCCGGCAAGGTGTTATCCGCGTAGGTCACGAAGATCGTGCCGGTCGCCCGGTTGAAGACGACGTTCTCGACCTTCGGACCGGTCGTGTCGATGATCAGGTGCGACGTGATCGTGACCGGCGTCGCGCCGCTCGTGACGTTGCCGGTCGGATCGGTCGCGACCGCGGTGATGTTGTAGGTCCCCTGCGGCAGGGTGACGCTGGTGATGCTCCAGTCGCCCGAGGCGTTGGTCGTCGCCCGGCCGATCACCGTCGACGTGCCGTTGCCGACGTCGGTGGCGGTGAGGGTGATGAGCTCGTTGGGCACGGCGGGTGAGACCGAACCGTAGAAGTTCGGCGTCACCACGCTGGTGGCGTTGGCCACACCGTTGGAGAGGCCGGTGTCACTGGCCGGGTTGAGCGTGCCCGTGATCGTGGTCGACACCACGTCCACGGTAGCCGAGTTGGAGATCGTGAGGGTCGCCCCGTCAACGTCGTGGACCTGCACCGAGATCGGGAACGTGCCCGGCCCGGGGATGGAGGTCCCGGTGTTGGCGTAGGTGTGGGTGCCGCTGACGATGAACGCGGTGCCAACCCCACCGGGCTGGCTGACCGTGCCCACCGTGCTCGGCGAGCCGTCGCCCCAGTTGATCAGGACGTAGTTGAAGTCACCCACCGTGGCGGTCGGGTTGGCGTCGGTGAACGAGGCGACCGCGCCGGTGAACGGCTGGCCCTCGGTCGTGGTGACGGTCGGCTGCGTCACGGAGGCCGTGAGCGGAGCATCGGCGATGGTCGCGGTACCGTGAGCGATGGTCGTCGACCCGCCCGCGTCGGTGGCTGTCAACGTGATGGCGTAGGACCCCGTCTCGGCATACTTGTGGGCCGACGTGACGGTGAAGACCACGCCGTTGGGCGAGCCGCTGGCGGAAAGGTCGGCGGCCGTCAGGGTCTGAGGCGCGGAGCCGTCCCCCCAGTTGACCACGACCGAGCCGCCGCCGCTGGTGTAGTCGGCGATGGTTCCGTTCGGGTCGGAGTCGGTGAAGGTTGCGATGACCTGCGGGTTGGTGGTAATCCCCTCCACGCCGGTGATCGCGGCGCCCGTGGAGTTGAGCGGGGCGTCGGCGACGACAGCCGTTGCGGCGATCGGCGTCGTCACACCGCCGGAGGTCGTGACCGTGATCGCGATGGTGAACGAGCCTTCTTCCGCATAGTTGTGGCTGCCGGTGATCGAGAAGACGGCCCCAGCGGGTCCGCTGCCGATCAGGTTCACGGCGACCGGGACCGCCGAGGCCGGCGTGCCGTCGCCCCAGGCGGTCAAGACCGCCTCGACGTCCGAGGCCGTGGCCAGCGGGTTCGGATCAGTGAAGGTCGCGAGCACGACCGAGCCGGTGCTCGAGCCCTCGACCCCGTGGATCGTGAGCGCAGGGCCGGCAACCACGGCCGCGTCGGTGACGGTGGCGGTGCCGGTCAGCGTCACCGTGGAGCCGCCGACGTCGGTGACGACGATCGTCGTGGCAAACGTACCGGGCTTGGCGTACTGGTGCGCCCCCTCGACGGAGAAGCCACCACCGCCGGTCGAGACGATCGTGCCGAGGCTGGTCGGCGAGCCGTCGCCCCAGTCGATGACTGCCGTGAAGTCGCCGGCCGGTGCCGCCGTGTTGGCATCGGTGAACTTGCCGACCACGGTCGTGGGCGGGAGCTTCACGCCGGTGTTCGGCGTCAGCGCCGGCACGGCGACGCCGGTCAGCTTGGCGTCGGCGATCACGACCTGCGCAGCGCCTGTCACCGTGATCGGGCCCGCGAGTTCGCTGTCGGTGACCGTCACCTGAAGCTGGTAGGTCCCTTCGTCAGGCAGCGTCAAGGCGGGAGCGTTGACCGTGTACTCGGCGGAATTGCCGATCTGCACGATGCTTGCCGCCGGGACGCTCAAGACGGTCGTACCGGCCGAGTTGACGATGTTGATCGTCGCCGTGTAGTTAGCCACGGCATCCGCGCCACCGGCGTCGATGAACGTGGCGATCGGGGCCGCCGCGATGGCCGCACCCTCGGTCCCGACAATCGGGAACGCGGTGACGGCAAGCACGCCCTGCGTAACGGTCGCAGTGTTGGACGACGTGGCCGCCGCGGTCGCCGGGAAGATCACCGACACCGGCACGCCGTTCACCGTTTCGGTGACCGGACCACCCGAGAACGCAACCGAGAGCGTGTCGGTGAACGCCCCGGGCGTCGTGTACGTGTGCGAGCCGGCCACGAAGTAGTTGTTCGAGTTCGTGGCGTCCTGGGTGATCGTGCCGCCGGTGTTGTCCGGAGACGGGTCGCCCCAGTCGACGGTGGACGTGAAGCTGCTCGCCGGCAGGCCCGCGGGCGTCGTCGGGAAGATCGTGGGGATCGTGGTGGTGAACGAGCCCACCGGGGCATTGACGTAGTTGAACCCTTCGACGCTGTTGAGCGGGTTCGCCGTCGGCGTCACCGTCAGCGGGCCGACGTTCGTGATGTTGATCTGCTCATAGTTCACCGCGTCCACACTGCCGAAGCCGGGCAGGGTGATGATGATCTCGCCGGGCAGGGCGCCCGCCGAGACGGTCGGGATGAGGCCGCCCGCGTTGTAATTCAGCGTGTCGATGAAAGCGCCGCCGTCGAGCTTCAAGGTCGTGCCCGGCGCGACGCCGGTGCCCGTCACGTTCGTCACGTCCGTGGCCGTGCCGCCGTTGAGCGACGTCACGACGTTGGGAGGAGTGGCGATGAAGGAGACCAAGTTGTTGGCGGCGTTCAGCGTGTTGAAGGTCAGGTTCGTCAGCGGATTGGGGCCGACCGTCCACGCGGTTGGGATGTTGACCACCCCGGTCTGGCCGATCAGGGTGTTGTTCGAGTTGAACACGACGTTCGTCTTGTTCGAGATGTTCGTCGTGGTGAACTGCGCCGGTGGCGTCGAGGTGTCGCTGTTGAACTGAATGGTGTTGAACCCGAGGATCACCGGGCCCACAACCGCGGCGAACGTCGCATCGGGGAAAGCGTTGTCGTTGAACGTGTAGTTCGTCGCGTTCGCCGTGTCGTTGATCGGATCGACCGCGAGACCGGTGTAGGTCAGGCCGGACGCGTTGCTGTTGTGGTCGGTGAAACTGATGGCGCCGAAACCGGCACCGTTGGCATCGTGGACTTCGGAGGCGAACCCCGGACCACCAAACGCGGCGGGAAGCTGGCCCCGGAGGTTCAGGGTGTTCGCGGCGCCGCTACCCGCGTCGTAGATCAGGCCCGGATTGTTCTCGAACTGAATCGGGTTGCCGTTGCTGAAGTCGACGCTCAGATTGTTGCTGCCGGCACCCGCGTTGCCGAGCGTCAGGCCGATCTGGCTGATGTCACCGATCGTGTAGGTGATCGTGGCGGGAGCCAGGCCGGTGAAGGTGCTCGTCGTGTCGCTGGGGTCGGCGATGAGGTTGATGTCGTGCGGGTTCGTGTCGGCCGAGGCGTCGATGTTGAGCGCGGTGAAGTCGAAGGCGTTGGTGACGGCGATCGGCCCCAGGATTCCTGCCAGGCTGCCAAAGAATCCGATGTTGACCGTGTCGGCGCCGTTTTGACCATTAATCGTCAGCAGGGCCGGCCCCGTGGTCGCCCACACGTTGACCGTATCGTCACCCGTGCCACTGTTGATCGTAGTGGGCGCGTTGGCCGGCGTGCCGTCGACGGTGAACGTGTTGCCGCCCGAGCCGCCGAAGATCGTCAGGCTGGAAAGCCCGAGATCGGCGACCTTGATCGTGGCGGGCGCCAGACCGGTCACCGTGGCGGTCGTGCCGTTGTCGGTGAGCGTTGCGGTCTGGCTGGTGGCGTCCTGGGAGTCGTCGAGTGTCACCGCCTCCAGGCCGGTGGTGTCGGTAACGTTGACCACCGTGGCGCCGTCGACGAAGTGCTGCAAGCCGACGGCGACGAGCCCGCCGAGGTTGACGGCGTTGCTGGAACTCCCCTGGGCATCGATATTCAGCGTGCTGCCCGTGCCGGTGGCGAAGGCGTTGACCGTATTTGTCCCGGTAAGCCCTGCGTTGATCGTCGTCGGAACACCGTTCGCCGTGTCGTTCACGTTGAACGTGTTGCCGCCGATGCCACCGTTGACGGTCAACTCGCTGAGATCGCCCGGCCGGTACGAGACCAAGGCCGACCCGGTCACCGCGACGCTCGCCGTATCGGCGACGTTATCGGTGTCGAGGGTCCACGTCTGGCCGGTCGCGTCGAGCTCGTCGTGGAAGTTGAGGCTGATGAAGCTGGGGAGGTCGGTGATCGTGATCGGGGCCTGGATGCCCGCGAGCGTGCCGGGGCCACCGGTCGAGCCGATGTTGTCCGTATCGAGTCCGTTGTTGGCGATATGGACCGGCTCGTTGTCGGCGACGACGTTGACCGTTGAGCCGCCAGATCCGGTGGAGACGTTCAAGCTCCCGAGAGCGCCGGTGTTGTTGACGTTGATCGTGTCGTGGCCACCTTGGCCGTTCACGTTGGTGACGACGAAGGCGGCGGTGCTATTGATGTTGATCGTGTTGTTGCCGTTGGTGCCGAGGGTGTTCTCGGCGTTCAGGGTCAACGTGCCGATGTTGCCGTCGTAGGTCAGGCCGCCGAAGACAACGCGGGAAACGGTCGTGCTGGTGATGGTGTAGTTGTCGTTGAAGTTTGCACTCGAATCATCGAGCGTGACGACGTCCGCGAGACTGGTGCCGCCGTGCACGACCACGGGACCTGCGACGTTATCGAGCCCGAAAAGCTCGGCGGGATTGCTCAGGTTGATGAAGTTCTTGTTGGCACCGCCGTTGATGGTCGTCGTCGTGCCGGCCTGGGTGTTGTTGATGTCGTACGTGACGCCCGCCCCGCCGTTGACACCGCCGTTGACGATCAGGGCCGTCACGCCCGTACCGTACTCGATGGCCCCGGGCGAAAGCCCGGTCAGTTCAAACGGTGTGGCGAGATTGCCTGAGAGGTTATCGAACGTTGCCGTCGGATGAGTCGTGTCGCTCTGGTCGTTGACGTTAACCGTCGCGGTGCCGGTCGGGTCGGTCACGCGCAGCGGGGAGTTCGTTCCGCTCACGACGCCGCCGGTGCCCACGTTGACGGTATTGGTCCCCGAGCCGCCCACGAAGTTCACGGGCTCACCCGGGAAGTTTCCCGGGGCGAAGAAGGTGTCGTTCAAACTGCTGCCCAGAACGGTGAGGCCGTCGTTCTGAACGTTCCCGACGGCGATCGAGAAAGCGCCGGGGCCGTTAAAGGTCGTGCCGTTGTAAGAGTATTGATTGATCCCCGTCGCCTGAATCGTCCCGGTCGAGTCGTCGATCGTCACGGCGCTATCGCTCACGGCGCCGCTGACGCTGATGTTCTGCGACTTGAGCAGGTCGGCAGGATAAGTCGTGGTGCCGAACGTCACCCCCTCGGGGAAGCCGGGCACACTGGCGGCCCCTGCGGCCTGAGTGATCACCACAACTTGGGTCGGGGTGTCGGCCACGCTGAAACCGCCCCAACTGCCGGAGAAGATCGGCGTGGGATTGGCGGAGTTGACGACGGCGTGCTCGAGGAATCCGCCCACGTCTTGGATGATGAGCTCATCACCGTTGGAACCGGGATCCTGCACCGCGGTGGCGATTCCAGCGACCAGGTTGAACGTGTAGCTGAGCACCACGCGCTCTTCCAGCTTCTCGAGCGAGAATTGGCGCCGGGTGCGTTTGTTGCGGGAAGTCGACGTCGGTTGGGGCAGAAAGCTCTGCTTGCCTCGACGGTTCGGAATCACTGACATGTCTCGGGTCTCCTCGTGCAGTTTGGGAACGCGTTCCGGAGAGTGCCTCTTACCCTCGCGAGAACGCTCGAGATGCAAACAGTTGGAAAAGGTGCGCGCACTGACAGCATCCGCAGCGCGCACGGCGATCGCAGGTTGTCCACCGACTCGAGCCATCCCGCCACGCTCCACGAACGCGCCGGGTTCCGCCTGGCTCTCGTCTACCCAACCAGGCCAAAGACCGGACCACACTCTACCGAGGCGGACCGACCCCGCAACGACAGGACTGGAGTTCGCAAGGAATTAGTGCACACACCAAATGTTGCAATTTAATCCTCTGCAACTCCTTTCGTCTTTGCTCGGAAGGACTCGCCAGAGGCTGCCGCAGGGTCGGTCACCGCCGCCGCGAGGGCCGCGCCATCCTCACCCGCCGGAGTCGTTCGAGGTGCGATCCAACCACTTTTCGCCCGACTCCGCCCCGGAATCGGAAATCTCCGCAGAGGGAACGGCGCCCCGACTGGAGCTCGAACCGCGATCGGCCCGCTCCGGGGCGATCCCTCCCGACGACTCCCGCCCCACGAACTCGGTCCGCGACAAAACGATTCAAGATCGCGTTCCCCGCCTGGCTCACAACCTTTTACGATTCTTCCGATTCCAATCACCGCAATTTGTTCGTTCGCCCTTGCTTCGTTCAAAGCGGCCGTATCCGTTTACGCTTCTCTAGCCACTATTATCCTCAACAGCCTTCAGGGTAGCCTAGGCTGTCTCTGACATTGATATAACCCTTATGCACCCCAGTCAACAAAAATCCCCCAAGTTTAATATTTTCCTCTCCAACGTTAGGAACCAACCCAATTGCGCCAGTCGATACGGACCGGGAGCGCAGCTTAGTTTGGCAACAGCTCGATGAAGAAGAGTGGGGATTATTGTCGAGAGGGGTATGGCGAGGGGTGCGCTGTAACTATAACACGCCCTTTTTTACAAGAAGAAATCGGCGCGAAATCGGCTTCTGAGAATGGCGCGGCTCAAGCCGGAACATCTTATTGCATCAAGACTTTTTTCGTGGCGGCGGTTTCAGACCCATGGCCTGCATGAGAAGCTGTAGGTCTTCCCAAGCCTTCTTTTTCTCTTCTGGACTTCGAAGCAAATAGGATGGGTGATAGGTAACGATTGTTGGAATTCCACGATACCGGTGCCATCGGCCGCGCAGACGGCCCAGGGGAAGCATCGTGTCGAGCAGGGCAGTCGCCGCCACGCGGCCGAGTAGGCAGAGGAACTGTGGACGGATGATGGCGATTTGCCGTTCGAGGAACGGCAGACAATGGGCGACCTCGGACGCCTCGGGCGTCCGGTTTTCAGGGGGGCGCGATTTGAGGACGTTGGCGATATACACTTCGTCGCGGCGCAGGCCCATGCCCTTGGTGATCATGTCGGTCAGCAACATCCCCGCGCGCCCCACGAACGGCAGACCGAGGCGGTCTTCGTCTGCGCCGGGGGCCTCGCCGACGAACATCAGGCGAGCCGTCGGCGGCCCGGACCCAAAGACGGTCTGGGTCCTCGTCGATGCCAGGATGGGGCAGCGCTCGCAGGCCGCGACTTCCTGGGCGAGGGCCGCGAGCTGCGCGAGCCTCTCGTCGGGCGGGACGAGGGGAGTGTCGAAATCGGCCGCGTCGAAGAGTGAGCTGGCCGGGGCCTGCTTGGAAGCCGGCGGTGGCGACGGTGCTGTCGTGATCGTCGGCGCGGGGGTAGCGGCCACGGCCGCGGGCGTTTCAGGTTCGGCGGCGGCAACGACGACGTGCTGGGCTGTCCGACGCGACACCGGGGCGGCCGCCAACGGCGTGGGGAACCAGTCGATCCCGGCCCTGCGGAGCGACTCCAACCGCTGGCGCACCTCTCGGATCAGTACGGATCGCTCGTCTCGCGGGTCGTCCGGCATCGGCAATCGGTCTCTCGGTCTCAGGCGAAATTGCGCGCTCCGGGGCGCCAGGGCCTGATTATACCGCGAGCGAATCCTAGCCGGGGGTCTTCCCGATCGCGTTCTCGTCCCGATGCGGCGGGCCGGTGATCAGGCGCGCTCCCCGGTCGTACGTAACATACGACCAAGCCCAGGAGAAGAGAACGAAGACGCGATTGCGGAAGCCGATCAGGAACAGAATGTGGATAAAAAGCCACGCGAGCCAGGCCACAAGCCCCGAGAGCCGCACACGTCCGATCTGGGCGATCCCCGCGGCCCGGCCGATCGTGGCCAGCGAGCCCTTGTCTCGATAGCGGAACGGCAAGCGAGGTTGTCCCCTGAGCGAGCGGACCACGTTTCGCGCAGCGTGCCGTGCCTCCTGGATGGCGGCGGGAGCGACACCCGGTACGAGGGCGCCGTCCTGGTCGAAATGGGCCAGGTCGCCGATCACCGCCACCTCGGGGTGACCGGGAACCGTCAGGTCGGGTTCGACTCGCACGCGGCCGGCGCGGTCGAGCTCCACGCCTAGCGTGCGAGCCAGCGGCGATGCCGCGACGCCCGCGGCCCAAAGGACCGTGCGGGCCTCGATCCGATCGGGCCCGATGGCAACGCCCGCGGCATCGATTGCCGTGACGATCTGTCCGGTGCGCACGTCGACCCCCAGCCGCTCGAGCTGCCGGCGACCCTTTTCCGGAAGCGGTGCCACGAACGCGGGGAGGATGTGGTTGGTCCCCTCCAAAAGAATGACATGTGCCTGTGTCGGGTCGATGTGGCGAAAGTCTTTCGCGAGGGCGTGCCGCGCAATCTCCGAGAGTGCGCCCGCGAGCTCCACACCGGTCGGCCCTCCGCCCACGACCACGAAGGTGAGCCACGACCGCCGACGTGCTGGGTCGGGCTCGCGCTCGGCGGCCTCGAACGCAAACAGCACCCGGCGACGGATCTCGAGGGCGTCGGGAATGCTCTTCAACCCGGGGGCGAACTGCGCCCAGTCGTCGTGGCCGAAATACGAATGCGTGGCGCCGGTCGCCACGATCAGGAAGTCGTACGCCATCGCCCCATCGTCCAGCACGACCCGCTGCCGCGCCAGGTCGATGGCCGACACCTCGGCAAGCAACACCTCCGCATTGGCCTGGTGCCGCAAGATCCGGCGCACGGGTGAAGCGATGTCGCTCGGATTGAGCGCGGCCGTAGCGACCTGGTACAGCAGGGGCTGGAACAAGTGATGGTTCTGGCGGTCGATCACCGTGACGCGCACCCGCGCCCGGCGCAGCGCCTGCGCTGCGTTCAGGCCACCGAAGCCCGCGCCCACGATCACAACCCGCGGCGTCAATTCAGTCATGAGTCATCCTTGACGAGCGCGCCCGCCACTGAAACCGCTTATCCCTCAGCGCCGTGCAGGAAACCCGAGTCCCGCAAGTTCACCCGCGATGTCACGGCTGCGGCACTCTGCGGACGGAGTCCTTCTGGGAACGGTAGGACCGGCGCAGCCATTCCTTCCACACGCCGACGTCGTAGCCGAAATCCTCACCTGTGAGCTGCGCCAGCGCGTTGCGGACCTCGACGTTCTGGTAGGTGACCGGGACCAGCCGCGGCACCGGGCCACGGGGTGCGGACATGCCACCACCGAGCGACAGCAAGGCGCCGGTTGGGCTCGGCAGTGACCCGCCCGGCGCGACGCCAGGGGTCACGGAGCTCGCCCCCATGCCGCCGGATGAAGTACCGCCGGACATGACCACATTGTACTGCGTCGTCGTGAGCGCGGGGATCAGGTCCGGCACGGTCGAGACGGCGTGCAGGCCGGCGATCGTCCACGCCGCCCGGTTCACCACGGCCGTGTTCGTCGAGCCAAGCGCCTTGACCAGCAGCTTCAGGACGTTCGGCTCGCTCCGCTGCTCGATCTGCTGGAACGTCGTTTTCCGCACGTCGTCCACCGGCTCGTACAAGACGCGCGTGACGAGCGCCGCGGCCGCCTCGGGACCCGGAATCACACCCAGCACCCGGTCCAGAAGCACCCGGAGCGGGTCGACATCTTCGCTGAACACGCGCATGAGCGGCTTCACGGCGACGGGGTCGCGGATCTCCAACAGTTGCGATTCGGCCTCGCGGGCCCGGCGCTCGGACCCGAGCGCCACGGCCTGGCGCAACTGGCGTAGCCGGCGCACCCACGACGCCTGCTCGGCCGTCACCGAGGCCTCTGCCTCGCGCTCGGCTTTTTCCTCGCGCGTGATCCATTTTCCCTTGTACTTCACGAGGCCCTGCGCTTCGCGCAGCTCGTCGGTGGTCAGCCAGCGCTCGCCGTAGAGGACGTGCCCGAGCTTCTGGTGGGCCGGCCCGAAGGACTTGTCCTGCGCGAGTGCAGACGCATAATGGAGCTCCGCCAGGTCGCCGAGCTTGTGCCGCTCGCACCAGAGCCCCAGCTCGTACTGGGCCTCGGCCGACGCCCCGGCCTTCTCGCGCTCGATGAGGTAGCCGTCGAGCGCGCTGGGCTCCGCGATGACCTCTGCGACCTTCGATCTCTCAAAGCTCAACGGGGTCTTTCCCGTCTCGGTCAGGACGGTGACGCGATCCTTCCGCGCCGGGTCGGGAAGCAGCTTGCCCCGAACCTGCCCGCCACCACGCAGGACGATCCGGTCCGCTCGGACCGCGCGCGACGCGAGTGCCAGGACCAGCCCGAGTGCCAGCGCAACGTTCCATGATCTCGTGCCGCGCAACGATTGCGACATTCGTCCAGCCTCCAACCCACTCGTACGACTGAAAAGCGTTGGGGGGGTAGGCAAGGCCGTCTCGCACGGGGAAACTCCCGTGTCTTCGGGAGTCGCATTATAGCATTCTCATCCCGGTTCGAGGAAGGCACCACCGATGAGCGAAGCCGTTACCGATCACCGCGCGGCCGCCCCAGCACACCTCAACATGGCCGTCCTGACGGTCTCGGACACGCGAGACCTCGCCACTGATACCTCCGGCGCTCTGATCATCACGCTCGCAGAGGCCGCGGGTCACCGCGTCCTGGAGCGCGCGATCGTTCCGGATGAGCCTGCCCACATGACTCCGTTGCTCGCGAGCTGGTCGGCGCGCGACGAGGTACACGCGATCCTCGTCACCGGGGGAACGGGCATCAGCGCACGGGACCAGACCTACGAGACCGTCACTGCCCTTCTCACGAAGCCGTTGCCGGGATTCGGTGAGCTGTTCCGGATCTTGAGCTACGCCCAGATCGGCCCCGCATGCCTGCTCAGCCGGGCCGTCGGCGGGCTGTGCGGGCGGACGGTCTTGCTCGCCATGCCCGGGTCCCGCGCGGCGGTGGAACTGGCAATGACGAAGATCATCCTGCCCGAGCTACCGCACCTCGTGCGTGAGGCTCGCAAACATTGACGCTGAATTGCGGCCGTTATTCGGTCCGCCCCGTTGGTCACCGTCAACACATCACGGACGCCACCCAAGCATGAGCTAGGGTAGATTGACCGAGAGCGCAAGCAATGGCCAAGACGGGCCAATCGGCTCCACCTCTTCTCTCGGCGCGCCGCTCGTGAATCGGAAGGGTCGGGGAACCGCACCGTCGGAGATAGCGCCGAGTCCGTCACAGCGTACCGACTTTACTCGATTAGGGAGGCGTCAAGCGATGAACGATGACGTCGCGAAGATGCAGCAGTTCCTTGTCGCAGAAGACGGCCCAACGGCGGTCGAGTACGCAATGCTCATTGCCTTGATCATTGTGGTCTGCGTGACCGCGGTCCAGGCCCTCGGCCAAGACATGAGCCGAACGTTCGATCGAGTCTGGGACGCGATCCGCCATGGTTGATCGCCCGGGGCTGGTTCAGGGAGCCTCGACGCGGGAGCGGTAGTCGTAAAGCGCGATCGCCACCGCGGCCGCGGCGTTGAGCGATTCGACTTCGGGCGCGATCGCAATCCGCCTGCAGTGGCCCGCACGCAGGTGCGCGGGGAGGCCCGGGCCCTCGACGCCGGGAACGAGTCCGAAACGCTCCGGAAACGGCTCCGAAGCGAGCTCGGGACCTTCCGTCCCGAGCGCGATGAGCGGAACAGTGCGCGACGTCAGGTCGTGAATCGACGGCCCGTGCTGCAACGGAACCTGGAACAAGGCCGGCCCGGCCGCGCGGGTGCTCTTCGGATGGAACGGGTGCGCGGCCTCCTGGAGCAAGACCACGCGCGCCACGCGGAACGCCGCGGCCGAGCGGATCACAGCGCCGACGTTTTCCGGATCCTGGAACGGGACGAAGAGCGTACATCCTACCGGCCAAGGAGCATCGTCGGTCCACTCGGGCATTTCCGGTACGCGCACCAGAAGCAGCGGCGAGCGCGTACCCGAGACATCGAGCTCCTGAAACAACGGATCAGCGAGGCGAAGCCAGGTCAGGGCTGCGAGCGGCGGCGCGTCTCCCTTCGTGCCGGTGAGCCAAGCCTCCGCCCGTTCCGGGTAGCGAGAGAGGACCTCTGCGATCGTCCGCGCCCCCGCCAGGAGCGCCTGGCCTTGCTTGCGGATCCCACGACCGGTCAGGAGCTCTCGGGCGTGCTTGAACGCCGGGTTCGCCGCACTCGAGACCTCTCGCACCGGCCCGCCATGGGCTCGGGCCCCCACGGAGGCGCTCGCCCCCTCCAAACGCTCGTAGACGACCAGCCGGCGCTCGTGGGTCGTACCTGGGATTGCATACGCGTGATCAGCGACGAGCCGGAACGAGTCCGCGCGAGTCTGCCTTGCCTCGGCGATCTCGGCGTCGCACTCCGGCCCCTTCATGAACAGCATCCGGCCCCCCGGCGCGAGGCAATTCGCCACGCGCTCGAGTGTTTCCGGAACCGACGCCACCGCGCGCGTAATCACGCCCTGCACTTGCCTGGGAAACCTCGGGCCAACCTTGCCTGCAAAGACCTCGGTCTTCTCGAGCTTGAGCCGGCCGACCACCTCCCCCAGGAAGTCCGCTCTCGCCCCGCGCGGTTCGGCCAGGATCATCTCCACCTCGGGCCGCGCGATTTTGAGGGGGATTCCCGGCAGTCCCGGCCCCGACCCCATGTCAATCAGCGGCGACGGCAGCTCCTCGAATTTTAGAACGAGCAGGCTGTCCACATAGTGCTTGAGCACCATGTTCTCGAAGTTGTGGATCCGCGTCAGGTTCAGCTCGGCGTTCGCCGCGCGCAGCATCCGGTGGTAGGCCCAGAGCTGGTCGTACTGGACGGGGGTCAGCGAGAGGCCGCAGCCTTCGATCAACTGCTGCAGCGACGGACGGCTGGGGGACAACATTCGGGGAAGTCTTCCACTTCGGAGCGCGGGGCGGTTCATTCCAGGAGCGCGCGGCCCCGTGCGAAAATAACGGTTCGCTGGTCTTGGCTGGTAGAGCTCACTTCAACTACTCGCGCTGCGGTACGACCGCAAGGCGTGCAGGAAGAACCGCCGGCTGATCCAGAAAAGCACGACCGTCGACACGACCGTAAAGACAACCATCCTCGGATCGATGACACGGACCATCGCGTTGGCCGGGACGTTGACGACCAGCAGAATCGGCATCACGAACGTGAAGAAGATGCCGATCGGCGCGGCCCACGTGCCGCGGAAGATCTCCTTCGGATATCGTGCCAGGCTCGAAAACAGCCACCACATCTCCATCAGGCTCTGGTTCCGAACCATCCAGACCGAAAGCGCGGTCAGCAGCAGCATGAAGCTATAGGCCACCGAGACACCGCAGGTAAACGTCACGAGAAACGTGAGACTCTTCACGAGGTCGAACGTCCAACCCATCTGCCAGAGCGCCACGCCCATGACCGCGCCCCCCATGAGCAGGTTCGGCATCGTTCCCCAGTCCAAGCGGCGGCAGGTGATCAGGAACTGCTCGTCGATCGGCTTGACCAGCAAAAAGTCGAGGTCGCCCGTCCGCACGAGCTCCGCGAAGTCATTGCAGTTCTCGAGAAAGAACGTCTCGATGATCCCGTTGAGCGTGAAGAAGCAGCCGACGAAGAACAGGTACTGCGGCTCGGACCAACCGGCGATGTTGGAGGTCTTGGCGAAGACGGTCGCGTAGAACGCGAGCAAGATCCCCAGCCAGATGATCTCGACCGAGACCTTCACGAGGAAGTTGCCCCGGAAGGCCATCTCCCGCGCGAGGGTGTAGCGACCGAGCTGCGCATACATCCGGAGGTAACGAACGAGTCCGGCGGTCAAGGCGATCACCCTCCGTAGGCGCTGTAGCGCCGCAGGCCGGCGCGATAGAGAACGCGCGCCAGCCCCATGAAAATGAGCGCCCAGAGCAGTTCCACCAGCAGGCCCATGACGAGCGCGCTGCCCTTCACCTTCCCCAGGAAGACGACCGCGGGGAAGTAGGCCATGTACTGGAACGGCAGTGACTTGAGCAGCCCGGCCCAGGGGGGCGGGAGCAGGTCCAGCGGCAGCATCTGCCCCGAGATAAAGAACGTGAGAGTCATGACGATGTAGAGCAGCGACGTCACCTCGAGGAACCAGAAGCCGACCATCCCGACACTCGCCTCGAAAAAGAAGCCGACGAGGAACGCCAGGATGAGCGACACGGCATACGCGGCGAGCGTCGCGGGGTCCGGAAACGTGTCGAAAAACCCGCGGCAGAGGAAGAACAGCAGGGCGTACGGCAAGAACGAGGTGACGATGTAGGCCACCTTGTGCGCAGCGCGGTACGACAACAGATAGCCGATCAGGTCCACGGGTTGGATCAAATAACGCTTCAGGGTCCCCTCGCGGATCTCGCGCGCGATCCCGCCGGCGAGGCCCGGCATACTCGAAAACATCCGGCTGATGTGCGTCAGCAAGAGATAAGCGATCGTTTCGTTGTAGGTGAACCCGCTCAAGCTCGACCGGCCCGAGCTCTTGAAGACCGCCTGCCAGAGCAAGATGGTCGTGACCATCGGCAGGAACCGCAGGATCGTGCCGAGCAGGAAGTCGCCACGGTAGGCCATGCGCTCGACGAGCGACGCGCGAAAAATCTTGAAGTACTTGCGCGTCGTCCCGAGCGGCCCCCGCGACGGCGGCCCGGCGAGCGTCGTCGGAGCCTCGGGTTCCAGCAGGGCGTCAGGCGGCGTCATGGGTCGGGCGGCCCTCCTCGAAGACGCGGGCGATGAGCTGTTCGAGCGGCGGATCCTGCACGCTGACGTCCGCCACGGCGTAACGGTCGAGCATCGCCCCCAGCACCTCGGCAACCTTCGCGCGGTCGACCTTCAGGTCGGCCGACGGCCCCTCGCGTCGCGTGACTTCGCCGAACCGGCCGAGGTCCTCGGGTGCGTCCCCGTCGGCAAACTCGAGCTTGACGAGCTTCGCCTGGCCGAACCGCTCGACGATCCCCGACAGCGGCCCGTCGTGGACGAGCTTCCCGTGCGCGATCACGAGCACGCGGTCGCACAGCGCCTCGACGTCGCGCATGTAATGGCTCGTCAGCAGCATCGTCACCCCGCGCCGGGTGTGATAGTCGCGCAGGCACTTCTGGATCGCCACCTGGGCAACGACGTCGAGTCCGATCGTGGGCTCGTCCAGGAGCAAGAGCTGGGGCTGGTGGAGAAGCGCGGCGATCAGCTCCATCTTCATGCGTTCGCCCAGCGACAACTCGCGAACCGCCTGCCGGGTCAGTTTTTCGACGCCGAGCAGTTCCGTCAGCTCGGTGAGGGTCCTCTGAAACTCGGCCTGCGGAATCGAGTAGATTTCGCGGTGGAGCTGGAAGCTATCGGCCGCGGGCAGGTCCCACCAAAGCTGGTTCTTCTGACCCATCACGAGCGCGAAACGCCGTCTGAAGGCGTCGGCGCGGTCCCAGGGCGTAAAACCCAGAACGGTCGCGCGGCCACTCGTGGGGTAGATCAGGCCCGAGAGCATCTTGAGCGTGGTCGTCTTCCCAGCCCCGTTCGGACCGAGGAACGCCACCATCTCCCCGGGCTCGATCGCGAAGCTGACCTGATCGACCGCACGCACTTCCTTGTACTCGCGGCGGTATAGCCCGCGCAGCGAGCCGAGCACACCCTCTTTTTTCTGGAAGACCCGGTAGGTCTTGGTCAGACCGTCCGCCTCTATGATCGCCATCAGCTACGTTCGCCCCTCCCTGCTTGCGGGCCAGTCACGCGACGTATCATTGTAGGGATCTTGGCCCGTCCGCATAGAGCGCGCGGCGTTACGAACTCACCGCGAGCAAGGCGCTCGCGTTGAAGCCGGCAGGGCAATTCGGATCCTCGACCGTAAGGAAGTACCACCTCAAGACTTCCAGATGGCTCGAGTGGACCGGGCTGACGACCCCCAGAAGCGGGCGAGCGGTGGGGACCTGCCAGTTCCTTACCCCCGGATAGGCCGCGTGCTTGCCAAACGCGCTTGGACCCTCCGCCCAGTAGTTCTCGACGACCTGGGCCGACGACCAGGGAGCGAGCCGTTCGAACACGGCATCATGGTAGAACTCGGCCGGCTCGAGCAATGTGAGCTGAGCGACTGCCCCACGGCCCGTCGCGAAAAGCCTTTGGGTGGCGGCAGCCGCCACGATGCAGCCGGAGCTGTGGCCGATCAGGTGGACCCGCTCCGGCGCAACCCCGGCGAGCCGGAGCGCATCGGCCAAGGCATAGCCCTGACGCACGCAATTCTCCTCGTTGCGGCGCGCGTGCAGGCCCACGTAGGTGGCCGCGTTCCAGTCCCACGCCAGCACGTTGAACCCCGCGCCCCACCGCCGGGCCATGGCCTCGGAGAACCGATTCCCCATCGTGAAATGAAGGAATCCGGGGACCGGATTAAACCCGTGGACGAACACGACCGTCGGCCGCGACGGGTCGTGCGGCTGGTTCGAGGCAGCCCCGACCGTCAGGTTGACCAGGACCCCGCGCGCGGGATTCCCGCCGGTCGCCATCAGCTCTCCACTCACGCACGCACAGACCGCGATGAGCGCAATACCAGGCGTCATCAGAGTTGTCCCGTCCCAGGAGCATCGCTTGGTTTCGCTGGCCCGCCGCCGTGACGACCGAGACGGACCCGTGATCAGTTTCGGCATCCGGAGCGCCAAAGTTGAGCGCGGGGGAACAAAAACGGGCGTCGGCAGGACCAGCCTGCCAACGCCCGTTGAGTCGTCCGCCGATCCGGAGGGCTCGCTGCCCCCTCGACATCCATCCCCGTACGAGATCGATACGACCGGGTCAACGCCAGCCGCGGCGATGCAGGAGCCGGGTTTCTCGGCGCGCCCCGGCCCGGTCATGAATGCTTCCGGCGCTGGTCGAGCCAGTCCCGGTGGTGCTGCCGGTTGTGGTCGTGGTCGAGCTGGTGCTTCCACTTCCGCTGCTTGAGCTGCCGGTATTGCCGCTCCGGAGGTTCGTCAGATCGGTCTTGATGGCGGTCTCATCAGCGGCGACGGTCGTCAAAGCCGATGAGGTAACCCCCGAATCTTTGACGATCTGCACGATGTCGTTGTAGACCGTGGTGGCCGCGCTCTGGTCCGAAGTCGGGAACAAGCCGGTGAATTCCGTTTGCGCCTGGGTCGCGCTGACGGTGGTGCTGCCGGTGGCCGCCGCAGCCAGATCACCCAGCGCCTGCTGCAGCGCCGATGCGCTGACGGCCCGCCAAGCAGTCCCCAGGGTTTGAGCATCGATTTCCAAGTGGGTGAGGTCGCCGACGGTCACGCCCGAGCCACTCGACAGCGTTTGAAGCTCGGCCTGGAGCGCCTGCTCATCCGTGCGGAGCTGCGTGATCGCCGCGCTCTGTTCGGTTGAGCCGCTAGAGGACGAGGTTGACGAACTCCCATCGCCAGTCCCCCCTTGGCTCGCGACGACGGGGCTCGCGATCACTCCCAAATTGTTCAGCGCGTACAGGACCGAGCTCCCCGCAAACCCGCCGATACCGCTCACCGGGCTGGTGAGTGCGCTGGTGCCACCGAGCCCGAACCAGCCATTTCCGCCCGATCCGTTCAGGTTGGACACGTCGGACTTCACGACAGCCTGATCGGACGCCACGGTGCTGAGGCCGGTGGCACCGACGGCCGAGTCGGTCACGACCTGGTTGAGGTCGGTGAACACGGCACCGGCCGCCGTCGCATCGGCGCTCGGGAACAGCCCCGTGAACTCAGACTGTGCCGAGGCCGTGGTTACCGTCGTGCTCCCCGTGGCGGCGGCGGCCAGGTCACTCAGAGCCTTCTGAAGCGACGAGCCGCTCACGCCGAACCAGGCCGTTCCGAGGGCCGCGGCGTCCGTCTCCAACTGGGTGAGGTCCTTGACCGTCACGCCCGAATTCGCCGATAGCGTCTGGAATTCGGTCTGGAGTGTTTGTTCGTCCTTCTGGAGTTGTGCGAGCTGAGTGCTTTGGCCGCCCGCCGCGCTCATGCTTGCTGGAACCACAGGGCTGGTGATCACGCCGAGCTCGTTGAGGTCTTGCAGCAGCGCGTTGTACCCCGACCCGCCACCGCCTAACCCGCCCCCGAAGCCCGAGAGCACCACGCGGCCTTCGAGCGTTTCACAATCCAGCCAACCGTGCCGCACCCGTCGCCGCGCCGGGCCGCGATGATCCGTTGCCGTATGGTTTCCGCTCGAGAGCCAGCGGAGAGAAGTCCGAACCCGAACCGTCATCACCACCTCCATTGTTCCGATGTTCATGAATTCGCCACGTTCCCCTTTGACTCCACTGCAACCACCTTGGAACGTGGACGCGTTCAAGACAGTTAACGCACGACACAGCGCGGAGCGCGCGCCGCACGGGCGTTCTCGTCAAGAGGGAAAAATTCGAGCGTTCAGCACCCTCTGGGGCTCAAGGTTCACCCCCGTGCCGCCGATCTATGAGCGAGAGTGCGCGCTCGAGTGCACGGCCCGGCGCATGGTTCGCGCCGGCCGGACATGGGTACGATCCGGAGGGGTGCAGCTACTCGGCTCAGAACGAGTTGTAGACCGTCGATCGGCCGGTCGTCATCTGCTTGGCCATCGTGTGGGCGTGGTAATGCATGGCCATGTGGATGACGTAAAACAGCAGCGTGCCCGGGTTCTGCCGGCGCTTGAGGAAGCGCCACATCCGCTTGCGATATTCGCGCCGCAGATAGGCCTCGGGCACTCCGCCCATCAGCCGGGCGAACAACCCGATCGCCTGCGCGAGGAACAAGCCCTCGGTCTTGACGCGCTCCCAGGGATGGCGGTCCCAGTAGCGCGAGCGGCCCTCGCCGACCATCAGGTTCTTGTCGAGGTACAACGCCTCGAGCCGCCCGAAGTAAGCATCGCACTCGTACAGGGCGTTCATCACGCGGATATAGCCGTCGCGCAGCTCCTCGCGGCTGAGCTTGAGCGGGATGAGATTGGTGCCGAACTCGGGCGTATCGGACGGGTCGAGCCGCCCCTCCTCAGCCAGCCGTGCGTGGAGCGGCGTCTTCGGGATGGCCGACAGCATGCCGGTCATCGAGAACGCGATCCGCGACTCCTGGATGAATTGCTTCTGGGCCTCGAAGATCGTCGAGTCGTCGTTGTCGAACCCAATGATCATTCCGCACCAGACTTCGATCCCCGCGTCCTGGATGCGGTGGACCTTCTCGAGCATCGTCCCGCCCGAGCGCACGTTCTGGAACTTTTTGGTTTCGCGGAGCGATTCTTCATTCGGGCTCTCGATGCCGATGAACACACTGATGATGTTCGCCTCGACCATCAACTCCATGAGCTCGGGATCGTCAGCCAGGTCGATGGAAGCCTCGGTGAACAACGTCAGCGGGTAGGCGTTCTTCCTCTGCCACTCCGCGACGTCGCGCAGCACTTCCTTGATCGCCTTCTTGTTCCCGATGAGGTTGTCGTCCACGACGAAGACGATGCGCATCTTCTGCGCGTGGACCGCGTCCAGCTCGGCAAGGATCTGGGCACTCGTCTTGATGCGCGGGCGGCGGCCGAAGGTGACGATGATGTCGCAGAACTCGCACTGGAACGGACAGCCGCGCGAGAACTGGACGCTGCCGAATGCGTAATGCCGCGATTTCAGGAGGTCGAAGCGCGGGGTCGGCACCTTCGTCATGTCCGACTTGTCGGCCTGTTCGTAGCGGTACTGGTGCAGCCCCTGTTTCCATTCGGTCAGGAACCGCGGCCAGGTCTCTTCGGCCTCGCCGATGAAAATAACGTCCGCCAGGCCCTCGAAGTAGTCCTCCATCACCGTGACGAGCGGCCCGCCAACGACAGTGAAGACCCCTCGCTGTTTCAGCTCGGCCAGGATCTCTTTCATTCGGAACCGCTGCACGCTCATTCCGGTGATGCCGACGATGTCCGCACGCGCCAGGCGTTCGTAGTTGATCGCCTCCACGTTCTCGTCGAGCAGCGTGACGGTGTGCTCCGACGGGGTCAGCGCCGCGATCAGCGGCAGGCACGCGACCGGCAAGTTCGCGCGTTTGCCCATGAACGGCAACGCGTACTCCATGCCCCAGTACGAGACCTCGAAACGCGGATTGATCAGCACAATGTCGGCCATACGCGCACGCTCTCCTGAATCCATCACCGCGGCGCACCGATCTTCACAGAGCGCATCTTAGCGGAGTCGTCTCGAAAGCCAAAACAATCAAGACAAATATGCGCTGGAATTCCAAGTGTCCGCTCCACTCCCCCGAAACCGGCAGGAATTGGGCAAGCTCTCCGGTGTACTCGCAACCGAGATGCCAGCGTGATAGGCTAATCGAACGAAGTGCTCCGCTTTGACAAGACAGAAACGTACCGGAAAGCCGGAGAAACGCCATGCCAATCTTGCCCGTTCTGATCCTGGCGCTCGCGACCGCGACGGGTCCCACGATGACGACCGCCGCGGGAACGGGCCAGCCGGGATACCGGGGCGACGGCGGCCCAGCGCTCCAGGCGCGACTCGACATGCCGTTTGACGTCGTTCTGGACCCGCGCGGAAACCTGTACCTTTCCGACACCAACAACCACTGCATCCGCCGGGTGGACGCGGCGACGGGAACCATGACCACGGTCGCCGGCCGGGGCCGGAAGGGCTTTTCCGGAGACGGCGGGAAGGCAACCGATGCCGAGCTCGACGAGCCGTACGGCCTGGTGCTGGACGCTCGAGGGAACCTCTATTTTGCGGACCGCCTGAACCGCCGCGTGCGAAAGGTCGACGCCTCGACCGCCCGGATCTCCACGGTCGCGGGTGATGGCTCGAAGACCTACTCGGGCGACGGCGAGCCCGCCACGCGGGCGGGGCTAGTCGAGCCGAACGGCGTCGCGCTGGACCGTGACGGGCGCAGGCTGTTCATCGCCGACGTGGCCGGACACCGCGTGCGCGTCGTCGACCTCGCCACCGGCCGCATCGACACGTTTGCCGGCACCGGCGAGCCGAAACACGCGGGCGACGGAGGACCGTCCTCCAAGGCATCCATCCACGGGGCACGCGCGGTGGCGGTCGGGCCGGACGGCACAGTCTTCATCCTTGAGCGCGAAGGCAACCGGCTGCGTGCCGTGGATCCTCAATCGGACGTCATCAAGACGCGTGCCGGCACCGGCACGAAAGGATATTCCGGCGATGGCGGGCCCGCGCTCTCGGCCACGTTCAACGGTCCGAAGGAACTGGACGTTGACCTGGCCGGGAATGTCTTCGTGGTCGACACCGAGAACAACGCGATTCGGCGGGTCGACGCGAAGACCGGCGTCGTGACCACCGTCGCCGGGGACGGCAAGCGCGGCGGCCAAGGGGACGGCGGCCCCGCCGGCGCGGCCCGGCTGGACCGGCCGCACGGCGTCGCCGTCGGCCCCGACGGTGCGCTCTACATCGGCGATACAGGCAACCACCGGGTGCGCAAGGTCTTGCCGTGAGCGTGCCCGTCGTCCCTTTCGAACCCCATCCCTGGTTCCGTGGAGGGCATGCCCAGACGATCGTTGGGCGCTTCCTTCCCGGCCCGCGAGTCCGGCTGCCGGCGAGGTACCACGAGGTCGACGCGGATGCGGGGGACCGGCTCGTCATCCTCGATTCGGTTCCCGAAACATGGCAGCCGGGCGACCCGTCGGCGCTTATGGTCCACGGCCTCGCCGGCTGCGCTCGCTCGCCGTACGTGCGCAGGGTCGCGGCCCGGCTCATGCGACTGGGGATCCGTGCCGTCCGGATGAACCTCCGGGGGGCGGGGCCGGGGTTTGGGGCGGCGCGCGGCATCTACCACGCCGGACGGACCGAAGACCTGCGGCGGGTCGCTGAGTGGCTGGCGCACCACGCGAGGGGCTCGCCCATCGCACTGATCGGGTTCTCGCTGGGTGCGAACCTGGTGCTGAAGCTGGCCGCGGAAGCCGCGCAGGCTCCGCTGGAAGGGCTCGATTGCGTCCTGGCGGCCAATCCGCCGCTGGACTTGGCGGCCTGCTGCCGCCACATTCAGCGCCCCGAGAACCGGATTTACGACCGCAATTTCGTCCGCCTGCTCCACGCCGAAGTCAGGCGGCTGCACCATGCCTTCCCAGAGCTGGGAATGCTCGATCTCTCTCGTGCCTCCACCCTCTACGACTTCGATGAGTACTATACGGCCCCACGGAACGGCTTCGCCGGAGCCGCCGACTACTACGCAAGGAGCAGCGCTGGTCCGCTTATCCCCCAGATCGAGATCCCCGGACTCGTGGTGCATGCGGCCGACGATCCATTTATCCCCGTCGAGCCGTTTTACCGAATCCGTTTTCCCGCTAATTTGGCACTGGAATTGAACTCTCATGGTGGACATCTCGGCTACTTCAGCCGAAAACGATGGGGAGGAGATCGGCGTTGGCTCGACGCCCGGCTGGCCGCCTGGGTAGCGGAGCGCTGGGAGCTTGTACGGGCCGATCGGGGTCACCTTGCTGGTCGCGCGATTCCCCCCCGGATCGACCTTGGAGGCCAGGACCACCATGCCACACGGCCTAGTCAATAAGTACCGAGCCGCGATCGAGCTCCTGCAGCGCGGCCGCGATTCGATGGTCGAAGATCTGGCGGACGAAATCATCGACCAGGGAGACGAGCTCCGGGTTGGCGCCTATACGTTCAACGAGCTTCTCGAGACCCAGGGGA
Source organism: Isosphaeraceae bacterium (assembly GCA_031291845.1). GTDB lineage: Bacteria > Planctomycetota > Planctomycetia > Isosphaerales > Isosphaeraceae > DAIDJG01. The sequence goes on along the minus strand of JARLIH010000167.1, from coordinate 15,272 downwards.
CGCGCTTGCACTTCCTCGGTCTCTTGATTAGCCAGCTCGAGCTATCCGCCGAGGCCTTCGAGGAAACCCAACCACCTCCCCCGCCGACTCCCAAGGCCCCCGCGCGGCGACGCCGTGCTCCGGCCAAGAAGATGCAACAGACTTCCAAGGAAGGATCGACCGAGGACGCATAGCCGGCCGTCGACCTCAAAGCCAGTTTGAGTGCCGGCGCTTGCCGGCCCGGGCGCCGTGCCAAGACGGGAGCACGCTCTCGCACTCTAAGGGCTCTTGATCAAGCACCGTCGTGGGTTGGAGTCTCTACCGCTCGCAAGAGGTGGGGCAACCTGCGGATTCGTTCAGGGGCGTTGACCGAGCGGCCGAGGAACGTCCCCGCGCAGGAAGGCGGACACTTCCTCGGCGTCGTCCAGGTTCAACTCACAATTGACCCATTCGCCCGTCGTCTCGTCGAGGACGGCGGCCGAGGTTCGGCCCGTCAACCGGTGGGACGGCTCGATCCAGATCAGGCGATCTTCTTCGTTCGTGAAACCCTGCCCGTCCCACTGGCCGATTCCGCCCACGGCGTCGCGGAGGGCGGTTCGGATGGCGAAGACCGCCTCGAGCGCGTTTTCATGCCGGGCGATGGAATCAGGATAAACGCGCACCGCGTAGATGGCTCGAACGGTCTCGAGATAGTCGCTCAGCCAGCGGACGGCCGACGAAGGCCCCCCTTGCTCGAGGCTGTCGATAAACTCGGCAACCTCCTCGGCCCCCAGTGTGTTCGGGCCGACCGGGTTGCGTTCGATCGTCGCCCAGACGTGCTCGAGGTCCCCGAGCTCGGGACCGACCGCCAGGTAATTGCCGAGGGTACCCGGATGATCGACCGACCAAACCGCGCCCACGCTGGCAGCGCGCTGGAGTTTGGCCAGAGGAATGTCCCGGTCACTGACGGTCAATAGGCGCAGATAGTCACCCATCGGCCGACTCCGTCACGAGGATACCGACGCGGGCGACGGAACCACGCTCGGGTCCGCCCTCGGGAAGACACACGGTCGTGGGTTCCCCGTCCCGTCTCACAAGCGTCGGATTCGATCGAAATCCCGTACCGAAATAGATTAGCAGTGTCCCATTGAGCACGCAAGGGACGAGAAAGACGAGGCCCGGCTGCCCCGAAGCACGACTCATGACCTCTCCTGCCAACAGGCTCCCGACGCAACACCCGAGACCGGACGACAATACCGTCAGAAGCGCCTGCGCGCTCGCGCGGCGATGCGCCGGAGCGCGGCCGTCGACGTACACCTGGCTGCCGACCAGAAAACAACCGATGGACACCCCGTGCAGCGGCATCCCGGCCACCGCCGCCCAGAGCGGCGGGTCGAACGCGAGCATTCCGAAGCGAACCCCCAGCGCCACGATTCCCAGAGCGAGCGTACCGCGATCCCCCAGGCGTCCAAGCAACCACGGCAGGATGGCCAGTGACGCGATCTCGGGCCATTGCGCCAGGCTCATTGCGGCCGCCACCCAACCCCGCGCCAGACCCCGCGATTCCAGATAGGTCGGAATCGCCTGGTAGACAAAAGGCGTCGTCAGGCAAAACCCAAACGCGGTCAGCAGCACGACACGCGTTTTCCGCTCCCGCAAGAGACCGAGCGCCGCCCGGAGCCCCGCCTCTTCTTCCTCTTCTTCGACTTCGACGTCGAGCGGCGGGGTGTGCGGCAGCGTCAAGCAGTAGCCGGCCAACAGCAGCGATAGGGCCGCCGCCACCCAGAACGCCTCGTACGTCCCCTGCCCCGCCCGGACACTTCCCGAGTACGCGAGGACGCCCGACACGAGCCAGCCGACCGACATCCAACCGAACGTTCCCCAGAGCCTGACCAGGCCGAACTCCTCGCGAGGCCGTTCCAGATGCCTCAGCACCAGCGACGCGCTCAAGCTCACGGCCGGGGCCGTTAGCAGCCAGTACGCGAGGAAAAGGCCAAACAGCCCCCAAGGATGTGTTGTCACTCCCAGGGCCAGCGCGGCGAGCAACCCGGTGCCGACCGCATAGATCAGCGCGAGTAACCGCTCGGTTGACCAGACCCGGTCCACCAGGTGTCCCGCGCCAAGCGGCATCACGAACGAACCGAGCGCGAGGGTCGCGAAAATCCAACCGCGTTCCCGCCCGTCGATGCCGAGGTCTCGCAGATGAACCGCCAGCAAGGGCCAGAACGCCCCCTGCACCGCCCAGACCAGCCCCATCATCACCGATAAACGCCACCGGACACGCATACCTGAATTCTGCCCTTCTGCGAATTCCGTTTCCCTACGCTGCGTCGCGTCGTGGAATTGTAGCGGCGAGGGAAAGGGCATGGAGGCGGATACGTGGCCACCGCCGGCACGATCGCCGACCCGATTGCGGACCGATCGGGGAGACACGCCCGAAGTCTGCGACGGAGGTGCCGCCCTCCGCGCCGAAGGCTGTCGCATCGCTTAGTTTCCGGGGGGAGCGACCCCGTTTCGTCGCATCCGGCGTTCCATTCGCTGAGCGCGTCGTTCCTGCGGGGTTAGGCGAGGCGGGGCATCCGGATCGCGGGGTCGGGTCAGTCGCATGAGCAGCTCCGCCGCGCCTCGGCCGGCCGTGCGTTCGAGCAAAGTCTTGCCCAGGTCCTGAAAGCCTACTTTCAAGGCATCGGGATCGAGCTGCGGGTGATCCAACGTCCCTCGGATGGGAATGCGGATCTTCGTCCCCTCGACGATGTCTCCCAGAAACCCAACGTCGAGCACCATCTTGCGCGTGACGGGCAAGCTGGCCGTCATGCTCAGGCGGCGATCGAAGCCCACCCATCCATCCAGCGCGATTTCGCTGACGTTGCCTAACGGCAGCGCCAGGCCCTCGCTCTGAACCCGGCCGTCCGCGATCAAGAGGGCAACCGGCTTGTTCAGCTTCAGGCTCATCTTGGGCTCACGGCCCACGATCGACATCAAGTCGTCAACCAGGCGTCCCGCGACAAACTCGACGTCCTGGAACGTGACCGTGCCGTCGACCTCCGCGTGCCGGTCGGGAGAGCCCCCCAGCGGGAACTCCGCCTCTTCCAGGGCGACCGAAACCCGCCCGCGAACCCGCGTCGCGCTCTCCAACACCGGCGCAACGAACGACAGGACCCGGTGCGACACCTCATCATTGATCAGGGCGTCCTTGACACCCGACTCCGGTCCCAGCCGTAGCGTCGCGCCATCCTTGCCGTCGAGCGCGATCGCCGGCTCCAGGTGCAGGCGGCCGTCGTTGATCGTGGTGTCGATCGGCACGACCTGAACCTTGCCGTTGCCCGCCCGGAGCGCGAGCGGCGTCTGGCCGATGCGCATCCCGAAAATGTTGGCGCTCGTCAGCTCGAACCCGACCTCTCCCTCGAGCGATCGCATCAACGCGTCGAAAGACAACTCGCTCACGTCCGCCCTGAGATCGAGCTTGCCCGCCTTGCCCGCGAGACCCGCGCGCGGGTCGACCCTGCGCGTTGTAAGCCGGTTGATCGCGTCCCAGCCAGGCGTCACGGTCCCGCGGAGCGCGAGGACCCGCTTACCGTCCCGATCGGTCAGCCGCCCCGAGGACTCAACCGTCGCATAAGCGCTCGACAGGGCGAGCTCACTCAGCTCGATCCCCTGCGATCCCATCGGCGCGAGAACGTCGAGGGCCACGGACACCGGTCCCTCGATGTCTTCGGACAACCCACGTGCCTCGAGCCGGGCCGCGATATGCAGCCCCTCGTCCTTGGTAACGGCCGTGGCCCGGGCCGCCCAGGTCCCTCGCAGGTTCGTCGCCTCCGGCGCGAAGAGCCGGCCGATCCTGCCCACGTCGCCCGCGAGCGCTCCGTCGGCGCGGAAGGCCTGGGCCAAACCGATCCCCCGCACGCGGATTCCGTCTCGCGCGAGCCGGACGGCCTGTTGCTCCCCGCCAGTCTCGATCGGCATCAAGGTCAGCGTGCCTTCCGAGCGCTCGAACGAACCTTTCGCCAGCAGTTGGATCGGCTCGCCGTCTTCCGGGCGCAACCCGAGTTCCACCCGCTCGAGCGACACGGCCGTCGTCCCCCCGCGGGCCGATACGGCAGCGCTCGCCTCGTGCGACCGGCCCCCCAGGCGTATCGGCGCGCGGGCCGACCCGTTCCAAACCGTCGCTCCACCATCTCCGCTCGCGGTGAGGTCCGCCGCGAACGAGCCGGCCGTGACGGTCGCATGAAGCGCACTCCACGAGGCGGGCAGGCCCGTCGCCGTCGCGGCTCCCTGAAGGGTCAGTCCAGCCCTGGCCACCTCACCTTCGATCGAAGCAGCCCCGACTCCGTTGATGCGCAGGCCGCTCAGGGCCGTCTCGACGGCCCCTTCGTAACGCGCCCCGGTCCGCTGGTACCGCCCGGTCAGACTCCCACGGCCCGATACGCTGACTTGGCCCAAATCGACCAGCCCTTCCAGTTGCCGTTGAAGGGCCCCGAGGTCGAACGTGCCCGTCACGGAGAGCCCGCGATCGAGCTCGCCGCTCCCCTCGACATTGAGAAACTCCGACGCCAGGGCCAAGCGCTCGACCGACAGGGAATCAGCGCGGCGAGCGACGCGCGCTGAGAGCGTCGCGGGGGACTTGAGTGTAAGATCTTGCTTTCGCCCCGAGTCCCTTGCTCGCAGGTCGGACAGCCGCGCCTGGACGTCCCAGAGTTGCTGCTCGGCCTCGCGCCGACCGGCGATCGAGAGCTGGGCCGTCCCCTGCTCCAGGGTGATCTCGTCGCGCAGACCGAGCAGGTGCGGGACCTGCCGCGCCAGCGCCGCGACGTCGAGAGTCCCCTCGATCCGGCTGGTCTCGGTCGGCACGCCGCTCGCCCGGAGCACGCCCAACGACGACGTCACGTCCAGCCGCTTGACATCCCACGCGCTCGCCGTCTCCGCGATGTCCCAGACGCCCTTGACCTGGTCGAGACGAAGCTGGTCGCCCCCAAGCCGCCGGCCGGAAACGTCCAGGTCGGTGACGCGCGCATCCGCCGTCGTCCCCCAACGTCCGTCGCGGCGCTCCAGCGTCAAGGCGCCGAACAGCCGGCCCCGCCCCGAAACGTCGGCTGCGGCCAGCGTCCACGGCCAGGCGCTCGCCTTGATGCGGACCTGGACGTCCGACGGTACGGTCGCGGTCTTTCTCCAACGGTCGTACAGCCCCTCGATGGCCAGTGTTCCCCCACGCCCGGGATCGGCGCCCTGGGCAAGCTCGACTCGCCACGTGAGCGGCCGGGGCGCGGCGGCCAGATGAAGGGTCACGTCGGCCTGATCGGCCAGGACCGGTTCAGGCATCCCCTCGCTTCGGAACCGCAGGCGGCCGCGCTCGACCACGATCGTCAGGTCGAGCGCAGGATTGGGTGCGAGGAGCGGTTTGATAACCTCATACAGGTTGATCGTCCCATCCGCAGTCCGTTCCACGTCGAGGGTCGATCGTTCGAGCACGAGCGTGCCGAAGCGAGGCCGTTCGAACAGAAGCTGCCAGAGTGTTCGGTCCGAACGAATGCGTGCCGCGTCGATGACGCGTCGTCCCTCGCGGTCGGCAAGTGCGACGGCCTCGATTCTCGTCGGCCCGAACCACGAGAAATGAAACGAGCGCGCGTCCAGCCGTCCCGGCGCCAGCGTCTGGTTCACCCGGCCTAGAAGCCAGCGCGTCCCCGACGAGCCGTTCAGCCAGTTCGGCAGCAGCGCCGCGAGCACGAATGGGACGAACAGTGCGAGGCCCACGGCGACCTTCCACCGTTTTCGCCGCCGCCGCGTCGGGTTCTCTTCGTTCATCACCGGTCTCTCCCGAAGGATTTCGCAGACCTCGTGGCGAATGACACGATCGTGCTCCAAGTCCTTCCCGCGCCGGCCGTTCTTCTTATCCTACCCGGCACCGCAGCCCTCGCCCAGTTGGGAGGCGCCCGCCGGTTGCTGCGCTGTTGCCGACCCGGGGTGAGTTCGGTCCCCACTCCCTCGAAAACGATCTCCCCCTGGCTTCCTGCGCGAACCTCCAAGCCGATGCATCTCATTGTCTCACTCATCCTGCCAAATCCCGTTCATCCTAATCCGTCGGACAAGGTCTTCTCGATTTACAGGTCGACCCAGAATCGCGGTTTTTGGGGTTTTTGGGGTTTTTGGTAACCGTCTTCTCTCTCGGTCCGTGTCACGGCTCTCGACCCTCTTCAGCGATCCGATCGACTGCGACGGTGACGGCCTTGCTGGTATAAGCTTGGTCCGGACCGCGCCGCGGGGGCGGGTCCGGGGTCCTTGTCGCTGCCCGCCAGTTGGTGTGCCCGGACAGCCGTCGGGCAGCCAGCCCTTTTTGCCTATCACGGCGTTTCCAAGCTACCCAGAACCAAGCACCAACTGCCGAGCGGTGACGAGTTTCTAGGGGTTCGAGGACGGTATGCGTTCCGTCCTTTGTTCAGCCCGCCGTGCGCTTCGGGCCCACCGAACCCTCATCCTCAAATTGGTATACGCGTCTTCGCAGAATCTACACAAAGCGTGCCGCGGTCGACAACGAACCGAGAGCCGCCAGGAATTCAAGGCCAGGCTTTCGGCCCCCGGTTGACGAAACCACGGTTCCCAGGCTTGGGAGACGGCATGGGCTCAGGTGGCATCGGTGCCCGTGGGATTTTCCCCGTGGAGAGCCGGACGGACACCGACTTTTCTCCGAAAAAGAAATGTTGTCGTAGGCTATACGAGGTGGGACGAAAATGCTTGGTCTCCCCGATGATCCGAAACCCGTCCTGGAAATCACGGAGATACATCATGAAAAGTCACGATCGCGCCCTCGAATTCGAATCTCTTGAGCGCCTGACGCTGCTCTCGACCATTCACCCGGCCATTGGGCACGAATCGCACGCGCCACACAACGGCGCGACCCCGCTGCCCGCGTTCGTACGCGCTGTGGAACGCGTTGCGGAACGTTTCGGATCACACGTCAGCGCCCAGCCCATCATCGTCGTCCCCGGGGGCTTCACGGAGTACCAGATCACCTTCCAGGTGAAGGGCCAGACCTACACCACCGACATCACCATCCCCGATCGCCCCACAACCGGGCCTACGCCCGGCTGAGCTTCGATGCCATCGTCGGACTGACTCGACGCCGAGCACTGCCGTCGGTTTTTCTCTCCGTCAAGTCAACACGACTGAAAGCAACACTTGCCTAGGGGCCGGCTCGGCGGCCTCTGCTTTCGCTCCCGGTCCTTCTCTCACATCGATAGCGCGCACACCGTCAAACTTCGGTCGTGGCCCGCCCGGTACACCTTGAGCACGCCGACGACCGGAAGCTACGGGGGGCCGGAAACAGGAACGTAGCGAGTATTGATCTAGCCACCGCTCCTCCCCATCCTCTTCCTGCGCCCAGAAACTGACCACGTTCCCATTTCTGCATGCCATTATCGCAGGCTCGCCCGGCTGCGATCGCCGCGAAGCGGAGAAACCAGCCAACTCCCCGTTTCTGGTCCCTCCGGTTCTGGGCGTTCCCTTGCTCGCAACGGTCCCGGAGCGGCTCACCGTTCTCGACATCCGGCTGCCCACCGCACCTGTTTAGATCTCAAAATATTCAATGATCATCATTTTTAGAATATTATTCATTCCATCGCTCTATTTCCCGACTCGAAGAGTTCCCGAGCGCGACCAGCCGGAGTCGATGGCGTAGCCCACTTCTCCTCTTACGGGCCGACCAACCAGCGCGGGCCGACCACAGTTTCTTGGCGATGCGGATCCGGGGCGAGGGCGGCGATCGACATCGGGTCTACAGGTGATTGCGGGGCGGCGCGGGTTTTGGCAAGCTAGGTCGCTCCTGCCCGCCTCGGCACCCGCCTTGAACCCACCGGAGAAGACGCCCTTGGCCACGATCGACCCGTCGGCTCACGAGCAACTCGCAATCGAGCGCAAGGCACGGGCCTGGGCCTGGAGCGTGTGCTGGCTGATGTTCGCATCCACGGTCCTCAACTACATGGACCGGCAGTCGATGACTCTCGTGGGAACCCAGATCAAGGGTGAGTTTCGACTGACGAACGTCGACTTCGGCTGGGTGCTGGCGGCGTTCCAGTTGTCGTATGCCCTGTTCCAGGTGCCCGCGGGGTTCCTGGTCGACCGCTGGAACGTGCGCTGGGCGTACGCCGGGGCGGTTGCGTGGTGGTCGCTCGCGGGAATGGCGGCGGCCTACGCCCCGAACCTGGCGATCTTGCTCGTAATGCGGGCCCTGCTCGGCATCGGCGAGTCGTTCAACTGGCCTTGCGCGTTGCGCGTGACGGGCACGATCCTGCCCCCGGCCGACCGTAGCCTGGGCAATGGCATCTTCAATTCGGGAGCGGCGATCGGGGCGGTCATTACCCCGGTCGTCGTGACACTCCTGACGGTCCGGTACGGTTGGCGGACGGCGTTCGTCGCGGTAGGGACGCTTGGGTTCGTCTGGGTCGTCGTCTGGCTGATCGTGGTGGGCGGTCCGCATAAACAGCGGTTCGAGGGGCGGAAGCCGGCAACTCCGCCGCCCGACGACGAGTTCGAAGAAGGGTCAGGGCGCCGGCTCTCGTCGGAAGCGATCGCGGGATTCAGTGGCGTGACGTTGGCCTCCGTGCTCCTGGCCCTCTCGGCAATCTGGATTGGGCGGCCGGCGATCTGGTGGGGGATCGCCCTGCTGATGATCGGCGTGCTCCTGACGGCGCGCGTGCTGCCGCTTTCGTCGCTGAAGGGGGCTGACTGGGCCGAGAGCCTGGGGGCCGTGGTGCGACAACGGCGGTTCTGGATCCTGGTGCTCGTGTCGGTCACGATCAATGTCTGCTGGCACTTCCTCGTCAACTGGCTCCCGACCTATCTGAAGGAGGATCGCGCGCTGACCGGCCTCGCGCCGTTGGCCCAGCGGTTCAACGCCCTCTTTCACTTCGAGGGCTCGACCAAGGACCTGGCGGTCGGTTTCCTGACGGCGGTGCTCTTCTTGGCTGCGGATTTCGGCAACCTGATGGGCGGCACGCTCTCTCGCTGGTTCACGCGTCGTGGGATGTCGCCCGTGCGGGCGCGTACCGTCGTCATGATCGGCTGCACGCTGCTCATCCCGAGCGGCGTGTGGGTCGGCCTGGTCCGCAGTGACGCCTTGGTGGTCGTGCTGATCGGCTTGATGGCCATGGGTACGGCCGCCTTCATGGCGAACTACTTTTCCTTTGCGCAGGAGGTTTCCGCGAGGCACACCGGATTGATCGTCGGCATCCTGGGAGGGCTCGGAAACCTCTGCGCAGCGGGTTTCCATCCGGTCGCGGGGGCTGTGAAAGACACGATGGGCACCTTCGCCCCGATCTTTGTGGTCGTGGGATTGCTCCCGTTCCTCGGGATGGGCGCACTCGCGTTCGGGTGGGGAACGTCCGCGGCGGATCCAAAAGCCGACTAGGCGCTTTCGGCTCATTCTGGCAACATCCGGGCAGTCCTTTCTTTCGAGTCTCCGGGCGGTGCTGCGCAACGCGACTGGGCACCTCGGCGCGACATGTCTTCTACGCCGCCTCGGTCGGAAATGTCAGGTGGTGCCGTGATGAAGCGACGTCAGGTCTTCGCGGGTTTGTTCTCGCTCGGTCTCTGCCTTTGCGGCTGTGAAACACTTCGGCACGGGCACACTTCCAAGTCGGACGACGACGCCGACAGCGACGAAGCCGCGGTCGTTGGCGTCCGGGCGAAGCCGCCCAGCGGCTTTTTCAAAGGCACTCGCCTCCCCGGTGGGTTAAGCTCTGAGGCGCGTGAGATCGAGAACGACTTCGGCATCCAGTGACGCGGCAAATGCGAGACTTCTCGCTGATCTCCACCACGACTTGCGGCTTCGGCTCAAACGGCTGAGCAGGAACGGTGTTGGGTGCCATGCCCACGTCTTCGTGGGCATGCGCCACGGGCCGAGCCGACGGAAGGGAGCATGCCCACGAAGACGTGGGCATGGCACCCGGACCCCCGGTTTCGCGCGAGGGACAACCGGTGGAGATCACCGAGGAGTGTCGCCAATGCCCGGACGAGGCGGCACCGATGAACCGGACCATGCGCGCCTTTCTCAACCGGCTGCTGGGCGATCGCGGTGAATGCGCTGCCGCGCGCCACCTCCGGGGCCAGGGGTTCCGGGTTCTCCTGCGCGGTTACCGCACCGCACGTGGGGAAATTGATCTCATCGCGCGCGATGGCCCAACGGTGGTGTTCGTCGAGGTCAAGGCGCGGCGACGGGGCGAACCGGCGGAGGCCGTCACGCCCGAGAAAGAACGGCGCCTTACGCTGGCCGCGCTCCAGTTCTTGAAAGCAAACAATCTGCTCGAGTGCCCCGCCCGCTTCGATGTTGTCACCCTGGTCTGGCCCGACGACCGGCAGAAACCCACCGTCGAGCACTACCGCAACGCCTTCGAGCCGCCGGGGCGTGGTCAGTTTTTCCGGTAGCCCAGCCAGGCGCGCCCAGGATCGGCTCCCTCCCTGCCGGCGATCCGCGCGATCGTCATCCCGTGCTCATGTTCTCGGAACCTCACTGCGCAAGCACCACTCCGCGCAAGCGTCGCGCCACCGGCCCTGATTTCATCAAAAGGTAATCAGGGAACGACAAAGCAAGGCTACCGGGCAAGATAGCTCACAGGCCGCGGTGAAAAACTCGACCGCTGCTTGGAAACCGGCGCGGCGCGGCATTTCGCTTGCAATGGAGAAGGGCGAAGTTCGCGAGACGGCCCGGCCAAGGACTTTGGCCCGTCGCGCCGGCTCGCCTTTCGTGACCGAACGATTCCGAGGCGATGACAGGAAGGAGACTATGCCATGAGGACTTTGCAGCGGTTGTGGGGAGTGGGATTCTTGGCACTCGGCATGACGACGGCCCCGGCTTCGGCCCAGCAAGCCGTGAAGGACATTCCGGGGCCCATCGACAGCCTGCAGGACCTGGAAGACGCAGGCAAGATGCTCTTCAAAGCGGTCGACGAGAACAACGACAATCAGATCTCACAGAAGGAGGCCGTCGACGCGGGCAACCTTCTCGTGGGGGGCTTCTTCTTCCGAGCCGACGCCAACGGCGACGGTACTCTCACGCCGGAGGAAGCCCGGGCAGCGCGCGATGCTTTCCTGAGCCAGAAGCCTTGGCTCAAGTACGCCGTCGAGACGGTAAAGAACGAGAAACAGAAACAGCCTGGGCAATCCAACAGCCCCGGAGACGTGGAGGCAACCGTTTTTGCCACGTTCGACACGAACAACGACAAGAAGCTCGAGGCCTCCGAGGTGCGTCAGGGCGTCCAGACCGTCGTGCAGGGCATCTTCGCCACGGCGGACACCAACCGAGACGGACAGCTCAGCCCCAGTGAGGTGAACGCCGCCATTGCGGGTACCGGGAAGACCCTCGCCGAAGCCGCCTTCAAGGGCGCCGACAAGGACGGCAACGGGGCGCTCAGTGAACAAGAGTTCGACGACGCTATGAAGCGACCCGTCCACATGGTCTTCGCCGTCGCCGACCTTAACCATGACGGACAGCTCAGTCAGGAAGAAGCTCAGCGTATCCGCCACGTCGTGATGTCCAAGATACAGGCCTTGCGCGTCCCGGAACCGGAGAACTCCCCAAAGAACCTGCTGCGGACCGGCCGACAGCCCAGCGAAGTCGCACCCGTCCCGGCGGTCTCGATTCCCAGTCCCAAGCCGGGAAACACCCAGACGAGCCCTCGCTGAACGCGAAGGGGTTGCACCGGTAAGGCTTGACTTGCAGAGCGCTCGGCGCGTGTCAGGCCCGCTTCGCGGCGGTCCGGATCGCGTCGAGCGTTTGCATCTGCGCCAGACCGTTCTCCGCCGGCGAGGCCAATCCTCCGCCGTTGGCCAGCGACTCGCCAAACGCGTCGACCATCGCCCCGTACTGGTCCCCGCCCTCGAACGTCAGCTCCTCCGTACGACCATCCTTGACGAGCCGGGCGATCGGCCGCGCAGGGGGAAGGTACGCGTCGGGAACTTCGATGACTCCGTCGGAGCCGACCAATTCGTACGTGCAACGGAACGGCTGTTCGAAGCTACAGTCGACGACCCCCAGCACGCCGTCCGGGAACCGCAGCGCCGCCGCGAGCGAAAGGTCCGCGCCGCCAGGCGTGAAACGCGCGACGGCCTGGACCGCTTCGGGCTCGGTCCCGGCATAAAGCCGGACCGTATTCACCCCGTAGCACCCCACGTCCCAAAGAGCGCCGCCGCCGCGAGCCTCGTCGAGCCGCCAGTCCCCGAGATCGATGGGGAACGAGAACGACGAGCGCACGAGCCGCAAGGCGCCAATCGTCCCTCCGGCCACCAGGCGTGCCAGTGCGGCCGTCCGCGGCTGGTGGCGCCACATGAAGGCTTCCATCAACAGGACACCGCGCGCCTCGCAGTGAGCCACCATGGCCTGCGCTTCGGAGGCGTCGAGCGCGAGCGGCTTCTCACACAGGATGTGCTTCCCCGCGTCGGCCGCCGCCAGCACCCACGGCTTGTGCAGCTCGTTGGGGAGCGGGATGTAGACGGCGTCGGTCTCGGGGTCATCGAGCACTTCCTGGTAGGACCCGTACGCCCTTGGCACGTCGAACTCCCGCGCCCACGCTGCGGCCGCGTTCCCGTCGCGGCTCGCCAGCGCGTGTAACACGCCCGTGCGCGACGCCCGAATGCCGGGGATGAGACCCCTGCGGGTAATCCGGGCACAGCCGAGGATGCCCCAGCGCAGCGGAGATTCCGTTTTCATCGATGAGAGACTCGTCCGCGGGATGAATGTCTAGTCCGTAGGTCAGCCGACAGGTTCGCCGAGTCCGGCCCCGCTGAAAAGGGGATCCCGTCCTCCTCGAGGAGAATTTCTCGGAGCGGCAGCGCGACATCCCAGACCTCGAACTGCGCAACCCGAGAGACCACACGAACCCGTCCGGGATACCGCTCCGCCAGCTCGTGCAGCCTCGGGCCGAGGTTCGGCCGGAGCGCCGTCGTGGGATGCTCGCCCGGAGACCAGGTGAGGCGCGTGTCAACCACGCACGTTACGGTCGCCGCTGGTGCAAAGCGACCGAGATAGCGATTGCCCAGACGTGGCCAATTGGGAGCGTACTCAAGGGCACCGACCCGGCCGTGCGAGAGATTCGCGACGATCAGTGCGACCGGTGTCTCGGCGATGATGCCCTGCACCCCCCGCCGTTCCAGCGCCTCCACCAGCGGTCGCATCGGCGCTGTGCGATCGAGCTCCGCCCAGAGATTCACCTGCGCCAGGGGCCAGGCCGCGAGGAGAAAGACCGTCGCCATCCGGTACGCACCCCTTGGCAACAGCCGGAGCGCGCTCGCCACCAGACCCGGAAGGAAGATCCAGGCGGGAACCAGGTAGCGAATCGATGACGAATTCGGACTCGTCGCTTGGAGCAAATACAGCAGCGCCGTCACCGCCAGGCCAAGCAACGCCAGGACGGTTCCCGGCGTCGGTAAATCCCCCCGCAAAGACCAGAACCGCCGCCAGGCTTCCCGGTCAGCCCACGCGACCGAGCCGAGCAGGGCGAAGACAGCGCCCACAACCGCGGGCGAGAGCCAGGAGAGGAGGTGAACGAGCCCCGGCCAGACGACAGGCGGCAGCTCGACCCCCTGCCCGACGAGCACCGAGGCCGGCCCGTTGGGATCGCAGCCCAGCAGCACGCCGAGCGCCGAGAAACCATTCCTGACATTCACTCCGATGTCCCAGGGAGCGCGGATCCAGATCGGCATGGAACGAGCTAACGGTAACAGCCCCGCGAGCACGAGTACGTTGTACGCGGCGAAGGGAAACAAATCGCCCAGCGCGCCCAGCGCCAAGCCCGGATGGGATAGCAAGAGCCGGCACGCCCGCAGCCCCGCGCCCGACCACAAGAGTGCTCCGCCCAGCACCATCGCGATCCCGGCGGTCCCGAGGGGGAGCCCCCAGCGAGCAGGCAGCCACCCCATGCAGAAGACATAGGGAGCCAGCCTGTTGCCGCGGAAATCCACGTGGCAGAAAAATGCCAAGGCAAGCACGGTACCCAACCCCACCAGGCACCAGATCAAGGGGGCAAGTCGGCCATCGATCAAAGTCCCTTGAAGTTTGCGCTGGCTGCGCAGGTCGGCGCCGTGACGACCCACGGTCCAATCCACGGCCAGAGTCAGGTAAACGATGATCGAGAGGGGATTGACGAAGTAGCCCAAGGCCAACAAGAGGCCCCACCCCGCTTGCTGGCCAGCCGAAAGCCCGACGCGGTTGGACCGGGTGACCGACCGGTAAACACCGAGCACCGGCACCCCCCATGCCAGGAGTTCAACGTAGCCCCCACGCGGGACCATGCTCCAGAGCACGAGCATCGGCGCACCGAGAACGGCAACCAGGGCGGCGCCATGGCCCGTGGCGCGGCTCGACCAGGTCCGCCACACGGCATATTGCGCCGCCACGAAAAGACCGAAGAACAGCAAAGGGGCCATCGCCACCACGGAGGGGGAGTGCCCGAAGAGCTTCACCAGCAGCGCGGCCACATACGGCTCGATCGCGCCCATATAACGTTGGCCGTCGAAAAAGATCGGCCAACGCCGCCCAGCCGCGACATCAAGCGCCATCAAGCCCACGATCGACTGGTCGTGATCGAGCACCCCCTCGACACGCGCCAACAAGGGCGCCCGCGCGAGAACGGCGGTCCCGAACCAAAGGATCGATCGGACGGTATCCCCCCGGGACCAGGAGGATGCAGGGCTCGATTCTCGAGGCGACAACTTCCTTGGCACGAGGGAAGACGCGACAGCGAGCCGACTTGCCATGATCGATCCCTGGTCGTCCAAGAGGGTCAACGGCAGATTACGGCCGGTTACCTGGACTCTAGGACAGATTCAGGTACGTGCGACGTGGATAGACGATCAGGCGATAGGCTTGCTGAGCACCTGCGGAGTTCGGCCGCCGCCTGGAGCGGAAGGTAGTCGTGCCCGCAATGCGTCCGGACGGCCAACACCGTCGGCAGCGCCGCCGGGACGACCAGCGCCGCAATCCAGAACCCGCTCGATAACAAACCGGATGCGCCGGCCGGCCGGCCGGCCGGTCACGACCGATTTCTACGGAATTCAAGTGCTTCCTCCAAACTTCGCGGCGCCGCCGCCAGTCAACGAGCATCCTTTTCGTAGGATACGATGGGGGTCGACGGCAGCATCCCCTTCCTCCGAGCGGGTGCGAGCACGCGCGCAAAAAAACCGCCCGCGGCCCCTTGCGGGACTGCGGGCGGCTGGGAGTGAAGGATTCCGGCGATAACCGACTTTCGCGCCAGAGGCACTATCATGGGCCTGGCGGGCTTAACGGCCGTGTTCGGAATGGGAACGGGTGGGACCCCGCCAGTATGGTCACC
>JARLIH010000166.1 GCA_031291845.1 Isosphaeraceae bacterium | reverse complement strand
GCCCGTCGCAGGCTCCGGGACGTGCCACCCAACGACGTGGGATCGTTCGACTTGCAGGACCGGGTACTTCCCATCAGACCGCTCTCCGGTTCTGATGGTGACGCTGCCACGACGACGTTCCGCGCGATCGGAGTAACGCGATGCGACCGACCCTCTGCACTCGAAATTCCGGCCTGCGGGCGGCCCTCGGGCTGCTCGTGTTGCTCAGCCTCACGATGCCGTCCGCCGCGGCCGAGCCCGATGGCCCGCTCGCAATGCGGCTTCGTTCGCGGGTCGAGACCGGACAGGGCGGATACACCGTCGTCGAGAAGGCCGCCTCGTGGGAGCCCAAAGAGACGGCCATCATCGTGTGCGACATGTGGGACCTCCACCACTGCCTGAACGCGGTGCGCAGGGGCGAGGAGATGGCGCCGAGGATGGACCAGGTGCTAAAGGCCGCGCGCGACCGGGGCGCGACGATCGTCCATGCCCCGAGCAGTTGCACCGAGACCTACAAGGACCATCCGGCCCGCAAGCGCGCCCTCGCGGCCCCGCGGGCCAAAGTCCTCCCGCGCGATATCGAGCAGTGGTGCCGCCAGATTCCGTCGGAGGAAAAGGGGACGTACCCGATCGACCAGTCCGACGGCGGTGAGGACGACGACCAGGCCGAGCATGCCGCGTGGGCGGCCAAGCTTGCCGCGATGGGCCGTAATCCGAAGGCGCCGTGGAAGTCGCAGACCAGCCTGCTCACGATCGCCGACTCGGACTACATCAGCGATAGCGGTCCGGAGATCTGGAGCATCCTCGAAGACCGAGCCATCAAGCACGTCGTGTTGCTCGGCGTGCATCTGAACATGTGCGTGCTGGGGAGGCCGTTCGGCCTGCGCCAGATGGCCAAGAACGGGCGGGACGTCGTGCTGATGCGCGACATGACCGACACGATGTACAACCCCGGGCGATCGCCGTATGTCAGTCACTTCACCGGCACCGACCTGATGGTCGAGCACGTCGAGAAGTTCGTCTGCCCCACGATCACGAGCGACCAACTGATCGGCGGCGTGCCGTTCCGCTTCAAGGGGGACCACCGGCCGCACGTCGTGTTCGTGATCGCTGAGGACGAGTACAAGACAGAGCTGACGTTGCCGGTCTTCGCGTCGGCTCACCTGGTAAAAGACTACCAAGTCAGCTTCGCCCTGGGGACCGAAACCGAGCGCGACCGGATTCCGGGCCTCGGTGTTCTGGAGGGCGCCGATATCGCCGTGATCAGTGTGCGCCGGCGCGTCTTACCGAAGGAGCAGCTCGACGCGATCCGGCGGTTCGTCTCCGCGGGAAAAGGGCTCATCGGGCTGAGGACGGCGAGCCATGCGTTCGCTCCTCGCGCGGGGGGCGCTGTGCCCGCGGGCCACGACGCCTGGACGGCGTTCGACGCCGACGTTCTCGGCGGTAACTACCACGGGCACCACGGCGATGGGCCGCCCGTCGCCCTGACCACGGCTCCCAGCGCCGAATCGCACCCGATCCTGAACGGCGTTGACGCGCGCAAGCTCTTTGGCCACGGGTCGCTCTACAAGGTCAGCCCGCTCGCCAGGTCCGCGACGCCCCTCTTGATCGGTTCCATCCCGGGCCAAGCCGCCGAACCGGTCGCGTGGGTCAACGCGCCGGCTTCCAAGGGCCGCGTGTTCTACGCGTCGCTGGGGCAGGTTGACGACTTCACCGAACCGGAGTTCAACCGGCTGCTGAAAAACGCGATCGACTGGGTTTCCAAGTAGGGCCGGCCATTGCCGGCCGCTCTTGAATCGTGGGGTGCGTGGAACGGACCGGTGCATTTCATGCACCTACCCCTGTGAACATGCCAATGTGACGCGACACTAACTCTTTGGCTTGCCCCGTTTTGGTTTCGCGACCTCGGGAGGGGGAAGTCCCCTGGAGGCATCCAGTAGTTTCTTGGTGGCGACGTGATGAATTCGGCTCCCTGAACTGTCTCGGCTCTTTCTTGGCTTCTTCGGACCGCGGGGTGAGCGGAGCATTCGTTCGATCGGTACAGTGGCAGCCAACGCATTCAGCGCTTCCGCTACTTGGTCCACCGAGCTACCCTGCAAAAATCCCCATTCCGTCGGGGGAACCGCGATAATCATCCCTGGATAGACCTCGGCTACGTCTTTGACCAAGGCATAGAACGATAGTTCGGCGATCATCACGTCGCCGTGAACGGCCCTCAGGCTTCCTTTGAGGATCGCCAAGGCATTCCCCGCCACGACCGACATGCAAAAGGCGAAGAGCGCTGCGCGTGGGTAGCCCAGTGTCGGGATTTCACAGTGCAGCAGATCGGTCAGCCTTTGAAAGTGCTTTTCGATTTCCCATCGACCGCGGTATGCCTCACAACACACATCCGCCGTGACCTCGCGAGGGAGGTTGGTGATCAGGACGATATCGGTCTCGCCTTCACGGGTGGGTTGATCCAACCTCAAGGCAATTCGCCTCAGGCGATAGGTGTGGCCCTCGCAGTTCGGGTCCTCGATCAAGATCGGCTGCTCGAAGATCTCACCGCTCGCACAGCGTCCGACGGATCGAGGTTCTTCAATCGGCTCGAAAGGCAGTGTCGACGCGTGCCTGCGAACGAGAAAGAACGCGTCTTCGCGATGGATTCGGAGCAGGAAGGTCCGAACACAGAAGTTGCGGTCCATGATCCAAAGTTGGCCCGCTTCGACGGTCACCTGATCCAGCAGCGCCCGCTCCTGCGTGTGCGCGTTTTCTTCCAGCACAATGTCGAGGACCAACCCAGAGAGCGGTTCGTAGACCGCTAGAGATTTACCAGGCAAGGTCGCCGCACGGGTTGAGCGCAATTCGTCGATTCGATGGTCGGTTCCCGTCAGCACGTTGCCGTCGAGAATTCGGGTAGCGTACCCCGGGATGGGTTCCGGTAGTGATCCTCCTGCGGCCATGATCAACTCACGGGCCCGCGCGGCTGTCTGGCGGACGATCGCCGCCGATACGCCGACTTCCATCCGTCCCAGTTTGCGATAGAAGGCTGACAGCGAAGCGATATGCTCGAATTGGCGCTTCAAGAACGCCGCCCGCGTCGACGGTCGGAATCCACAGGCAACGTCTGCCATGACCTCGACGATGTGACTGACAAGGAACTGTCGGTCGTACTGGCCCTCCGCGACCCCTTCAATCAGGCCATCAATCGAAACTCGCTCGATCATCCAGTCCAGAGCAAGCCGAGTCATGACCGCGGGTGCCGCCCCTTTTACGAATGGATCGAGAATCGCGGGGAGACGCATAAGACCCTCCTTGGAAAAACTCTGCAATCCGTTCCTTCCAAGGAGGTTGTAACAATTAAGTCCGCATGTTCACAGGGGTAATTTCATGCACCCTACGCAATGATTCCGGAAACCACCTCGCCGTACACGTCGGTCAGGCGGAAATCGCGGCCGCTGTAGCGGTACGTGAGCTTGGTGTGATCCATGCCGAGCAGGTGCAGGATCGTCGCATGGAGGTCGTGGACGTGAACCTTGTCCTCGATCGCGACGCAGCCGAAGTCGTCGGTCGCTCCGTGTACGTGCCCGGCCTTGGCGCCGCCGCCGGCGAGCCACATGGTGAAGCCGAGACTGTGGTGGTCGCGGCCTTTCGAGCCTTGTGACGTCGGCGTGCGCCCGAACTCGCCGCCCCAGACGACGAGCGTGTCGTCGAGGAGCCCGCGGGCCTTCAGGTCCCTGAGCAAGGCCGCGATGGCGCGGTCGCTCTTGCGGGCGTGGTTGCGGTGGTTGCCGATGTCGGAGTGATCGTCCCACGGCTGGCCGTCGCCGTAGTAGACCTGGATCATCCGTACCCCGCGCTCGGCCAGGCGGCGCGCAATCAGGCAGGCGTCGGCGAACTCTCCCGGGCCATACAGCGCTCGAGTCGCGGCGGTCTCGTTACCGACGTCGAACGCGTCAAGGGCCTCGAACTGCATCCGGAACGCCATCTCCAGCGACTGGATGCGGGCTTCGAGCTGCGCGTCTTGCGGGCGGTCGGCCAGGTGAAACTCGTTCATGCGCTGGAGCAGCGCGAGCTGCTCGCGCTGGGGGTCGCGGGCGAGGTGGCGGTT
This sequence comes from Isosphaeraceae bacterium, assembly GCA_031291845.1. Taxonomy (GTDB): domain Bacteria; phylum Planctomycetota; class Planctomycetia; order Isosphaerales; family Isosphaeraceae; genus DAIDJG01. The sequence continues at coordinate 19,240 of JARLIH010000166.1, read as the reverse complement.
CGTCAGGTGAGCGATGATGGCCCTGGGGTCGATCGACCGGTTGTTGATGTGCGTCCCCTGGTAGATGCCCGGGAGGAAGCTGTTGCTCCAGAGCTGGGGACCGACAACCGGTTTGCCGGGGCAGAGGACGACGAATCCGGGCAGGTTCTGGTTCTCGGTCCCCAGGCCGTAGGTCAGCCAGGAGCCGAGGCTCGGGCGCGTGGGCTGGATCTGGCCCGAGTTCATCATCAGGAGCGCGGGCTCGTGGTTAGGGATGTCGGTGTGCATCGACCGGATGACGCACAGGTCGTCCACGCAACCGGCGACCTCGGGGTACAGCTCGCTGACGGCGATCCCGCTCTGGCCGTGCTTCGCGAACGAGAACGGCGAGCGCATGAGCGTGCTGTTCGCGTTCCGGTTGATCTTGATCGACTCCGGCGGTTTCTCCCCGTGCCGCTGGGCGAGCATCGGCTTGGGGTCAAACGTGTCGACGTGCGATGGCCCGCCATTCATGAACAGGAAGATGACCCGGCGCGCCTTCGCCGCGAAGTGCGGGGCCTTCGGCGCCAGGGGGTTGAGGGCAGGCCCCGACGCGTGGGCCGCGGCTGCTTCCTCGGCGAGCACGCCCGCTAGACTCAAGGCGCCGAATCCGCCCCCCATCCGGCGGAGCCAGTCGCGACGCGTCCAAGCCGGTGAACCTAGCGAGTGCCGCATGAGGACGCACTCCCCGTCAGTCGACGTAGAGGAACTCGTTGGAAGCCAGGAGCGCCTGGGCATACCGTTCCCAGCGCGGGGGTCCGTCGCCACCGCCGGCGAGGTAAGCGATCCCCAGCGCGACCTCGCGGTCGCGGGCAGGTCTGCCGTAGAGCAAGAGGTACGCGCGCCGGATGCGTTCGGCGTCCGGCTCCGACGCGTTCGCCGTGAGGCGGCCTGCCAGGCCATGCGCCTGCCGCTCCAGGAACGGGCTGTTCAGGACGAAGAGCTGCTGGAGCGGGACCGTGGTGATCGTTCGTTTGTCGCTCGTGATGTTCGGGTCAGGGAAGTCGAACAGCCGCAGCAGGCCGTCGAGGTTGTGGCGGCTGACTGCGCCGTAGATCGTCCGGCTCCGGTTCTCGGCCGCGTTCAGGTTGGCCGATGGTCCGCCGAGCCTCGGGTCGAGCTGTCCCGAGACGGCCAGCATCGCGTCGCGCCAGGCTTCGACCTCGAGCCGCCGCCGGTTCGCCCGCCAGAGCCAGACGTTGTCGGCGTCGACGGTGGCGTTGTGTGCGTTGTTTGCGGCCGCGAGCTGGTACGTCGCCGACAGCATGATCGTGCGGTGAAGGGCCTTGAGCGACCAGCCCGACGCAATGAACCGGCTCGCCAGGTAGTCGAGGAGGGCCGGATGGCTCGGGCGTTCGCCCAGCTTGCCGAAGTTGCTCGGGGTGGCCACGAGTCCGCGTCCGACGTGCTGCGCCCAGACCCGGTTGACGAGCACGCGGGCCGTGAGCGGGTTCTGGGGGCTGGCGATCGCGCGGGCGAGCTCGAGACGGCCGCTCCCTTCGCGGAACGGGGACTGGTTTTCCGCAGACAGGACCGCCAGGAACCGCCTCGGCGCTTCGGCCCCAAGGTTGGCCGGATTGCCCCGCAGGTGGACCCGCATGTTCGCGATCGACTTCCCTTCGGCCAGTCCGTGTATGAACGGGTACTTCGGCGGCGCTTCCTTCTTGAGCTTGTCGAGCTCCTGCTGGGCCTTCTTGAGCTCGTCCTTCGCCTTGGCCTTGTCCCCGTCCGACTTCGCTTCGTTCAACGCCTTGCGCTGCTTGTTGACGTCGCCCGTCTTGGCCTTGATCTTGGCCTGCGACTCGTCATACCGAGTCACGGCCTCGGGCGGGGCCTGGGGATATTCCTCGTAGCGGGTGCTCGAGAACACGCCGGTCAGGGAGTAATAGTCTTGCTGGGGGATGGGGTCGAACTTGTGGTCGTGGCAACGGGCACAGGCGACGGTCAGGCCGAGGAAGCCGCGGCAGAGCGTATCGACGCGATCATCCAGCTCGTCATAAACGGCCCCGCCGTAATAGACCGGCCCGAGCGCGAAATAGCCGGTCGCGGCCAGGCGGTCGTCGCGGTCCGGACCGTCGAGCAGGTCGCCGGCGATCTGCAAGCTGACGAACCGGTCGTAGGGCATGTCGGCGTTGAGCGCCTTCACGACCCAGTCGCGGTAGCGGTAGCCGTTTGGGTAGACCCGCGCCTCGAAGGTGTGCGCCTGGTCTTCGCCGTAGCGCGCGACGTCCAGCCAGTGCCGTCCCCAGCGCTCACCGTAGTGGGGCGACGCGAGCAGCCGGTCGATGACGCGTGCAAACGCTTCCGGCGCGCGATCGGCCAGGAACGCGTCGATTTCGTCGACGGTCGGCGGCAGCCCGGTCAGATCGAACGTCGCGCGCCGGATGAGTGCGCGCTTGTCGGCCTGCGCGACGGGCTTCAGCCCTTTCTCCTCGAGCGTCGCCAGCACGAACCGATCGATTTCGGACCGAGGCCACGACTTATCCTTGACGGCGGGAGGGGACAGGTCGCGAATCGGCTGGAACGACCAGAAGGCCCTATCCTCGGCCGAGATCACCGGCGCGGCGGCCGCGGCGGGCGGCCGGGTCTGGGTGGCGGACTCCGGCCATTCGGCTCCCATCTTGATCCACTGGCTGAGCACGTCGATCTCGGCGTCGGCCAGCTTGCGCTTCGGGGGCATCTGCACGTCGCCGCCGTAGCGCACGGCCTCGATCAGCCGGCTTGCCTCGGGGTTGCCCGGCTGCACGACGGGGCCCGAGTCGCCCCCTCGCGCCAGCGCCGCGCGCGAATCCAAGCGGAGACCCGCCTTCTGCTTTTCCGGGCCGTGACAGCCCTGGCAGTGGTTGGCGAGGAGCGGGCGCACCTTGCTTTCGAAGTATTCCATTCGCGCTGGATCGGCCTTGCCCTCGGCGCTGAGGGCAAGCGGAACCGGAGCAGCCAGCGAGAGACTCATCCAGACGACGATGCGGAGGGCGGGGCTCATCGGGTGAGTCCTCTGGGGAAGGTCACACGGGAGCGTCACGTCAGGGGCGGGCCGGTCTTCGGGGAGGATCGCCGACGTAGCAAGCACCGCTACTCTAGCCGCATTTCGGCTTCTGAACAATCGCCGTCACGAAAATTACGGGCGACTTTCGCCACCCGTCGCACGCTCTTTTCCGTGCGGCTTACATCCGATCTGTCAGGGAGGGTGTCTTCCGAAGGAAAACCACGATGACGAACGTGGCGATCGGGCCGAGCAGCAGCGACAGGAACCACCAGAGCAGTCCGCTGTGGTTCTTCGACTGGGCGAGCCCGGCATTGATGAGCGAAAGCGTTCCCCAACCCACGACGTATCCCGGCACCCCTCCGTCGGATAACGTGGCCGCCGCAAGCAGCGTAGGCACCATCGATCTGGCCCTCGGTCGTAGCCTTCGTGCGTTCGCGCTGTCCTACGTGCATTCGCGGGGACGTGGGTGATTATTGGGCGAGCACGAGCTTCGAAAACGACGAATGCATCGATATTCCGCAGGGTGCGCTTCATGCCCCCTACGGATCGCGGTTCCGTGATCTCAGGTAGGACCCGCACTCAATTCGAATGCTCGGGCGAAGCGCAATTGCGCGCAAGGGAGGCTTCCACCCACGTCCGCCGCCGCTCCTTTTGCCAGCGGCCCTCAGCGTCTTTCCAGAGGGTTTCACCGCACGAGGCGCACCAGCGCGTGCGCGAGAGACGTTTTTCGACCCTCGTCAGGCGGAGGAGCGGGATCAAGGACCGGAGCCCACAGCTCGGACAGGACCGCGGGTACATGCGCACGAAGTAAACGCCGAAGCCGCCGAGCAGCAGCCCGTTGATCAACACGATGTGGTGCCAGGGAGGAAGCGGGGCCGACCGCGCCCAGTGCAGAATCGCCTCGCCGTCGTACCAGAGGGCGACGTAGGGACAGGAAAGTGAAACGAGAAACGGCCCCGCCCAGTTTCGAACGGGGCCAGGCCGGTCCAGCAGCACGATCAACAGGCCGAGCAGCCAGAGGCAAAACATGAAGATCAGCGGTAGGACGTTCACGCCACCGATCACCCGATGGCTGGCGACGATCACGCCGTCGACCACCAGGAAGAGGCAGACATAAAGCCCAAAAATCGCGCCTTGCCGAGACGTCGGCCGTAAGCCGTTGAGAGTCGGACGTTTTTCCATGGCCTGGACAACTCCCCGTGGGACTCGACAAGGGGCCGGGAACGATGGCGATCGCGCTCGCTTCAAAAATAGCTCGCGCCAGGCGCATGGCGCGCTGAATCGGCCGAGCGTGACGATCGAACGCAACATAGTGCGCCGGCCGTTGCCCGTTCGCGATGCGCTGGATGTTCTGGTGCCGTACGCGCGCCCGAGCTCGTCGGACTGCGAATCCCGTCCCTTATCGCGCCGCGCCCGTGGGCCGCCGGCGTCGTGCCCGTCGGTCAAGCGACCGACGCGGTCTTCCCCTTTGCGGAGCCGCGGTCCCCGTCGTTCTCATCCTTCTTGGGGCGCACGCCGCGCGTCAGCACTGCAAACGGGCTGTCGGCGTCCAGTTTCTTGACCTTCATGTAGAGGTAGCTCTCATAGTCGCAGGGATAGACGGTCAACCGTCCCCCTTCGACCTCGATGACCTTGTTGGCCACGGCGCGGATGAAGTGCTCGTCGTGCGAGATGAAGCAGAGCGTCCCCTGGTAGCCCTGAAGTGCTTCTTCGAGGACGTCGCGGCTGGCGATGTCGAGGTGGTTGGTGGGCTCGTCCATCATGATGAAGTTGTGCGCGACCGTGAGGATCTTCGCCATGCAGAGCCGGGTCTTCTCACCGCCGGAGAGCGCGCCGACGGACTTCTCGACGGCGTCGCCCGAGAACAGGAACGACCCGAGCATGTGCCGCAGCAGCCCCTCGCTGGCGCCGGGGTGGACCTCCCGGAGACTGGCCAGGACCGTGCTCTTCAGGTCCAGGGCCTCAACCCGGTGCTGGGCGAAGTAGGTCGAGAAGACGTTGCTGCCGAGCGCCACCTCTCCCCCGGTCGCGGTGTGGATGCCGGCCAGCAGCTTCATGAGGGTCGTCTTGCCGGCACCGTTGGGTCCGACGAGCACGACCTTGTCGCCGCGCTCGATCTCCAGGTCGAGGCCCCGGTAGACGACCTTGGTGCCGTAGGCGAACGTGATGTCGTTGAGCTTGGCCACGAGCTGCCCGCTGCGCGGGGGCTCGGGGAGCTTGATCCGCATGGTCGATCCGTCGGTCTGCGGCGCGTCGATCCGGTCCATCTTCTCGATCGCCTTCAACCGGCTCTGGGCCCGGGCGGCGGTGGCGGCGTTCGCGCGGTTGCGGTCGACGAAGTCGCGCATCTCGCGGATCTTCTTCTGCTGGGTGTCGAACGACGCCTGGTGAACCGCGAGGCGGTGCTCCTTCAGCGGAATGTGGGCCGAGTAGTTGCCCGGGTAACTGTACAGCTTGCCCATCTCCAGCTCGAAGGTCTTGGTAATGACCCGGTCGAGGAAGTCGCGATCGTGGCACGTGATCAGGAGCGCTCCCGGGTAGGAGCGCAGGAACTCTTCGAACCACTTGACCGTCAGCAAGTCGAGGTGGTTGGTGGGCTCGTCGAGGAGCAAGAGGTCGTGCTCGAACGCGAGGAGCCCACCGAGGGCGAGCCGCATGGCCCAGCCGCCCGAGAGGGTCGCCACCGGCGCATCAAGCTGCGGCACCGAGAATCCGAGCCCCAGCAGGATCGACTTCGCCCGCGCCTCCATCTCGTAGCCGCCCGCCGCGACGTAGGCCTCGTGCGCATCATCGTACTGTTCGAGGGCCTTCGGGTCTCCGTCCTCCAGACCGGCGAGGACGGCCTTGAGCCGGCGATCGGCGTCGGTCCAGGCGCCGAGGTGGTTCAGCATGTTTTCGAACACCGTCCCCTCCCGCAGCGGGTGGATCTCCTGCGGGAGGTAGCCGATGGAGCACTTGCGGTCGCGCAGCATCTCGCCGCCGTCGAGCGACTCCTGGGCCATCAAGACCTTGAACAGCGTCGACTTCCCCGCGCCGTTCTTACCGAGCAGGCCGATTCGCTCACCGCGAATGATCGAGGCGTCGACGCCGTCGTACAACGTCTGACGGCCAAAGTTTTTGCGCGCATTGACCAGGCGGATCATAGCGGAACGGCTCTCGTCTTGGGGGAACGATAACAGGCTGGAAGCCGGCACCCGGGCCGGCCGCAGTCGAGCGGCGCAGAAGGAATTACATTTTAACTTCGGAGAGCGAACGGGGCAAGAGCAGCGTCGCCGGTGCCGATTTGGCGATTTGGCGACCGGTAGGGCCGGCCATTGCCGGCCCTACACCAATGGGTGCTTGTGCGCGACGCGGGTGCAGTTCGCTCTATGGTTTCCTGCCCAGGGCGGAATACTCCAGCATCTGCGTTTCGAGGTCCTGTGGGTATGAGATCGTGACGTCGGTGATCTGCCCGTCCGCCCCGCGGACCGGCTCCAGGCGCGGCATCACGAAGCCGGTGTAGGAGGGTAGGTTGAGCGTCTTCACCCGCGCCAGGATCTCGTCGCGCAGCTTGGGATCGAAATGGATACCGTAGGATTCGAAGAGCGTCTTCGCCGCGTCGTAGTCCCCCTCGGACTTGATGCGCTGGACTTCCGTCAGGAGCTTGCCCACGCCTTCCCGGAAGGCGTTTGCGTCGGTCATGACGTAGTACGTCTTTCCGTCCCGTTGGCGCACGTCGATCGCTCGCGTGTGGTCGATGAGCCAGCGGACCACCATCTGGCGGTTTCGCATGTGGTCCTCCTCGATCTGCGACCCTTCGCGCACGCGGCGTAGCTGGACCAAGGCGTTGCGCGCGTAGTTCTCGTAGGCCGTGAGGGCGACCTCCGCCTGGTCTTTGGGGTCGACGAGGCCGAGCTCCGCCAGCCTGGCGTCGGGCATGAAGTAGAGCGCCACCAGGTCGGCTCGGCCTTCTTCGAGCGCTGAGTATTGCTCCTTGAGCTTCTCCTGGGGCGAGCCTTTGAGCGAGTCGCCGAGGCGCCCGGAGGCGTGGCCGATCACCTCGTGCATGTTCACGAGCAGCTCACCGGCCAGGACGCTCCATTTCTCAGCCCGCGCGGCTTCCTCGGGGCTCCAGGCGAACTCGCGGCGAAACGCGTTCGGCGTGGCCTTGTCGCCCGCCTCGATGACGTTCGACAGCGAGACGGACTTGCTCCCGTAGCGCTCGCGCACCGATTGGTCGTTGGGCAGGTTGATCCCGATCGGCGTGATCGGTCCGCAGTCGCCCGCCTCGACCACGACTTCGATCGCGTGCGCGGTGATCCCGCGCACGTTGGTCTTGCGGTAGCGCTTGTCCCAGGGCATGCGGTCCTCGAACCACTGCGCGTCGGCGGCAAGCTTGCGGATCGCGGTCGTCTTCTCCGGATTGACGAAAAAGACGGCCGATTCCCACGATCCTTTCATGCCTCGTGGGTCCATGTAAACCTCGATGAACCCGTTGATCGTGTCGACGGCCGCGTCGCCATCGCGGACCCAGGCGATGTCGTATTTCTCGCGGTCGGCCGTCTCGCCGGAGGAGTAGAACTGGACCAGCGCGCGGAGCGCGTTCTGAGACGGCTGAGGCGCGAACGGAATGGCGGCGTCGAGGTGCCTCGACACCGCCGTCAACCGCTCGCTGTACCGGCCGTTGATCCGGTAGACCTCCTCGACGAGGCGTCCGTCCTGCTTCACAAGCCGCGAGTTGAGGGGGTAGCGCTCCTGGAATCCGGCGAGGTCCTTCATTGTCACGCCGACGTACAGGTTGTTCGCGCTTGCCGTGAGGATGTCTTGCCCCGGCTGGGGCGTCTTGTTCGTGACGATCGGCGCGTGTTTCGGGTCGAAGAACATCGGCTCGAGCCGGCCGAGCAGTCCATCGAGGTCTTTCGATGGGAACGAGGCTCCATTTTTTGCCGCGGTGCGAGCGGCGCCGGCGAACGCGTCGGGCGTGCACTTGAGGACGAACTTGCGGGCCGTGAGATGGTTGTACGGCCCGCTATTGAGCCAGAACAGTTTCGTGTAGCGCCGGATTTCCGCGAGGGTGGCGGGCTCGATATCGCGGGAGTGTGTGAGGATCGCCTCGAGGACCGCGCGCATGTCGAGCGCGTGCTCCGAGCGCTGGTCGTAATAGATATCGCGCCCGGCGAGCGCGGCCTGGTAGAGGTGCCAGGTCAAGACCTTCTCGCGCAGCGGGAGGCGGGTGAAACCATCGGCGTAAAGCTGGACGACGGCCGCATCGTCGACGCGCTCGAGCAGGTACTTCCGCTCGGCCGGGGTGTCCGCGGCGGAGACCGGCGTTACCAAGACGCCGGCCACGATGATGAACGAGTACGCGATCGGGCGCATTCGTGTACCACTCCATGGGGGAACCGGTCCAACGGCACGGCGTGCACACGCAGCGCAGGGCGTTCGACGATCGAGCGATCATAACAGCGCGACCGAGACGCCCAAATGACCAAGCCCGTTCTTTGACCGAAGGGAGCAGGCCCTCTATACTCGCCCTTGCAACCCCACCGGAAGGAGCAAATCATGACCCATCGGTCACCGGATGAGATTCGACTGACCACGCTCGCCAAAAAGGCCGGCTGCGCTGCAAAGCAGCCGCCGGGTTACCTCCTTCCGTTGCTCGCCCGGTTGCCGCCGATCACCGATCCCAACGTGCTGGTCGGGAGCGCGACAGCCGATGATGCTGCGGTGTACCGGCTCAGCGACGACCAGGCGCTCATTCTGACGACCGACTTTTTCACGCCGATCGTGGACCGTCCCTACGACTTCGGCGCGATTGCCGCGGCCAACGCGCTCAGCGATGTGTATGCGATGGGAGGCCGTCCGCTGGCGGCCTTGAACCTCGTCGGCTTTCCCGCCGCGCTCTCGCCGGAGATCCTCGCCGAGATCCTCCGAGGTGCGGCCGAGAAGGCAGCGGAGGCGGGAATCGCGATCGTCGGCGGGCACACGATCGACGCCCAGGAGCCGATTTTCGGCCTGGCGGTTGTCGGCATCGCCCGACCGGACTCGATCCTCTCCAACGCCGGCGCCCGCCCGGGTGATGTGCTCGTGCTCACGAAGCCGCTCGGCCTCGGAATCATCACGACGGCGGCCAAGCGCGGGGAGGATCGGTACGAAGCGATTGCCGAGGCGATCGGCGTGATGACCACCCTCAACCGGACGGCGTGTGAAGCCATGCTAGCGGCGGGAGCCCACGCGCTGACGGACGTGACGGGCTTCGGTCTGCTCGGACACTTGCGGAACATGACGGCGGCCAGCCGTGTCACCGCCACGATCTGGGCCGACTCGGTGCCGGTCCTTTCCGCAGCCCGGGAGTACGTGCGCGAAGGCATCGCGCCGGGGGGCACGCACGCGAACCTCCGGTTCCTGGCGGATTGGGTCGACTACGAACCCGACCTCTCCGACGATGAGCGACTCCTGCTCTGCGACGCCCAAACGTCGGGGGGCTTGCTGGCCGCGGTGCCGGCGGAGCGTGCCGCCGGGTTGGTTGCGGAGCTTCGACAAGTCGGCCTGGGCCACTCCGCAGTCGTCGGACGGGTCGAGAGTACCGGCGACGGCCGGATTCGGGTTGCACGCCGGTGCCCTGAGGCCTGATCTGGGGGGAGTTTTCAAAATCGACGGCGGATCGTCCGTGGGACGACCGCTCGCTTACGGGTCGGGTTCGTGTCCTTGTGAAAGACTTATGAAACAAACGTTGAGCACGACGCGCAAGCGAATGGGTCTGCTCACGCCGGCTCGGCGCTCAGAACACCTTTGCCACGACCATCGTCCGGTCGTCGGCCGCGGGGCGGTCTTCGGTCCACTCCTTGAGGGCGACGAGAACCGTGTCGATGAGTCCCTGGGCATCCAGGTGACAGTTCTCCAGTGCCTCGTCGAGCCGTTCCGTGCCGAACATCGTGCCGGCGGGGTTCGTGGCTTCCGTGATCCCATCGGTGTAGAAGACGATCTGGTCGCCCGGGCGCAGGGCCAGGGTCGCCTGCTTGAAGTCCTGGCCGGGGAAGAGGCCGAGGGGGAGGTCCCCGGCTTCGTCGAGGGCGAGGACCGAACCATCCTCGCAACGTTTCAGGCGGGGCGGATTATGCCCGGCGCTCGCGTAGGTCAGCTCCCGCCGAACGGGGTCGAAGATCCCGTAAAACGCCGTGACGAACGCATCATTTTCGGCCGTATAACGCGACGCGAGGTGGCCGTTCACGTAGCGGAGCAGCGTGGCGGGCGGGTCGGGAGAACCCGGGTGGCTGTGCGCAAGGCTGTGGAGGACCGCCATCAGCACGGCGGCCGGGGTGCCGTGTCCGCTGACGTCGGCGATCAAGATGCCCCAACGACCGTCGGGCAGCGGAAAGAAGTCGTAGTAATCGCCGCCTGCCCATTGCGAGGTCTGGTAGTGCGCGGCCAGCTCCAGGCCGGAGATCGTGGGCATTGTCCGAGGAAGCAGGGAGCGCTGAATGTCCGCGACGTGACGCAACTCGCGGTCGACGACGGCATACGCCCGCTTCACTTCGTCGGCGAGCACCAGGTTGTGCGTCGCTCGGCCGAAGAGGTTGCTCAGCCAGACCCACTCGGGAATCGCCTCGCGGTCGAAGGCCGCCGGGTCCTTCTTCATCAGGAGCACCATGTTCAGCGAGGAACCCCCATCGTACTGGGGCACGGCCAGGAGCGATCGCTGCCCCTCCAGGAACGCGGCGGCGGGGTCATCGGCTGCAACCGTCAAATCCTCGATCAAGCGCGGCTGGTCACCGTAGATCAGCTCGGCGAGCAACCCACCGGAGAAGACCGGTAGGCGGTCCTTGTTCTTCCACGGGTTGATGTCTCCGCTCCAGGTGCTTGAGCGGGTCACACGGAACCAGGGGGATTCCAGGTCGCGGCGGCTGAGCGCGACCCAGCGGTCGGCCGGCATCAACTGACGCACGCGGGCGCTGTAGGAACGGACCAGCTCCTGGGGATCGGTCTGGACGCTCATCGTGCGCATCATCTCGACGATGAACCGCAGACGGTCTTGCCAGTCCCCCGATCGCCATCCAACCGTCTTCGGCTCCGCGCTCGTCGTGATCGGTCCGAACATCATTCGCTTCCCCCTCACGGTGCGACGCTCGTGATCATGTCTCCCATGATCCTACCGCGCGAAGGCAAGCCACGGTGAAATCGGCCGGACGCAATGCCTGGCCCGCGCCCGTCCCGGAGCGCTGGGGCCCTTGTCTACCGCCTTCGGTGCGCCTAGAGTTCCCCGGTAAGTTCGAGTGGAGCACACCGTCCATGAAACTCAGTACATTCGGCGTGATGGGCCCGGAGTTCGATACCGGGCAAGGCGTGCCGGAGAGCCGCCCGCGAGTCGAGGCACACGTCGACGACGACGAGTTGCTCGACGCCTATTCGCGGGCCGTAACCCGCGCGGTGGAACGCATCAGCCCTTCGGTCGTCCATCTGGTCGCCTACCATACGGCGGCTCCCCGGCGCGGTGGACAGGGGAGTGGGTCGGGTTTCTTGTTCACTTCCAACGGATACGTTCTCACGAACAGCCACGTCGTCCACGGCGCGGGTCGGGTGGAAGTCATCCTGGCCGACGGCCGAACGCTCGACGCCGACCTGATCGGGGACGATCCCGAGACCGACCTCGCGGTGGTTCGCGTGCCCGCGAGTGGCCTCATTCCCGCGGCGCTCGGGGACTCGCAGAGTGTCCGGGTCGGACAGCTCGCGATCGCGATCGGGCACCCGTACGGCTTCCAGTGCTCGGTGACCGCCGGCGTCGTGAGCGCTCTGGGCCGGTCGCTCCGCGCCCGGTCGGGTCGCTTGATCGACGACGTCCTCCAGACGGACGCCGCGCTCAATCCCGGGAACTCGGGCGGTCCTCTCGTCAACTCGCGCGGTGAGGTCATCGGCGTGAACACGGCGGTGATCCTCCCCGCACAGGGCCTCTGTTTTGCGATCGCGGTCAATACTGCGAAATATGTTGCGGGCCGGCTCATCAAGGACGGCCGGGTCCGTCGCAGCCGGATCGGCGTGTCCGTCCAGACGGTGTCGTTGCCCCTGCGCGTGGCCAGGCGACACGAACTGACCTCCCAGGGGGCTGTGCTCGTCAGCGCCTTGGAGCCGGGTGGGCCGGCGGAACGGGCTGGACTGGAAGAAGGCGACGTGATCGTCGCGCTCGACCGACAGCCCGTCGGCGGGATCGACGACTTGCATCGACTGCTGACCGATGAGCGGGTCGGCGTGTGGACGACACTCACCGTCCTTCGTCGCGATGAAAGGCTCAACCTGGAGATCATCCCCCAGGAGACGCGCGACGAAGGCTAACCGGCGGCTGGGTCAGGGGAAGACTGCTCCAGGGGTCAACCTTGCGTCGTGCTCGGTCCTCGGTCAAGATCCCTTGCAGAATTTGACGCGAACCCTAGCGCAACGGGGAGCCACCGATGGGCCGAACGAGGCAGCCGCCGCGAAGTCGCACTCGGTTTTGTATTGGCTTCATCGTCTTTGCGGTTTTTGCCACTACGGCCCCGTGCCTCCCCGCTGAGGAACCCGGCGATCGCGATTCGAAAAAACCGGAACGCGTTCGGTCGCTCAACGTCGTGATCCTCTCGACGATGCTGGCCGACACCAAGGGGATCGGCGAGTGGGGCTTTGCCGCGTTGGTTGAAGCCGACGGGCATCGTTTGCTATTCGATACCGGGGCGCGGCCCGAGACCGTGCTCAAGAACGCTGCGGAGCTGGGGATCGACCTGGCGAACGTCAAGGACGTCGTGCTCAGCCACCACCACGGCGACCACACCGGCGGCCTGCTTTCCCTTCGGCAGGCGCTCATGAAAACCGATCTTCAATCTCTGTCTCGAACATTCGTGGGAACGGGGATCTTTCAAAGCCGCCCCCGCGAGGATGGTGGGGAGACGAACGAAACGATTGCCTTGCGGGAACCGTATCGCGCCTCGGGCGGCACGTTCGTCGAAGTGAGCCGGCCTGTTGAGGTGTTCTCGGGGGCGTGGCTGACGGGGCCCGTGCCTCGCACCCATCCCGAGCGGAACTGGAGCGGCCGGACGAAGGTCAGAACGTCCGAGGGGCTGGTCGAGGACACGATCCCGGAAGATATGTCGCTCGTGATCGACACGGACGATGGACTCGTCTTGATCTCCGGCTGTGGTCATGCGGGGGTCGTCAACACGCTCGAATTCGCGCGCAGGAGCGTTCGCGAGGCGCCGGTGGTCGCAGCGCTCGGCGGATTCCACCTGTTCCCGGCGGACGAGGCAGCGCTAAACTGGACGGCCGGCAAGTTGCGAGAGATGGGCGTGCGTCACTTCCTCGGCGCTCATTGTACCGGGATCGAGGCCGTCGGCGCATTGCGGGGGCGGCTCGGCCTGGATCGCCGCACCTGCGTCGTCGGCGCGGTTGGTGCGGGGTTCGATCTCAAGGATGGAATTCGACCCGGGACCATCGCCCGCTGAACGCCTCGTCGGGTGTGCGAAGTCTCTCGGCGGGTTTCGCGCACCGTGGAGCTTTGGGCCGCCGCTTGCTAGCATTGACCCCGCGACGCGACGTACGCGCAAACGTTTCCGTTCCTCCATTCCACTGCCAGACCTATGAGCGAACCCAGCCCCTTTGTTTTCGAGACCACCGAGGCGACGTTCGAGGCGGACGTTCTCGATCGGTCGCGCGAGGTCCCCGTCATCGTCGATTTCTGGGCCGAATGGTGTGCCCCTTGCCGGACCCTCAAGCCCGTGCTGGAATCGCTCGCCCGGGAATACGGCGGGAAGTTTGTCCTGGCGAAAGCGAACACCGAAACGGCGCCTGGCTTGGCCGCGGAATTCGGGGTCCGATCGATCCCCGCCGTGTTCGCGGTCAAGCAGGCGCAGGTCGTTGATTCGTTCGTCGGTGCGCTGCCCGAATCGAAAATCCGGACCTGGATCGACCGGCTCCTGCCAACTCCCGCCGAAATGGCGGCCGACGAGGCGCGCGGACTTGAAGCGACCGACCCCGTTGCCGCGGAGGCGGGGTATCGGTCGGCTCTTGGACTCGCGCCGGACCTCCCGCAGGCGAAGATCGGACTGGCCCGGATCGCGCTCGGGAAGGGAAGGACTGACGAGGCGGGAGCGCTGATCGCTGACCTGGAGCGACGCGGGTTCCTCGAGCCGGAAGCCGAAAAGCTGAAAGCCGAGCTCCTGCTCCGAAACCAGGCCGGTGGCTCCGGAGGCGTGGACGCTGCCCGGGCTGCCCTGGAGCGTAACCCCGGCGATCTGGAACGGAAGTTGACGCTCGCCGAGGCCCTGGCCGCAGCCGGCCGTTATGAGGAGGCCCTGGAGTGTTGCCTGGAACTGGTCGAACAAGATCCGAAACACGTCGGAGAACGTGCTCGCAAGACGATGGTCAATATCTTCCAATTGCTTCCCCCTGATTCCGATCTGGTCGGCGACTACCGACGTCGCCTTGCCGCGGCGCTCTTTTGAAGCAGGTCCGGAACGCCGCGTGGCGAGCGTCGGAATCGCTGCCGCGCAGGAACCCTGTGTGCGATCGCAAGGATTCACGTACTTTCTGGTCAAATGCCCCGGCGGCGTCTCCGGGCTGGGCGCTTGCCTGGTGCTGTCGGATCGATGTCGTACGCATTTGACTTGGTTCTGAGTATGCCGCTCGTGATAGTCGCGGGCGGTCGGCCCACCGGTCTACTCGGTCGTACGGCCCTCGGGAATCCGCCCGGATCCGGTCGCGGACCCGGCAAAATCCCCGATGTCATCGATGGGCCGCGGCATGGGTGGCGTTATGGTAATGATGCCCGTTCCGTCCGGATCGCCGAACGCGGGTCGGAACGGACTCCGGATCCCGGCCCGCTGATCGGCGCGTCTTGCGTCGCACCTAGCACAGACAACGAATTCAAACGACGGCGCCGAACGGCGCTCCGCCGTTCGGCCTCGTCACATTCGTCTCGTGACTGCGCAGTCGGCGCGTTGACACGGGCGATCAGTGCGGGAATGATCGCCCTGTTGTACGTTTCGCAGTCAGCGCGACCGGCGGCCGATCGTGCCAACTCTCGGAGACTCCGCTTATGGAACGTCGTACTCTCCACCTCGCGTTCTGCGTGCTTCTGATGACGTCGGCCTGGTCGCCAGGGGCTGAGAGCGCGGCCACGCTCGAGGTATGGCCGGGGCGGCCTCCTGGAGAAAACGGGTCAATCGACGACGAGAAAGTGACGAAGGGGCGTGACGGACAGACCATCGTCAGCATCACGAACGTGTCGAAGCCCACTCTTACGGTTTATCGTCCGGACAAGGCCAAGGACACGGGGGTAGCCGTGCTCGTTTGTCCCGGGGGAGGCTATAACGCGCTTGCCTGGGACCACGAGGGGGAGCAAGTGGCGCGCTGGCTCAACTCGCTGGGAATCACCGGCGCGATCTTGAAGTATCGCGTCCCGCGGAGGGCCGACACGCCGAAAGGGGAACCGCCGCCGCAACCGCTCCAGGATGCGCAGCGCGCCCTTCGATTGGTACGCAGCAACGCAGCGGCATGGGGAGTTGATCCGAAGAAGGTCGGCATGCTCGGGTTCTCGGCCGGCGGGCACCTGACGGTGGCCGCCGAGACGAACGCCGATCGCCCCAGTTACGAACCGATCGACGAGGCGGATCGGCTGAGCTGCCGGCCCGACTTCGCGGTCCTGATCTATCCTGGCGGTGCGCTGAAAAAAGGTTCGGACGAACGGCGGCCGGAGATTCGCATCACGTCCTCGGCGCCCCCCACGTTCCTCGTTCACGCGAGCGATGATCCCGGCGTCGAGAACAGCCTGCGGCTGTACCTGGCGTTCAAGCAGGCCGGTGTGCCGGCGGAGCTGCACGTTTACGGCTCCGGCGGACACGGCTTCGGAATGCGCCCCAGTGACAAGCCGCACGCAAGCTGGCCGCAACGGTGTGAGGATTGGATGCGCTCGCAGAAGATCCTCAGTCCTGCGGCGAAACCGAAATGACGCCGCAAGGACCGCGAAAGGCGAGCAGAGCCCGTCGACTGCGGGAGCTTGCTTCGGCTTTCAGGGCGTAGCAAGCCGCCGCACTCGAAGGGTTCCGGACGCGTCCCTGAGATCAGCGCTTCGTCATTCCAGCGTCATCAGGTACGCGAAGAGGTCGTGCAGCTCCTTGACCGTGAGGATCTCCGCGAAGTTCTCGGGCATGAGCGACTTCTTCAAGGGTTTGAGCTCTTCGAGGTCGCGCTTGAGGAACGAGTGAAAGCGGCCATTCTCCTCGTGAAGCTGGATGCTGAAGTTCGTCTCGTTCGCGCGCAAGCCGGTGATGATCCGGCCGTCTTTGGTCGCGACGACCACGGCCTCGAATTCCGGCGCGACGTCCTTGGAGGGCTGCAGGATCGACTCCATGATGAACTCTGGAGCGCGCCGGCTCGCGATGCGGTCCAGACCTGGCCCGATGCGCCCCCCTTCACCCCCAATGCTATGGCATTTGGCACACTGGGCCTTCCCCTTGGCGTCGGCGAAGAGCACGCGACCCGCGCTCGCGTCACCGCCGATGTAGGGCTTCCATGAACTCTCGGAAGGCGAACGGGCGAGGCTCCGGATGTACCCGAGGAGCTTGCGGATCTGCGGCTCCTTGAGAGACTCGCCCATCTTCTTCATCGTCGTCTTGGGCACCCCGTTGCGGATTACGCCGACGATGTCCTCGTCGCGCCCGCCGTGGATCCAGCGGTTGTCCGTAAGGTCGGGCCCTTTGCCGCCCCGCCCTGCTCCTCCGTGGCACCCGCTACAAAGGCCCCGGAAAAGGGACTGCCCCTCGCCGAGGTCGGCCGAATCCGGCGAGGCCGGTTTCGCCGCGTCGAGTGATTGAGTTCGGCCGTCTCCCGGAGCCCCGAGCGACGCGGTCGCGAGCACTACGGCCGCGGACAACATGGCAAAAGATCGCGCATGCATCGATATCATTGTTGGTCGGCGTCGGTGGGAGACGCAGGATGGTACCGGACGTGCCAGCGGTCGAAAACCTCGGCGAGCCGGCCGGAACGATCCAGCTCCTCCCATGCCCGATCGATCGCCTCCTTCAGGTCTCGGTCGGATTTACGGACCGCAGCGCCAATGGGAAACGCATCCGGCGAGCCCTGCGCGGGGAGAAACGCGAGCTTGCCGTCCCACTGTTTCGCAGCCAGCCACGAGCCGCGCGTCGAGATGACGTAGCCGGCCTTCGCGCGCCCCGTCGCGACCGCTTCCAGGACGGCTTCCGTGCTCGGATAAGCGCGCGTCGGACGACCGCGCAACCCCCGGACCGCCACGCCTTCCTCGACCGCGACGGCGTCTTGATCGCCCGGAGGGCCGTCTCCCGTTCTGACGACCCACTCGTAGCGCGCGACGTAATAGGGACGCGAGAACAGGACTCGCTGGCTGAAGCGGTCGTCGGGCGCGACTCCCAGGATCACGTCGCAAAGCTGCTTGCTCGTCAACTTCGACGGGTAGGAGTCGTGCGTCGAGTAGGCCCAATACACGCGCAGCGACACGCCGAGCTTCTCCGCAAGCAAGCGGGCGACCTCGAGGTCGAGCCCCGACGGTTCGGGATGGGCCTTCGAGAAGGGCAAATTGTTCTGATCGAGCCCGACGACCAGCTCACCCGCCGCCCGGATCCGCGCGAGCGCCGTGTACGGGTTCTTGGACGTCTGGACGCGTTGTAACTGCGGCTCGCGCCCCCGGTCAATAACGGGATGTTTGACCGGTGGCTCCCCGCGGACCGAGGGGGCGAAGTCAGGGACGTGGAACTCCGCGAGGGTTCCGGCAACGGTGCCGTCCGCGGTCAGTGACTGCAGCGCCTCGTCAACGTGTTCCTTCAATTCTTGGTCGTCTCGTCGCATTGCGACGGCCACGTTCCACCGGTCCTCGGGCTCGTACCCCGGCACAACCTCGAGCGGGAATTCGGGCGAATTCTTGAGGACCCAGACGGCGTTGGCCCACAGGTAGGCGTAGTCGATGTCCCGGTCCGTCAGGGCCTTCAACGTAGCCAATTGGTTACGGTAAAGACGACGGAGGTGGCCGCGCTGTCGCAGCGAGTAATCCGCGACAGACCCGGCCTCCGTGCCCACCCGGAGGGCTTTGTCCTTCAGGAGGTCCGCCAGGGATCGGGGACCGCTTTCGCCCTTGCGGTGGATCAAGAGGTAGCCGGTCGCGGAGTACGGACGGGAGTAGAGCACCTTGGCGGCCAGCTCCTCGTCGTCTTCGACGGCCCTGGGATCGACGGGCGTGCCCATCACGAGGTCGCCGTCCCCCTGCAGCAGCGCTCCCATCGCGGTCTCGCGCCGGACGTCGAGCCACTGGATACGCAGTTTGACACCCAGCCGTTGCGCGAGCGCCCGCGCCAGTGCGACGTCGCACCCCGGCCGGTCGTCCTTTGCGCTGGAATAGGGAAGGTTCGCGGGGTCGAAGCTGACGACCAACTCGCCACGTTCGCGGATCCGTCGCCATGTGCTGGGGGGAGGCTGCCGCTTGGTCTCGCCAGCGAACGGCGGCCGGAAGGGCACTCCGTACTCAGCGTAAATCTTTTCCAATGCGCCGGACTCGGCCAATTGGGCCAGGCTGCGATTGATCTCGACGAGGAGCGAGGCGTCCTGCGGCCGGACCGCAAGCGCCATGTTCCAGCGCTCTCGGGGCGCGAAGTCGGGAACGAGCCGGAGTTGCAGCCCCTCGTGACCGTGCAGGTACCACGCAGCGAAATCCGCGTCGAGGAACGCCGCCTCGAGCCCTGCCTTGTCGAACCCGTCGAGCAACTCACCCCGCGTCTTGAATCGAGTCACGGCGTGATCTTTCTCGGCGATCGCGACCGTACCCGTGACGATTCCGACCCGCTTACCGCGGAGGTCATCGAACGATCGCACGCGTTTCCCGTCCCGCCGGACGACCAGGCCAAACTGACTGCGGGCGTACGGGACGCTCCAAGCCGCAGCGTGGGGCGGACTCGAGTTCTCGGGCTGACCGAGCACGACGTCGCAACGGCCCGCGGGCAAGCAGTGCCAGGCACAGTCGGTGTTCGCACACCAGTGGAACTCCACGGGACGGCCGAGGGCTTGGCCCAGACGCTGGGCGAGTGCCACGTCCAGGCCGCGCGGGGCGCCGTCGGCGTCCTTGTCCATGCGGGGCATCGAAGCCGGGATCGCACAGACGGTCAGCACCTTGGGCGCACCGCCGGCTTTGGCCGGCGGCTCGGCGGCCAAAGCCGGTAGCGTCGTGCACAGGGCAAGCAACAGCAGAAAACGTTCGCTTGAACTCATGATCGT
>JARLIH010000165.1 GCA_031291845.1 Isosphaeraceae bacterium | reverse complement strand
GTTCGGCACGCCGCCTTGCGTGAAGTATTCCAGGACCTGCGTGACCAGGGGTAAAGGCGCGTGGCAGAGCGCAGTGAGCTCGGGGTCGAGGGCCTGCTCGCCGGGGAGTGCGAAGAAGGGGACGCCCCGCGTGCGGCACTCCCGCGCGAGGCGTTCGAAGCCGTCGGCGAAGTAGGGGCGCCCGCCGAGCACGCGCACGACCAGGGCCCGGACGCGCGGCAGGTCTTCGGCGATGAACCGGTCGAGGGCCGCCGCGGCGTGGAGCTCGTTCGCGTTGCGGGCGCGAACGGGGACGAAATCGTCGGGCAACTGCCGCACGGCGGCGGCGAGGGCCTGAATCTCGGTGTCAGCGGTCGTCAGGATCAGGAACAAGGCGGGCCTCGTTGACCGGGGGCCGCGCCACGAGGACCGCCGTCGCAGGGAGAGGACAGACGCGGGGCCGCAGTGCAACGAACGTGCGCCGGGCTGTGTACGTCCGAAAAGTCCCCCGACTGCCTCACCCTCGAAGGCGTCGTAGGTCGATGGTCCCGGTCGGGTCTTCTGGCTCGCGGGCCATCGGTGCGTCGGGCCTTCCCACCCGGTTTCCCTGGCAGTGGCCTTGAGACGAGACGCACCGTTCCCACTTACAGCGGCGGGGCCGCGCCGGCGTCGCACCGGCTTCCCAGCGACCGGGACGGTCGTGAACACGTCCCCGGGCGTGATCGCTCACCCCGGGGATTGGATTCTCATCATGGGAGCCGGCTCGCCGCCTGTCAACCGGTCTCACGCCGAACGGACGCCCGTGTTTACGCCGCGGGCCCAAGCCGTTACAGTGCGGGGGACGCGCGGGCGAACCCGTCGGCGGCGTCGCAGGGAGGCTGCAAGCGATGGATTTTGGGCTCAACGCAGAGCAGCAATCTTGGCAGGACGCGACGATCCGGTTCGCGCAAGAGGAACTGCAGGACGATCTCGCGGGTCGCGACGAGCGCCACGAGTTCTGGCGCGAGGGATGGCAACGTTGCGCCCGGTTCGGGCTCCAGGGTTTACCCATTCCGCCCGATTACGGCGGACGTGGAAAAAGCCTCTCGGTGACGATCGCGGCGATGGAGGGGCTCGGCTACGGGTGTCCCGACAACGGCCTGATCGTCGCGCTCAATGCCTGCCTCTGGACGAACACCGTCCCGATCGTCCGGTTCGGCACCGATGACCAGAAACGGCGGTTCCTGCCCGGGCTCTGCGACGGCTCGCTCGTCGGCGCCAACGGGGCGAGCGAGCCGGAGGCGGGCTCGGATATCTACAGCATGCAGACCCGCGCCGAGCGACGGGGCGACCGTTGGGTACTCAACGGACGCAAGACCTGGGTGACCAGCGGGCCGGTCGCCGACCTGTTCGTCTGCTTCGCGACGACGAACCCCGCAAAGGGACTGCTCGGCATCACCGCCTTCCTCATCCCGCGCGAGACGCCGGGCTTCCGGGTCGTCCGCGAGATCCCGAAAATGGGGCTCCATACGGTCCCGATGGGTGAGCTGGCCCTGGAAGACTGCGCGCTCCCCGCCGAAAGCCTGCTCGGCCGCGAGGGGCGCGGGGCCGAGGTCTTTCACTTCTCCATGGAATGGGAGCGAGGGGCCATCCTCGCGGGGGCACTCGGCACGATGCGGCGCCAGTTGGAGCGGTGTATCGACCACGCCCGCACGCGCAGGCAGTTCGGTCGCCCGATCGGCAAGTTCCAATCGGTGGCGAACCGGATCGTCGACATGAAACTACGCCTCGAAACGTGCCGGCATCTCGTCTACCAGATCGGCTGGCTCAAGGACCAAGGGCGCGACGCAACCCTCGAGGCCGCGATGGCCAAGCTGCACGTGTCGCAGTGCTTCGTCCAGAACAGCCTCGACGCCGTCCAGCTCTTTGGCGCGGCCGGGTACGTCACCGAGTTCGGGATCGAGCGCGACCTCCGCGACAGCGTGGGGAGCACGATCTATTCGGGAACGAATGATATCCAACGCAACATCATCGCGCAACAGCTCAAGCTCTGAGCATGCCGGCTATCTGGTGTGGGCGCGCGGGGAACGACTTCGCCCAGGTTCTCCTTCTTCTTACCTGCCTACTGGTATTTGACCTTCCGCTCGGGTATGACTGGACGGTCTCACCGCGCCCTAACTCATAATCCTTGATCGGTTTTGATCCGGAGACCGAGCGAATGAATCCGCGCCGATTGTTTGTTGCGAGTTGCATTTCCTTGGTGGCTTCGGCCTTTTCGTTCGTAATCCGGCAAGACGTCCTGCCGGCGTTCGGGACGACGTTCGACCTGAATGCCACGCAACTCGGATTCATCGCGGGCCTCGCGTTTTGGGGAATGGCGGTGTCGATGGCTTTCGGGTCGTTCATCGTCGACTCCCTCGGGATGAAACGGATGCTCGGCCTGGCCTTCCTCTGCCATTTCTTCGGTACGCTGGCGACGATTGCGTCGCCGTTTATCGTGCAAGGGCCGTCGGCGTATTACATCCTGTGTGCGGCAACGTTCCTGGTCGGGAGTGCGAACGGGTTCGTGGAGATCGGCATCAACCCGCTCGCGGCGACCCTCTACCCGAAGGAAAAGACGCACATGCTGAACGTCCTCCACGCCTGGTGGCCGGGGGGACTGTTCCTGGGCGGAATACTCACCATCGTGATCGGCAAGGCGCTCGGGTTGGGGGTGGGTGACGGCACGGTATCGAAGGCCGCCGTCACGTTCGGCTGGCAGGTCAAGATCGGACTGATCTTCGTTCCGACCTTGCTGTATGGCTTCTTGTTCCTGACTCAACAGTTCCCCGTGACCGAGCGAGTGGCCTCGGGCGTCTCGCACAACGATATGCTCAAGCAGGCGTTGCGACCAATGTTCTTGCTCTGGGCGTTCTGCATGCTGCTGACCGCCTCGACGGAGCTGGCGCCGCAGGGCATGCAGAGCCTGGTGCTCGAAAAGACGGCTGGCATCAACGGGACGTACGTGCTGATCGGCACCAGCGCCATCATGTTCACACTGCGTCACTTCGCGGGGCACATCGCGCACCGCCTCTCGCCGGTCGGGATGCTGACCGGTTCCTCGCTCCTCTCCGCGATCGGGCTTTACGCGCTGAGTTTTGCGTACAACACGCCGACCGTCATTATGGCGGCGACCATTTACGGGCTCGGAATCGTTTACTTCTGGCCGACGATGCTGGGCGTGACGGCCGAGCGCTTCCCGCGCGGCGGGGCGTTTTTGCTCGGCCTGATGGGTTGCGTCGGGAACATCGCGATCGGCGTGGTATCGCCGTTGATGGGGAGCGTCAACGACAAGATCACCTACGAGGCCTTGCCACCGGCGCTGCAAAACCAAATCGTCGTGAACCGGGTCATCGAGTCCGACAAGGTCAAGGCCCTCCCCGAGGCGGACCAAAAGATCGTGGCCCAGGCCCAGAGCGAGGGGGCGAAGTGGTCGTTCCGTTACGTCTCGGCCTTGCCCGTCCTGCTGATTTTCATCTTCGGTGCCATCGCACTCTCCGACCGTGCGCGCGGGGGCTACAAGCCCGAAGTGCTCAAGGGGGACGAACTGACAGCCGCGGAGCTGGCATCCGACTTTTAGCCGGCCGGGCGTTCGGCCCTCGGTTCGTTCGCAGGTCCTCCGTTTTTCGGGTCCCTGTTGAACGCCCGGCGCGGAGGGATCAGCTCCTTCCCCATCGGCCCTGGGCCGAGCCGGGCGGTTCGCTTTGCGTATGTATGCGAGCTCATCCGTGGACACCACGTCTCCGATCGTGGCCGGGACCCCCCAGCCCACCGCCGCGTCCAACGACACAGCCTTCCGCACCACGGCTATCGAACGGAAGTCGTGGCAAGCCACCTTCGCGCCCCAGTTCATCCCCCTTTTTCTCTGGGTGGTCTTCTACGACCAACTGCCGGTGAAGACCCTTGCCATTGGCGGCCTTGGCCCCTCCGTGGCGGGCCTGGCAGCCGGCGGCGTCCTCTGTTTCTTGCTCCTCTATTACGCCCCCGCGATGTGGGGCTTCCGGACGGGACAGCCGTTGGTCGTCGTCAGTCAGAGCACCTTCGGCACCGTCGGCGCCTCGTGGCTTACGGGAGTCGTGTTCGGCCTTGCCCAGGTCGTCTGGTTCGCGGTCGGTGTGTATTTCGCGACCGAGCTGATCCTGAAGAGTTTCGCCGCGTGTCGCCTGCTGGACCCTCGGGCGTGCTATCCGGTCTCGCTCGGCAGGTACACCGTGCCGAGCCGGCTGTTCCTGATCGCGTCGGCGTTCTGGTGTTGCTGGGCCGGGCTCGTGGGGGCATACATCGTCCGTGTGATCGCCGCCTTGATGCGGATCTTCCCGGTATTTCCCGCGGCGATGCTGGCCGTGGCGATGCTCATGACGATCAAGGGGGCCGTCCATTTCCAGCCGGTACGGGCCGACCTGGTGACCGGACAGGCGATCGCGCACGGCGAGCTCATTGCGTTTCTCAACATGCTCCAACTGGTTTTCGCCTTTTTTGCCACCGCGGGTCTCGCGGCCACCGACTGGGGCGCGGTCAGCCGCGAGCCGAGCGACGTGCGCGTCGGTGGCTTCGTCGGCGTGATCTTCGCGCCCTGGGCGATCGGCACGCTCGTCTTGCTCATTGTCGCCGGGGCGAGGGGGACCGCGATGGCCGAAGCGGGCCGCGCCGTCGCGACCGCGAGCGTCACGGCGTTCACGTTTCACGAAGTGATCTACAACAGCATCGAGGGTCGTTTGGCGTGTGCGATCCTGCTCGTCCTGGGGCTGGCTTCCCTCGCGCCGACAACCTACACATCGTTCGTCGTCGGCGCACGCCTGTCGGCCGTGTGGCCGAGGATCTCCCGCGTCGCGTGGTCGGTCGCCGCCTCGGTGCTCGCGTGGCTGCTCATCCTTGCGAACGTGCCGGGGAAGCTGGACGACCTCTTCGGCATCTTGGGGGCGGTTTTTGCGCCGATGGCGGGAGCGATGGCCGCCGATTACGTCTACCACCGAGGGAAGTGGCCGGGACCGCGCGGAGGCGTGAACCAGGCCGGGCTGGTCGCTTGGGTCGCCGGACTCGCGGTCGGTCTCCTGCCGACGATCGGCCGCTCCTGGGGACTCGCGGAGCTGGCTCGGTTCCAGCCGGCCGCCGTGGCAGGCTGCCTGGTCGCCCTGTTCGTTTATCTCGCTCTCGCTGCGCTGGGAGGCGAGTCCCCAGCTCTTGCCGTCGGGTCGGCTCCGGCAATGGCGAGCGACGTGTCCCCCGAGGCCGGTCCAGGGTGATCGAGCCGCCGCGAAACCGGGAACGGCTCGCCTCGATCCAATGAGTTAGGAACAGGACGCCAGTCACTTCCGTTGGATGGCCGGTTGCAAAATCGACTGAGGACCGATCTGGACGGCACGCCCGGAGTCTGCGACGGGCGTGCCACCCAACGTGCCGGAGGCCCTAGCGATGCCACTCTGCTATCGGCCTGCCACCCAGGGCGAAAACATACCGGGAAGCGATTCCTGGCCCGTTCCTTAGCGCGGTCCGAGCGAACCGGTTAGCCGGCCGGCCGCATCGACGATGTCCTCTTCAACTGTCGGACCCCAAGGCGCGGGGAGACCGTAGTAGACCATCGACGTCGCCCCTTCATAGCCTCCCTCCTTGAGCACGCGCAGCGAAGGGATGTAAGCGCAGACGTCGTTGCAGTAGGACGAGACCCAGGTGTGAGAGGATCCAAGGTTCCGTTTCAGCCGGAGCGAGTAGTCGACTACCACTTCGCCACCGAGGAACACCCAGGTCAGGCCACCGAGCTTCCACGCTTGAACGGGGTAAGGATACGTCCGCGCCAGCGATCCTTCCTCGTCGATCCTCTTCAAGAGCTTCTTGGCACGGTTGGCGAGGGGCAAGTCCTTGGACTGGGCCTCCTTCTCGATCTGCTCCCGCGAGGGGAGCACGCCCAGGGGCAGGCTGATCTCTTCATAGGCGGAGCTGATCGATGCGGGGTCCACGGGGTTGAGCGGGCCGGCGAGGACTCGTTCGACGCTCTGAGCGAGCTCGCTCCCGTAGCGCCGGGCGTGCTCGACCGTACCGCGGGGGAGGGGATTCTGGTCGGCCCCGCAGCCGGCGACGAACATGGCTTGTGCGCCCGGGAATGTCTTCTCAAGGGCGATCTGGGCGAAACCCGCATAGTCGCCGCAAAACTTGTAGTACGGCAGCACCGTGCAGTGACACGCGTAACCGAAGACGATCGCGAGAGGTTTGCCCGCCGGACCCTTGACGCACAGGACCGGGACGTCGTGGTCGACGGGACCTTTGAGCTGGAGCTTCGCGCGCAACTCCTCGACCTTGGCCTGGTTGTTCTCGCGCCGATTAACGGCGAAGTCGGCGCGGCCGGTCTGCCAGGACACGTCGGCAGGAGCGAGTTGCTGGATCGCTTGCCCGACGACTCCCACCATGGACTCGTAGGCGAACTCCGCGTAGCGTTCGACCCGCTCGCGCTGAGCTTGATCCAAGGGGTACATCGTGATCAGGTTCGAGCCTAGCACGGGGCCACAATGGGTGTGGGAACAGGCGATGACGACCCGGTCCCGGGTCAGGCCGTGCCGTTTCTTCAACTCGTCGCGGACCTTCACGGAAAGGTCGCGCCCGATGCCGCAGACATCGAGCGTGACGAGCGAGTAACGGACGCCGGCCGGGCTTTCGAGGATCAGGGCCTTGGCCCAGAGGTCATGCTCGACCCCTTCCGACGGATGGTTCCGCGCACCGTATCCGGCCATCCACATCGGTTGTTTCGGCGTGATGGCAACCCGGGCCGTCCCGGCCTTCCACCCCTCTGCGCCCAGCGCGGAGGCGGCGGTCAGGAGCGGAATCACGGCAGCGCATCCCGCCAAGATCAACCGAAAGGCCCGTCGTGCCATGCAAGTCTCCGCGGCTAGTGAGCCAGGCTGCTGAGGATGGCGATGTAGGGAAGGATAACCGCCAGGATGATGAAAAAGACGACGCCCCCGAGGAAGATCATGATCAACGGCTGCACGAGCTGCCCCATGTTCTTGACCATGTACTGCACCTGTTCCTCGTAGTCATCGGCCAGATGCTCGAGTGCCTCGGGGAGCTTGCCCGTCTCTTCGCCCGACTCGACCACGGCGATGACGTCGGGGCCGAACCAGCGATACTCTTGGAGCGCCTGGCTGAGTGGTCCGCCCTCCATCACGGCGACCTTCGCGTCGCGCACCGCGCGGCGGAACGGGTCGAGATGAAGGACGCCGGCCGTGAGGTCCATCGACGCCCCGACGTCCACGCCGGCCCCGAAGAGCGTCGCCATCGTACGCGCCATTCTCGTCGTGTCAATCTTGCGGAGAAGCGAGCCGAACACGGGGATTCGCATCGCGACCGAGTCCATCACGCGCTTGCCGGCCGCGGTCTTGTAGAGCCGGAAGAGGACCACCGGCGTGCCGATCATCACGACGGGGAAGATCCACCAGCCTCCGGTCTGGATGAAGCGGCTAAAGGCCATCAGGATCCGGCTCGGGAGCGGCAGCGTGGTCCCTCGGCCGGCGACGTCGGTCAGCAGGCTGGCGAACATCGGCAGCAGCCAGATGGTCAGAAGCGCAACCACGGCCGAGGCGATGAGCAGGACCGCGATCGGGTAGATCATCGCCGAACGCGCCTGCCGGATCAGGCTGAGACGCGCTTCGTAATGGTGTGCGAGCATCTTGAGCGTTTCGGGCGCACCGCCGCGCGCGTCGGCCACGCGCATCATGCTGACGAAAAGCGAGTCGAAGGCCTGCGGCTCTCGCGCGAACGCCTCGGCGAGCGCGTCGCCTCGGCGCACGCTCTGGAGAACCCGCCCCACGACCGGTCCGAGTGCGCTCCGCGCGAACTGTTGCTCCAGGCCCCGCAGCGCCTTGACGACATCGACCCCCGCGTCGAGGTACGCCGCCAACTGGCGGCAGAACACCGCAAGCTGCGCGGTGCCGACCCGTCCGAAGAAGATCCGCTCGGCCCACTTCGGCCCTTCGGGCACACGCTCCGGCGCGTCCAATGCGCGCGGCTGGGCGCGGCCGACCGGCGAATCACTCCCGGGCTTCTTGCGCTTCGGTGCGCCCGCGGGTAAATCCGGTCCCGGGCCGCCCGAGGGAGCCGGCGATCGTTTTCGGGGGTTCGGCTGAAACGTCGAGGGCTCTTCGGCACCTGGGTCGCGAGGTTTCGGCCGGGGCCGGCGCGGGGGCTGGGGATCGTCCGCGTCTCGGCTCATGACCAAAACCTCCGTTAGCGCATTCGATCCTCGGTCTGCGCTCGATTATCGTGCCGGCAGGGGGCCTTTGCAACCGGCGCCGTCGCTTTTCTGACTTTTGTCGGAGACTGAACGAGGCCTTTCGTGCGAGCGCAGGCGTTCTCGGCGATCGTCGCCGATGGGCCGACTGGCCACGCGATTAGCACGAGCCGGCGAACGAGCGCGGGCGTGGCAAGACAGGACGTCGGGTCGAGGGCAACTCGCGCTTGCCTCCGGGCCGGCAATAGCGTATCAACGACGCTCCCAATTGCCAGCCGGGCGACGCGCCTTGGGGAGATTGACTGTCGATGTCGCAGCCCGAGACCATCGCCGACGAACCACCGCTGCCGGTCGACGAACCGGAGAGCCGGCCCGGTGGCTTGCCCCTTTACGTCTGGGTCATCCTCGCCGTCGTGCTGGCCATCCCCGTGGGGCTTTTCTGGGGCGAAGGCGCGACACGCCTGAACCTCCTGGCCACGCTGATCATCCGCGCGCTCGGGGCGCTGGCGGCGCCGCTCGTGGTGCTGGCGATCCTGTACGCGATCGTGACCAACGACATTCGAGGGCGCCAAGGCGCCCGGATGATGGCGTACTACCTCGTCAATACCCTCGTCGCGATGGGGATCGGCTTGCTCCTGTCGAACCTGATCCAGCCGGGGCAGGGGGCCGAGCTCATCGACCTCAAAGGCCCCCGCGCTGAGCTTGCGAAAAAGACGGCGTCGGACCTGCTGCTCGAGCTGGTTCCGAGAAGCGTCGGCGAGGCGTTCGCACAGAACAACCTGGCGCAACTGGTCCTCTTGACGCTCGCGCTCGGCGTCGGACTGGCCAAGATTCGCAACGAACAGCGAGCGCGGGGCGAACGAACCTACGAGACCGCCGTAGCCTTGCTTTCGGTGGGCTTCGAGCTGCTGATGCGCGTGCTGCTCTGGGTCGTCGCGCTGGTGCCTTTTGCGGTCTTCGGCGTCGTCGCGTCGAGCGTGGGACAAAAGGAGGGGCTGCACGTCTTCCAGTCGCTCATCTGGCTGATCGTCGTCGTGGTCGGCGGCCTGTGCGGCCAGGTGGTCTGGTACCTGACAGTGATGGCCGTGTTCGCGCGTATGTCGCCCGTGCGGTTCCTCCGGGGGGCGAGTGACGTCATGGCCAGCACGTTCAGCACCGCCAGCACGGCCGCGACGATCCCGATCACGCTCCGGGCGCTCACGGGCAAGCTCGGCGTCTCCCGGGAGTCGAGCCAGCTCGCCGCGTGCATCGGGACGAACTTCAACAACGATGGCACGGCCCTCTACCAGGCGACCGCCGTCCTCTACCTGGCGCAGGCGTCGGGCTACCACCTGGGGCCAGTCGACCAACTGATCATCGTCCTGACCACCCTCGTCGCAAGCGTCGGCGCGGGTGGGATCCCGTCCGGCAGCTTCGTGACCCTGCCCCTCATTTTCGCCGCCGTCGGTCTGCCGCCGAACAAGATCCCCGTGCTGCTGACCGTCGACTGGTTCCTCGACCGCTGCCGCACGACGTCGAACGTCCTCGGCGACATGACCGTCGCCGTCTTGCTCGACCGGACCGCGGTCGCGGCCCCTCAGGCGGACATCGGGAGCGAGTGATCGCAGTCGTCGTCCGCGGCGAATCCCAGACCCGCGAGGTTGCCGACGAGCGCAGCATAAAGCTCGACCGGCTGCGTCGCGGGCATCTCCCCACGTTGCGGCGGGAACCAGTTCATCTGGCGGAGGTGATCGAGCGGCCAATCGGGCAGGGCCGTGCCGAACGCCAGCGCGGAGTCGACGGAGACGAGGCCGTCGTTCGGCCCTTCGAGCTCCGAGAGCACGGCGTGCAAGCGTCGAAGCGGCCAATAGACCTCCTGCTCCGACGGGCGGCCCGCGATGCTGAAGCAAGGGACCGATGCAGGGACGGTCACACGCGCGTTGAAGGCGCGCGACGCGCGTGGCGTGACGTCCAAGAAGCCACGGTGGTCGATGTGGAACGCCTCGAGCAGGCGGTAGACACGCCCAACGCGGAGCTTGGCGAACTCGGCCAGCGACGACCCGAGGTGCGGCGTGCCGATCGTCGTAACGCTCAAGATTCGGCCATGCCAGGCGGGGTCGCTCGCCAGCAACCGCGCGTCGAGGCCTCCCATGCTGTGCCCGACCAGGTGGACGGCCTCACCCGGAAACGCGGCATCGATCTTCATGCCAAGATGGCGGGCGCGAAGCTCGACCCCCGCAATCGGCGGAACCTGGGGCGCGAGCACCCGGTTCCCTGCCCCCAGGAGTTGCTCCTGGATGCCGCGGAAATAGGTCGAGACGGTGACGTGTCCCACCCGCAGTCGCTGAAAACCCAACAAACCGTGTGCCAGTACGATCGGTGCGCGAAGTCGAGCTATCATGGCTGCCGCCGACGGCAAGCGCAACGGAGGCCTTCCCTTCTCCCCGGCATGCGCGCGCGATGGCCACTCTCCCATTTCCTTGCCGGTGACCTTGAGAGAATTATAGCTTCACGGCGCTCGAAAAGTCGGAAAGGCCGGACGCAATCCCACCGCACCGACCGGATCTTGGCTTGCCCTGAGCACGTTTCCGGCAAATCATGCAAAGGAGAGAACCGCGGCCAACGAAGGAACGACTGCTATGCACCTGCGAGGCCTCATCCAGTCGGCCGTCCTGGAAGAATCGCCGCCCGAGAGCGGCAACATCGAGATGATGGTCCGTGTGCAAGGCGTCGGGCCGGGCCAACCGCGCCGGCTGGTCCTGCCGTATGCACTGCTCGTGCAAGACGAAGACCTGGAACCCGAGTCGGTCGTGGGACGGGCGTTTGACGCGGACGTGCAACAAGATGACCAGCAACGGTGGATCGTGGAAACGATCGCGTTCGCGTCACGGGTCCTCAGGAAGCCGGACTGACGATCCAGCGGCTTCCGACACCGTTTGCAATAACAGCCGTGCGGGCATGGATGCTCACATCAGGAGTCGCGCGTTCGGGCGGGGGAGATCGGTTCCTTCCTCGAGGTTTGCGCCAGCAAGGAACGGACCACGATGAACCCTTCCCAGACGACCGCAATTGATAAAGGTATCAACGCGAGGGCAAAGCCCCAGATCACCAGACGATGCATGGTTCAGTCCTCCCGGACAACGAACGCGAACGTTGCCTCCTACTCCAGAGCAACTTCAAAACCGCTGAATGTCAGGCTTGTGACAAATCCGCTCGGCGGGCCCGCTCCCAGGGATCTCAGACCCTACCGTTAACCGTTCGACGGCAATGAGATCCGCAACGACGAGCCGGTCC
Source organism: Isosphaeraceae bacterium (assembly GCA_031291845.1). GTDB lineage: Bacteria > Planctomycetota > Planctomycetia > Isosphaerales > Isosphaeraceae > DAIDJG01. The sequence continues at coordinate 2,240 of JARLIH010000165.1, read as the reverse complement.
CTGATCCTGCCCGCGATTTTCGGACGTAAGCCGGGTCGTCGTTGCGTTTTGTCGTGATTTCAAGCTTTTGTGCCCATGAACCGTGCAAAACGAACAGTCGAGAATTGCAAAAAGCACACCATTGATAAAAAAGTATTTAACAGGCCGGACAATACGCAGGCCGTTCCTGCGCCCTTCGGGCGCAACGTCCGCTGGTCACGATCGCACGATCGCGGGGGCGTTCAGCCGGCACGATCCGGCCAGCTACCGGCGATGAGTGATCGGTAAATGTCGACGTAGCGATCGACGACCACGGGAAGCGCGAACGTGGCGTCGACCGTGCGCTGGGCTGCTGCGCCCAAGGAGCGGGCCGATGAAGGGTCATCGAGCAGCTCGAGGATCGCGTTTGACCAGGCGGAGGGTTCCCGAGAAGAGACGAGGACTCCGGTAACACCGTCGGACAGCAGGTCGACGTTGCCGCCGATTCCGGAGGCCACGCAGGGCAGCGCGGTCGCCATCGCTTCCAGCAGCGAGTTGCTCATCCCCTCGGCGACACTCGGCAGCACGAAAACGTCGGCTCCGCGGAGGACGTCGGCGACGTCGACCACAGCACCCGTAAACTGAACGCGGTCTGCGACGCCAAGGGTACGCGCCTTGGCCTCGAGTCGCGTACGCTCTTCTCCCGGTCCCGCCAGGACCAGGTTGGCCGCGGTCCGGCGCGCAACCGCCGGCCAAGCCTCGAGCAGGAGGTCGAGGTTCTTTTGCGGGTGCAGGCGCCCCGTAAAGAGTACGCGAGGACGGGGCAACAGGGATGCCTCGAACGTGCTCGTTCCGGGGCGGAACAGCGTCGTGTCCACTCCACTGGCGGTCCGCACGATGCGCCCCGGCGGTACGCCCAGGTCCCGCCACTGGTCCTCGATATCCGCCGAAATCGCCGCGAACGCCGTGTTGCGCAGGATGGCCCTTCGAAGGAGCGGAAATCCGCGCGTCCGGCGCAGCTCCTCGGCCTCGCCGTAATAGCCCGAGCTGGCCGGTTGCACGAGCGTAGGCACGCCCCGGATCCAACTCCGCCCCAAGCCGGTCGCCACCGCTTCCCAGAGCGCCTGGTGCGTGTGGACCACGTCGTAGAGCGGCCTGAGACGATGCAATGCTCGGATGACGCCCGCGACGAAGCTGAGCCCGAACAGTGGTCCCTGCTGGATACTGTGAATCCAGCGGTGGATGAAGACGCCGTCCACTTCTTCATCGGGAATGTTGTAGCCCGAGACGGCGTGAGTCACGACGTGAACCGAATGCCCGCGCCGGGCCAGCTCCTTCCCCTGGGCCATCGCCTGGCGCTCAGCGCCGCTCGCGAACGGGTGGAAATAGCTGACCACGTAGCAGACGCGCAGTCTTCCTCGCTGCTCGGACGGCGGGACGGTTCCCACGGGATCGGTCTTCCCCGCAAGGGTCTCTCTGGAACCGCGCCCCGTTCGCCGGAGTCGCGCCGAGGAACCAATTCGTGTTCGTGTGACGTCAATGACGGCGACTTAGACGACGGAAGCCGGCCCCCGCGTGTGCGACGGACCGGCTTCCCAGGGCAACTCGCGAGAGTTCCGCTCGCTCAGCGCGTGATGATCAGGCTCGGGATGTTCCGTCCCTGGTCGTCGACGATCTTACCGTTGCTGACGTTCAGCCGGCTCACGGTGTAAACGCGCCCGCTCGGCATCGTGACCTGGACGTCCCAGTCGCCGTCGGGGAGCCGGACGGCAAAACGTCCGTACGCGTCCGTTTCGAGGGCACGATCGGCCGACGCACGCAAGCGGTTGGTCAACCGGAGCGGCACGCCTTCGACGAGCTCACCGGTGTCCCCCGACTTCACAATACCGCTGAGCACGTTCTCCGTGAGCTTCGTCGGCGAGCCAAACACCGGTTTGCGTGCCTTGCGTAGCGTCGACTCCTCGAGCGGCGGCAGATTGAGGGGAAGGTCGCCTGGCTTTGCCCCCTCGACGGGCGCCGCGGGGACTGCCGGCGGAGCCTCGGAGATTTTCTTGGCCGGCTCGCGATCGGCCGCCGGGGGATTGGGAGGGCTGTCGGGCTTGTTGTCACTGGGAGGCGGCGACAGCGGAGTGAGGTCCTCTTTCTTCTCCTCGGGCTTTGCTTCGAGCGAGTCCAGCCGCCCCGGGTTTTTCTTCGACTCGGCGGGCGTGGTGGCCTCGACCTTCGGCTTCGGCTCGTCGCTCCCGCTCGGGTCGACCCGGGACGAAATCGAGCCGCCGGCC
>JARLIH010000164.1 GCA_031291845.1 Isosphaeraceae bacterium | reverse complement strand
CGTGGCGTGCAGGTCGTGGACGTGCACCTTGTCTTCGACGGCGAAGTAACCGTAGTCGTCGGTCTTGCCGTGGGTGTGGCCCGCCTTCACGCCGCCGCCGGCCAGCCACATGGTGTAGCCGTGCGGGTTATGGTCGCGGCCGTCGGTCCCTTCGCAGGTCGGCGTGCGGCCGAACTCGCCTCCCCAGACCACGAGGGTTTCGTTCCAAAGCCCGCGCTGTTTGAGGTCGGTGAGCAACCCGGCGATGGGCCGATCGATCGCGTGGGCGAGGCGGCCGTGGTCAGCCTTCAGGTTGTTGTGGGCGTCCCAGCCGCCGACGTTGCACTGGACGAAGCGAACGCCCCGTTCGGAGAACCGCCGGGCGAGCAGGCACTGCATCCCGAAGTCGGTCGTCGCGGGGTCGTCGAGCCCGTAAAGTTGCAAGGTGGCCTTCGACTCCTGGGAGATGTCGTGCATCTCGGGCGACTCGGTCTGCATCCGGAACGCCAGCTCGAACGACGCGATGCGCGCTTCGAGCGCGCTGTCGGGTCCGTGCTGCGGCGCCTGGCGCTCTTCGGCCCGCGCGATCAGGTCGAGTTCGAGCCGCTGCAAGTCGCGCCGCTCGGCGCCGTTGCCGATGAACGGGATCTTGGCGTCCTGCGGCTTCATGCCCGAGTGCCCCAGCATTGTCCCCTGGTAGGCCGCAGGGAGGAAGCCGGAACCGAAGTTGTTCGCTCCCCCTTGCGCGAGGTCCTGGCAGATCGTGACGTACCCGGGGAAGTTCTGGTTCTCGCTCCCGAGCCCGTAGGTCACCCACGAGCCCATACTCGGGCGCACGAACGTGTCGCTCCCGGTGTGCCACTCCAGCACCGCGCCACCGTGCCGGGAGTTCGAACAGTGCATCGAGTTGATCACGCACAGGTCGTCGGCACGACGGGCCAACTCCGGGAACAGCGAGCTCATCCAGGTGCCCGCATCGCCGTGCTGGCGGAAGGCGAACGGCGAGCCGACGAGGTTCCCCATGCGATTCGGGAACGAGACCACGCGCGGCCGCTTCTCCGGGGCCAGGGGACGCCCGCTGTCGCGCGTCAGCAACGGCTTCGGATCAAAGGTGTCCAGGTGCGACGGCCCGCCGAACATGAACAGCAAGATCACCCGCTTCACCCGAGGCGCATAATGCGGCGCCCGCAGCTCGAGCGGGTTCGCCGCGCTCGATTCGTCCGCCAGGAGGCCCGCGAGTGCCAGACCGCCGAAGCCCGCGCCCATCCGCTCCAGGAACTGGCGGCGCGACGGGAGAAGCCCGCGATCTGCGAAAGGCGAAGGAAACCTCACCGCGCACCTCCTTGAATATTCAGTTTACGTAGATGAATTCATTGGATGACAGCAACGCGCGGCAGAGGCCCTGCCAGGCCAGGTGCCGGCGCTTCTCGGGGCTTTCGGCCGCCAGGGACTGCGCGGCCTGGTAGCGCGCGAGAAAGGCCGACCATTCGACCAGTTCGTCCGCCGCGGCCGGTCGCCCGAAGATGCGGAGCGAGGCCTCCTGCATGCGGTCGTGGTCGGTCGCGCTGGGCGTGCCGAGGAGGACCTCGGCCAGGTGCGCCGGCGCGGTGCGCATGATCGGGCCGTTCATCATGAAGAGGGCCTGTGAGGCCACGGTGGTCGCCACCCGATCGCCGTTGGAAACCGCCGGATCGGGGAAATCGAAGGCCTGGAACTGGTCGTAAACCGCGCTCCGTAGGACGGGGAGGTAGACGCTCCGGCGTTGCGACTGGTAGAGCTCGGGCCGGCTCGCCACGCCGGTCGCCGTCAGGTTTTGAAACGGTACGGCCGCGACCGACGGCCCGCCGATCGCCAGGTCGAGCAGGCCAGCGACGGCCAGCAGCGAGTCGCGGAGCGCCTCCGCGTCCAAGCGCGAACGGGGCATGCGCCAGAGGAGCCGGTTCTCCGGGTCGAGCTGCGCGGCCTGTTCGTTCCAGGCCGTGCTCATCTGGTAGGTCTGCGACAGCATGATCCGCTTGTGCAGCGCCTTGATCGACCAGCCATCCTGGATGAGCTGGTTGGCCAGCCAGTCGAGGAGCTCCGGGTGGGACGGGGGTTGGCCCAGCTTGCCGAAGTTGTCGACGGAGCGGACGAGCCCCTGCCCGAAATGCCAGCGCCACACGCGATTGACCAGGACGCGTGCGGTGAGCGGGTTCCGCTCGCTCGTAAGCCAACGCGCCAACTCGAGCCGGCCGCTGGTGGCGGGCGAGAGCGATGGCTGCTCGTCGCCGGCAAGGATGGTGGGGAACCGTCGCGGGACCAGCGGGCCGCGCGTGAGGTGGTTGCCTCGCAGGAAGACCTGGAGGTCTCCGACCGTCCCTTCGGCGACGGCCATCGCCTTGGGGAGCGCGGCGTACTCGGCCTTGGCATCTTCCAGCAGCTTGGTCCGCGCTGCGCGTTCTTCGGCGGACATCCGGTTCGTGTTGCCGTTGACGAGCGCGTTGTCGTGACGGTCGATGATCTGCTCGATGTCCTCGAGCCGGAGCGCCTGCTGCGCGGGGCCGAGTCCGGTGGCGTTCCACTTGGAATCGACCCGGTACGTGAGCATCGTGCGGGTGCTCTTGAAGATGCCCGCCAGGGCGTAGTAGTCGGTCATCGGGAGCGGGTCGAACTTGTGGTCGTGGCAGCGTGCACAGCCGAGCGTGAGGCCGAGAAAGACCCGGCTGGTCGTATCGAGCTGCTCGTCGACGATGTCCATCTGCTGCTTGACCGGGTCGTCCTCGGCGAGCATCTTCGGGCCGAGCGCGAGGAAGCCGGTCGCCACGATCAGGGCGTCGCGGTGCGCGGGGTCGTCCTCGGCGAGCAAGTCGCCGGCGAGCTGTTCCTCGAGGAACCGGTTGAACGGCTTGTCGGCGTTGAAGGCGGCGATCACGTAGTCGCGATAGCGCCAGGCGTCGGAGTAGGCGAGGTTGTCGTCCATGCCGTTGCTGTCGGCGTAGCGGGCGACGTCCAGCCAGTGCCGGCCCCAGCGTTCGCCGTACCGCGGCGAGGCGAGCAGGCGGTCGACGACCCGTTCGAACGCTCCGGGAGCTTCGTCATGTAAGAAGGCCTCGATCTCCGCCGGCGTCGGCGGGAGTCCGAGGAGGTCGAGCGTGGCGCGACGGAGCAGCGTTCGCTTATCCGCCGGCGCCGCGGGGCGCAGCTTGGCGCCCTCGAGCTTCGCGAGGACGAAGTGGTCGATCGGCGACCGGGCCCAGCTCGACGCGACGACGCGCGGAACACTCGGCGCTCGCAACGGTTGAAAGGCCCAGAACTCGCGCACCGACTTGTCCCACTCCCTCGGCGCATCGGCCGTGGGAGCGGGGGCCGAGACAACGGCCGACGCCAGCCAAGGGGCACCCATCTTGATCCAGGCTGCCAGCGCGTCGATTTCGGCTTGTGCGAGCTTGCTCTTCGGCGGCATTTCTACCGCGCCGTCATGACGAACCGCGAGGATCAAGAGGCTGCCATCGGGGTCGCCGGGGACGATCGCCGGCCCGGAAGCTCCCCCCTTTCGGAGCGACTCCAGCGAGTCGACCCGCAGCTTGGCCTTCCCCTGGCCCGACCTGGGGCCGTGGCACTCGTAACATTGCTCGGCCAGGACCGGACGTACCTTCGTCTCGAAGAACTTGATGCCGGTTTCGTCGGCCGACAGCGCCGTCCCCGGGACGAGGAACGATGTGACGAGGCCGATCAGCAGGGAGCCAAGGGAATGCCGGGTGCGGGTCATCGGATTGCCTCCTGGCGCGGGCTGTTTTAGCGGCCGATCGCGCCGAGGGTCATTTGTAGTTGCAGTTGGAGCGAACGCTCGCAGTGCTCGCGCATGGCACGCTCGGCCGTGTCGGCGTCGCGCGACCGAATGGCTTCGACGAGCTCGACGTGGGTCCGATTGGGGACCTGGATCACGTCCTGCGCAGGGGACGATTCAATGGCCAGCAGGCGGACGAGGTGGCACGACCGCAGCACGTCGGCGAGCGGCGGAACGCCCGACAGGTCGGCGATCCGGAGGTGGAACTCCAGGTCGCGGCGGCGTGCCTCGGAAAGCTTTTCCTCGACGTCGACCAGGCGGTCGACTTCCTCGGCCAGGAGGGCAAGTTCCTCGAGCTTGCGGTCGTTGATCCGCTCGGTGCAGCGGCGGATGGCCTCGCACTCGATGGCGATCCGGAGCACGTGCTGGCCGCGGATGGTCTCCACGTCGAAGCGCTTGACCCGCGCTCCGTAGTTCGGTTCGAAGTCGACCAACTGTTCGTGGACCAGCTCGCGCACCGCCTCGGACACGGCCCCGACGCTCATCCCCAGCGACTTGGCGATGGGGCGCAGGGTCAGGCGCGTTCCCGGCGGCAGGCGGCCGTCGAGGATCTGCTCGCGGAGCTCCGCGAACGCCTGGCGGGCCTTGGAGATGCCGGTTTCACTCAAGACTTCGTCCACGAGAGAATCCTTTCTATTGCGACAGGCCGAACTGCCGGTCGAAGAATGCAAACGTCGCCCGTTCGGCCTGCTCGAGATGCGGGCCCGCGAGCCCGTGGCCTCCGCCTTCGATCGGGACCATGTACGCTTCCACCTCGGCCGAAACAAGCCGTTCGTAGATCCAGACGGATTGGGTGAACAACACCTCCTTGTCCGCCGTGCCGTGAACGAGCAGTGTGGGGGCCGCGTTCGGCGTGACCCAGAAAAGCGGGCTGGCGCGAACGTGCTGCTTGCGCGTGGCCGCGGACAGCTCGGCCCCCAGGAACCCGCGGAAGGCCTCGGCGGCCCCCTTCCACACACCATACTCACGTGTGAAATCGCTGGCCTGCGCCCAGGCGGCGACGCAGTTGATCTTGCTGGATGGGGCGGCGGGGGCCACCTCGCCGTCGAATTCGCGGACGTCGTTCGTGACGCCCAGGAACTGCGCGAGGTGGCCACCGGCGGAGCTGCCCATCGCGCCGATCTTGTCGGGATCGATCCCGTACTCGCCGGCGTGGCCTCGCAGCCAGCGGACGGCGGCCTTGCAGTCGTGGATATGGGCGGGCCAGCGGTGCTTGGGAGCGAGGCGATAGTCGATGGTCGCCGCGGCGTAACCGCGCCGGGCGAACTTGCGGCAGAGGTCGTCGTAATCCTCGCGCCGGCCTCCGGTGAAGCCGCCGCCGTGAATGCAGATCACGGCGGGGAACGGACCGTTGCCGGTCGCGGGGCGGGCCAGGTTCAGCGTGAGGGGCTCGCCGGCCGGCTGGGCGAAGACGATCCCGGACTCGAACCGGACGTCCTCGCCGCGGGCCGCGGTGGCGAGCAAGACGACGAGGACCGGCACGTACGCCCCGGGACGTGGGCCAAGTTTCGGACTCATGGCGAGCTCCTGCTCGTTGTCTCGACGTCGACCGTCAAAGGACCGAGCGACGTAACGCACCGGTCGATCATCTCTCGGGCGAATCCGTCGAGGTCCTTACCGAGCCGGTGTGGCACCGGCGACCGGCCCCAGCGCAGGGCGAGGATCTCACGCGAGGCGGTGACGAAGTGGTTGATCGACCGTTCCACGAAGACGAGGGTCGGCAGGATTTCGCCGTAGGCCGCCTCCGCCGCGCCGACGCGTCCCGCGCGGAAGTCGTCGAAGATCCGCGGCGTGCGGTCCAGGGTCTCGGCCCCGGGGATGATTCCGACCGCGCCGGCGCGCAGCTCGTCGATCATGTCCAGGCCGCCGCGGCCGACGAACACGCGAAACACGCCGCCGGTGGCGTCGATCAGCCGCGCGGTGGCGTCGGGGGGATCTTCGGTCTTCAGTAGGGAGATATTCGGGTGCTGCCGGTGCAACGACGCCAGGCCGGCTGCCGAGAGCTGGATGCCCAGGTAGATCGCGGCGTTCTGGAGGGCGATCGGCAAGGGGACGGCGTCCGCCACTTTGCCGAAGAAGCGCAGGAGCTCGATCTCGGCGACATCGACGACGGGTGGCGGCTGGAGGATGAGCCACGCTGCGCCGTGGTCTGCGGCGAACTTGGCGAACTCGATCTGGCCTCGCACCGTATTCTCGCCGATCGTCACCGAGAGGGGGAGCCGGCCGGCGAGGGTGTCGGCGACCGCGGCGACCACGGCCCTGCGCTCGTCGCCGGAGAGCTTGTTGACTTCGGTCCCGAGCCCCATGATGCCGATGCCGTGACAGCCGTGCTGGATCGCCGCTTCGACCTGCGGGCGCCAGAGTGCGTGGTCGACGCGGTCGTCGGACGTGTAGAACGGGACCAGCATCGGGTAAACGCCCGAGAAATCAGCCTTCATCCGGTTGGATCCTCAATCGCGGGGCAAGAGGTATTCGGCCACCACCGGCTCGTTCAGCTCGACGCCCATCCCCGGCTTGTCGGACAGGGTGATGTGCCCGTCTCGCGCCACGGCGTCGCCCAGGAACAGCTCGGACAGGAACGTGTCGCCATCTCGGTAATCCGGCGGGAGGTACTCGGAGAGCGGGGAATTGATATGGGACATGATCAAGTGTTGGTTATGGTAATTCTGCGAATGCGGCACGACCTGCAGTGAGAACGCCGCGGCCAGGGCCCACACTTTCTTGGCCTCGGTCACCCCGCCGACGCGATTCACGTCGAGCTGGACGTAGTCGACACACCCGCGCGTGATGAGCTCCTTGAAGCCGTAACGCGTGAACTCGTGCTCGCCCCCGGCGATGGCCGTGTGCGTCGACGCCCGGATCCGCGCGTAGCCGTCGAGGTCGTCGGGCAAGACCGGCTCTTCGACCCAGGCCAGGTGATAGTCGTCCAGCAGCCGAATCATCTCGATCGCATACTGGGCCGTCCAACCCATGTAGGCGTCGGCCATCAGGTCCACGTCAGCGCCGATGGCTTGCCGCACGGTCCGCACCAGCTCGACGTTCTTGCGCATCCCCGCGCGGCCGTCGTGCGGGCCGTACCCGAAGCGCATCTTGACCGCGGTGAACCCCGCGGCCACGTAACCGCGCGCCATGTTCGCCAGCCGATCGAGGTCGCGGTCCGCGTAGAGGTAGCTCGCGTAAGCACGGATGCGGTCGCGCGTCCGCCCGCCGAGCAGGTTGTACACGGGCTGCCCGGTCGCCTTGCCCAGAATGTCCCAGAGCGCGATGTCGATTCCGCTGATCGCTTCGAGGATCAGCCCCTTCCGCCCGATGTTCAAGGTCGAGCGATACATCAGCTCCCAGAGCAGCTCGACGTCAAACGGGTTGCGCCCGAGCACCAGCGGCCCGAGCAACCGCTCGACCGCTTCGGCCATGGCACTCGACCCCAGGCCGATCGCCCCCAGGCCCGTCAGGCCCTCGTCCGTCGTCACCCGGACGAGAACGTGGAACACCGCGTCCCTCCGGTGCTCGATCGGCGCATTGAAGAGCCCGGTTCCCTGCTCCCGCTGCCGCCGCCCCTCGTCGTAGAGCGCATCGCACGCCGTCGTTGCCCACCACGCGAAGTCCTCGAACTTCGGCTGCCGGATCCGGAGAGCTTCGACACGCGAGATCTTCATTCGGCGCTCGGCTTCTAAACGTCGGTCGAACGATGTTCGAACACTATTCGTGCGCAGCGCGACCGGTGATGTCAAGGCGTCTCTCGTTCGAGCGCACGGCGTTTTGCGGTCTGGCTCCGTCAGAACGGAAAAGGGACCGGGCTTTCCCTGCGAGCGTTGGCGCGCGAGGTCGTACCCGGTCCCTTCCCGTCACTCGGAGAATCGGCGGCTCAGGATCCGAGCGTCAGGTATCCTGGCGTGACCTTGGTGACGTTCGGCTCGACATTGGCGTCGACCTGGCCGGTCGTCCAGCCGAGGGCCCCGAGCATCAATCCCTGGAAGAGCCGGTTTTCCCAGACGTCTTCGCGGTGGCCCATCGACGTGTAGAAGACGCGCCCCTTGCCGTGCAGACGCGCCCACGTCTCGGGGAAGTTGGGGCGCTCGTACATCTTGCCCTTCATGCTCTTCGTGTCGTAGCCGATGATGACGTGCAGGTCGTCGGCCAGGTTTTTCAGGGCGTACCACTCGTCGTTGATCTCGAACGACGAGCCGAACGCCTTCGCCCCGGGGAAGTCGGGGTCGAAGACGTCGAGCTTCGCCACGTGCTGGGCCCCGTGGGTGATGAACTCGCCGCCGATCATCTGGATGTACGGATCGACGGTATTGCCCTGGCTGTGGAACGTGTCGGTCGCGCAGTGCGAGCCGATGAACCCCTTGCCGTTCTGGATGGCGTCGAGCAATGCCTTCTTGCCGTCCTTCGACATCGGGGGGGACTTATCGGTGCCTGCCTGGGTCAGGTCCCCCGTCGTGACGAAGACGAACGCATCCCACTCGCCGATCTTGTCCGGTTCGAAGAGCCGGCCGTCCTTGGACGCAACGACCTCGAAACCGTGCTCTTTGCCGAGGTCGGTCAAGATCCGTTCGGCGTGACCGAGCTTGTCATCCTTGCGGGCGATGACCGAGTGCTGGAACCCCGCGCTCTTGGTGAAGAAGAGGACCTTCGGGCTTTTCTTGGGCGCGGCCCACGCCCGCCCGGCCACTCCGGCGCCGAGCCAGGCTGCACCGGTGGCCGACAACATCTGCCGACGAGTCCAAACCATTTCGCTTCGCTCCCCCGGTTCTGGGCGGCTCCGGTCTGTGCTCACGTCGTTGGCGACGGAACCGCGTCGCATGCATCCTAACGTGCGCGAGGCACGGCGAAAACACTCAGGGGCCGGTTTGATTTGAGATCTTGCGCACGCGCTCGCCCGTTCGGTACGCCGTGGCCGGCCATCGGTGGGATGCTCCGCAGAGGATTGAATTCGCTTCCTATTTTGCCCAATAGGCCACGGCAGAGTCACGACGCCAGCATTCTGCTTGCGGACTTTCGCATTCCTCGTTAACCTACACCGGCTTCTCGCGGGATAACCGCGGAAGCAGGGCCTACCTTGATGGAACGGCCGTGACGGGGCTGGCTGAGCCGCGTCGCAGGGGGGATGGGACGAGCGAACGGACCGCACCAAACGGACGTGGAGAATCGATAAGGATGTCACCGTTGACCGCACCACCGGAAGCCCGGGAGCAGGCCCAGCTTGCCAAGCTGTGCGTCTCCATTCGGGGCAAGCTCCAGTTCATGGATTACCTGGTCCGCGCCGCGGTTGCGGACGTCGAGCGTTTTCAGGAAGAAGCCGACCCCGGAACGCGTATCTTTATTCGCCAATTAATCGAGATGCACGCCTCGAACCTCACGGTCGAGTGCGAAAACATGCGTCTGGTCGGCGACCTTTGTCACTCGCTCGAAGCGGTCGTGAACGGGCCGGCCGAGACGGAGCACGGGGAGGACTCGGAATGAGCCAGTCTCCCCACACTTCCCTGTCGAATGCCTACGCGCACGATCGTGACGGCGACTCGTCGCACCGTCATGAGGCCGACACCACCGTGATGGCTGCCGGGGTCGCGTCGGCCGAGCTGCTCCGGTCCCTGGCCGAGGTCAAGGGGCAGGCGCAGTTCGTGCTCTACCTGGCCGACCAGATCGAGGAGTCGCTCCAGCAGCTCTCCCAGGCGCCGGACGCGAGCCATGGGGCGTTCCTCTGCAAGGTGCTCGGGATGTACTCCGGCCAGCTCGAGAGCAAGCACCAAGGGCTCGGCGACAAGATTGCCGAGACCTGCCAGGAAGTTTATGTGACCGTCCGCGAGTTCGACGCCGTCTGACCGGACGGACGGCGTCTCCGTCGTGGCTCGCACAGCGCCCGTCGCGACCCTTATTTCGTCTTCCCACGAGTCTGGCCGAGCGCCCGCGCGACGCCGAGCTGGAGGATGATCCCGAGGGCCGCGATCGCCTCTCGCTTGTTGATCTTCGACACGCCGGCCCTGCGGTTCTCGAACCGGATGGGTGTTTCGCCCATCCGGCACCCCACCATGCGGCACCAGAACAGGATCTCTTCCTGGAACGAGTAGCCGCGCGACCTGATCTGCTCGAGGTCGATCTCCGCCAGCTTCGCGACGCGGTAGCACCGGTACGACCCGCTGTTGTCCTTGGTCTTCAGGCCGAGGAGCAGCCGCGCGTACCAGTTGATGCCCGAGCTCATGAACTTGCGCTTGAAGTTGAACTCGCCGTCGACGGCCCCGCCGGGGACGTAGCGCGAGCCGATCATCACGTCGTGGTCGCGCATCCCGTCCAGCAGGGCGGGGATGAAGCGGGGCGGGTGGCTGAAGTCGGCGTCGAGGTTCAGGAACAGGTCGTAACCGTGGTTGACGGCGAACTTGACGGCTTCGAGCGTCGCCGAGCCCAGGCCGAGCTTGCCGGCCCGGTGAATGACGTGGACGTCGGGGAGCGACGCTTTGAGCTCGTCGGCAATCCGGCCCGTGCCGTCCGGCGAGTTGTCGTCGATGACCAGGATCGCAGCATGGGGCGCGAACTTCCGGATCTCGGTGACGAGGTCGCGCAGGTTGCCTGATTCGTTGTAGGTCGCGAGCGAGACCAGCAAGCGGGCCGGAGCCTCGGGCGAGTGGGGCGCGGGGTTGGACACAGCCGGCGTCATCCTTGTTGGCGGCAGAGGCGATGCATTCGACGGACCCTCCGGGGTCGTCACGGCCGCCCAATCTTACCGGAAGTGGTGGGTGCCAGCCAAGGCGTGATGGAAGGGAAGAGAAAGAGCAGGTGCCGCCTATCGGGGCGCCCGGCCCGAGTTACCCGAGGGCAACTTAGGACAAGGATCGCCGCCGTCGCTGCCCCTCTCGGGAAAGAAGGGGCTCCTGGGAGCACCAGTTGATCGCTCGGCGGCACCTGCTCTTGGAACGGCGGCGACCCTCGACGCCGTGGTGCGACGATCGTGGGCCACTATCAAACCTTTCGGCCCTGCGCGGGCTGTTTCATCAGTCGTTCCGAGGCAACTGGGCGTCGATTTCGTGGTACGAACGACCCGGCCCACCCGCTCGGACGGTCCTTCATCATGCGCAAAACCTGTACAACGCGCTGGGCCGCCGCGCGGCGGAGTCGATCGTTCATCGACCGCGCTGCGCAGCGCGCTCGCGTGCGTGGCTGCCTCGTCGCGCGGATCGGCCATAGCCCCTGCATGGGCCGACGGACGCCGGCGGCGAGCCTCGACGGATCTCTCACTGGGAATCGCGCGACTGTTTCAGCCGGGAGAAGAGCTGGCTGTACGGGGCGAACCCGTGCTGCCCCTCAGCCCAGACGCTGGGGTGTCCAGCCGCGGGGACCCGTTCCATGTCCGGGTCGAGTGATTCGGAGTCCTCGACGGTCGTCAACGTGCCCGCGCTTGCGGCGGCCGCGGTGCGGCCTTGGTTCTGGGCCCACTCGGTCCAGGCCTGGAGCGCTGCGTAGTGATCGTTGATCGGTTCTTCCGTCGTCCCGGCCGCTTCGGAATCGCCCAGAGCGAGCCCGGGCGCTGGCGCGGCGAGGGCATCGTCGTTCGGCTCCGGGTCTGATGGATCCCAGCCGACTTCGATGAGCCCCTCTTCCTCGTGGAGCGGTGGCTTCACCGGTACGGGAGGGGGTGTCGGCCGCAGCGGCTCGGACTCGATCCGTCCGGCGGCGGGCGTTGTGGGCGCGGGTGAGGGAGTGGGTTCCAGGAGCAGCCGTCCGCTGTTTCGAGCGACGCCCAGTCCCCCTTCGAGTCGCGCTGAGGCCTGGGCGAGCCGCCGGGGAATTCCCGCCGCATCGCGGTGCAGCTCGTCGCGCGCCCGCTCGCTTGCGGACCAACCCGGGGCCGCGTGCTCGAGGAAGCGGAGCGCCTCGTCGCGGTCGAGCGGCTTGAGATGCACCTGGCAGGCCAGCCGCGCCTCGAGGGCGGCGAGGGCTCGCGTCCGGAGCCTTCGCGCCAGGGGCGTCTGGCCGATGAGCACGATTCCCGCGAAGCCGCCGGGCTCGCCCAGGTGGTTGGCCAAGACGCGGATCTCTTCCCAGACCGAGTCCGAAGCGTTGTGGGCTTCTTCCAGGACGAGCCCCCACCGTTCACCCTCGGCGGCACTCTCGGCAAGGGCGTCCACGAAGTCCCAGCGATCGGCGCGGCGGGTTTTTTCCCCGAGGCCGAGGCCGCGACCGATGGCGCGAAGCAGTTCGACCGGATCGGTGGCCGGGGTGAGGTCAGCGCGGGCCCAGCGCCAGGGGTAAGCGAGCTCGGCTTGCAGCCGGCGCGACAGCCAGGTCTTGCCGACCCCCGCCTCGCCCGTGATGAGGACCGGACCTTCCTGGGCGAGCAGCCCGGTCCGCACGCCCTCGAGGGCGGCCGCGCGGGTGGGGAGAAGGACCTCCGCCAACCCACGACGGTGTGACGACTCGTGTTCGATGGCTCGATTCATCCCTGGGCGCTCCAGCAACATTTCCCGTCCCGTGGTCAGCCCGCGATCGACCTGCTTCGGCCCATTCCCCCAAGAACTCCCGGGCTCTCAGCCGGTAGATCCGGAAGGGTCGCACCGAGGCCGGGGAAACCGCGCTTCGCTTATCGTTCCTTATCGGAGCGGCTCTCCGTGCGGCTTGAAGCGCGCACCCCTCCCACGTGGCGGAAGTTGCTCGCAGGCTTTATCCTTGGTAAACTTTTTGGGGATTTCCGTACGTAGCGGTGGGGGCGTCTGGGAGCCGATCGGGCGGCTTCGAGGGGGCCTGATCGGGAGCGCTCACGGTGGCGACCGAGGTTAATCTCGCCGGCGACGACAAGATCGGTGGCTACCGACTCGTGCGGACCATCCACCCGGGCGCAACCTCCGTGGTGCTCGAGGTCTTGCAGGAGGCGACCGCGAAGCGCTTCGCAATCAAGCAACTGCTGGCCTCGCGCGCTGAAGACAAGGCGGAGCGCAAGGCGTTTGAGTTCGAGGCGAAGCTCGGGCAGCAACTCCATCACCCGAACTTGATCCGCGTGCACGAATACGTCCGCGGCCCGGAGCAGCCCTATTTCGTGATGGATCTGTTCGTCTCGTATCACCTGAAGCTGCCGATCGCCCGCCCTTCGGTCTACCCGATGCCCATCGCGCAACTGCATCGAATCATGGAGCAAGGGGCCACGGCGCTGCAGTACTTGCACGACAAGGGGTGGGTCCACCGGGACGTGAAGCCCGAGAACTTCCTGGTGAACAAGACGGGCGAGCTGAGGTTGATCGACTTCGCGCTGGCGATGAAGCCGTATTCGGGTCTCAAGAAGATTTTTGGCGGGAAGCCGCCGCGGCAAGGCACCACGAGTTACATGGCGCCCGAGCAGATTCGCTGTGAGCCGCCAACGCCGGCCGCCGATATCTACTCCTTCGGGATCACGTGTTATGAGCTGGCCTGCGGGCGGCCTCCGTTCCGCGCCAACTCATCGCAAGAGCTCCTGGCGAAGCACCTGACGGAGAGGCCGCTGCCGCTGACAGCGCACAACAAAGAAATCACGCCCGGGTTCAACGACCTGGTCCTGAAGATGCTCGCGAAGAAGCCGGAAGACCGCTTGGGGAGTTTGCGAGAGTTTGTGAGCCAGTTCTCGCGCTTTCTTATTTACACGACCGATCCCGACCCGACGGCGGGTCGCGACGCTTTCTGAGCCTTTGATGTCAGATGCCGCTTCCGACGAAGTGAGCCGCTGGTTCCCGCAAGGACGATCCCGCCCATGTCGAGTCCGAACGAACATCGTCTCCCCTTCGAGGCCCCCATTTACGAAATGGAAGCGCGCCTCTCGGAGATGGAGGCCAACTACGCGAAGAACCGCGGCGCCAGCGATTCGTCGGTGATCGCCGAGCAGGTCCGCCGGCTGCGCAGGGAGCTCGCGAATCTCAAGCGGACGATCTACGCCAACCTCGAACCGTGGCAGACAGTGCAGGTCTCCCGGCACCAGAACCGGCCCCAGACGCGCGACTACCTCGACCTGATTTTCGACCAGTTCGTCGAGCTGCACGGCGACCGCGCGATCGGCGACGACAAGGCGATCGTCACCGGCCTGGCGCATCTCGGCGACGAGCGCGTGATGTTCATCGGTCATCAGAAAGGGAAGAACCTCGCCGAGCGGACCGCCTGCAACTTTGGCTGCGCCCATCCGGAGGGCTACCGCAAGGCGCTTGTGAAGATGCGGATGGCGGCGAAGTTTCGCATGCCGATCATCACGTTTATCGACACCCCTGGCGCCTACCCGGGCATCGCCGCCGAGGAACGGGGGCAGGCGGCGATCATCGCCGAAAACCTGCGCGAGATGAGCCAGATCAACACGCCGATCATCTGCGTGGTGATCGGCGAAGGGGGCTCGGGGGGGGCGCTTGGAATCGGCATCGGCGACCGGCTCGCCATGCTCGAACACGCTTACTACTCGGTCATCAGCCCCGAGGGGTGCGCGACGATCCTCTGGAAGTCGAGCGAGCACGCCCCGAAGGCCGCCGCGGCGCTCAAAATGACGAGCCGCGACCTGCTGCGCTTCGGGGTGATCGACGACGTCGTCGCCGAACCCCTCGGCGGCGCGCACCGCGACCCGCGCGAGGCCGCCGCGAGCCTCAAGACGTTCCTCCTGCATGCGCTGCGTGCCCTGGCGGATTTGCCCCGCGGGGAGCTACTCCAGAGGCGTTACGACAAGTTCCGCCGGATGGGTCAGTTTCTCGAAGGGGCCTCAACGCCGAACGAACCGCCGAAACCCGCCTCGGGCACTCAGAATTCCCCGGGATAGACCGGCCTTCAAACGACTGGCATACAGCCACCCATGCCAGACCCCTGCGCAACCCATACGAAAACCGCTTTCGGGTCGGTGCCTCCATGCCGAGGTTTCCCGTACTTTGGAGTGCGGCGGCGTGCCGCCGCTTTCAAAGCGGGAGCAAGCTCCCGCACTCCAAACGGGTCCCCCGTGCGCAACGCGGATGCAAACCGCGCTAAAGGCATGCTCATACCTTCGCCGGCACGACGAACGGTGCGCGGTACTCGCGCGTCAGCATCGCGTCGGCCTCGGCATCGTTCACGAACGACTCGGTCGACGGGTTGATGTGCAGCTTCCGGCCGAGGCGATAGGCAATGTTGCCGAGGTGGCAATAGGCGCTCGAAAGGTGACCGTCCTCGATCGGGCCGTTGAGCGACTTGGGGTCGCGCGACTTGACGGCTTGCACGAAGTTCGCGAAGTGGTCGCCGCCCCCCGAGCCGCTCTCACCGGGTTCCAGCTTCGGGCCCATGTAGGCCTGCCAGCCGGTGTAGCTGGTGATCGCGAGCATCCCTTCGGTGCCGTAGAAGAGGTCGCCGATCTTGACCTTGGCCTCGTCGTTCGTGATCAGCCCGCGCACCTCGAACTGGAGCAGGCTGTCGTCGAACTCGAAGTCGACGGTCTGGGTGTTGGGGGTTTCCCCCTGGTCCTTGTAGCCGAGCCGGCCGCCGGACGACTGCACCGTCTTGGGCAGCTCGGTCTTGCCCAGGCCCCAGCGGGCGAGGTCCATCTGGTGGATCCCCTGGTTACCGAGGTCGCCGTTGCCGGTGTTCCAGAACCAGTGCCAGTTGTAGTGCAGGCGGTTCGCGTTGTACGGCTTCAGCTCGGCCGGGCCGGCCCAGAGGTTGTAGTCGAGCCCCGAGGGGACCTCACCGTCGGGCTTGAACCCGATCGACCCGCGCGGCTTGTAGCAAAGTCCCTTGGCCATGTACACCTGGCCGAGCTTGCCCGCCCGCAGGAACGCGATCGCGTCCTGGATCCCTTTGTGGCTGCGGCACTGCGTGCCGGCCTGCACGATCCGGCCGTACTTGGCGGCCGCTTCGACGATGCGCCGGCCTTCGCTGACGTTGTGGCTCACGGGCTTCTCGACGTAAACGTCTTTCCCCGCCTGGCAGGCCCAGATCGCGGCCAGGGCGTGCCAGTGGTTGGGCGTGGCGATCGAGACGGCGTCGATCTCCTTATCGTCGAGCACCCTGCGCAGGTCTTGAACGAACTTGGGCGCGGTCTTGTACTTGGCGGTGAGGGCGAGGTTCGCAGCCCCGATCACGTTGCGGTCGACGTCGCAGATCGTGGTGACCCGGACGTCCTTCTGTTGGATGAACCCCCGGACGTGCTCCAGCCCGCGGCCCCGGACGCCGATCACGGCGACGCGCACGGTGTCGTTCGCGCTCGGTTTCCCACCGGTGTCGGGCGACTCATCCGCCTGGGCTTCGCGCCGAGTTGCTTGCAGGGTGACCAAGCTGGCGGCGATGGCGGCGGTGTCGTGCAGGAACTGCCGGCGGTCAAGGACGGGCATGAGGTGGGCTCCTGGCGGGTTGAGCAAGGCGGGAGAAGGCGGAACAACGGTTTAATATCGACTTTGGGAAAGGGGTCGTCAAGCGGGGGGGTGGGCGCCGGCGCGGCATCTTCATAGGGTGCATGAAATGCACCGGTGCATTTCATGCACCCTACGAATTCATTACTCGGACCGCCCGGTCAGCTCCTTGACCAGGCCGTTGGCTCGGTAGATCGACCGCAGGGCCTCGACGATCGCGCGCGAGTCGACCGAGACCGCGCGGGCGACGCGGTCGTCGTAAACGAAGTCGAGCACGAGCGACTGGATGTTGCCGTCGAAGATCAGACCGACGACCTCGTTGTCGCGGTTCACGACGGGGCTGCCGGAGTTGCCGCCGATGATGTCGGCCGTCGAAACGAAATCGAGCGGGGTATCGAGCCGCAGCCGGCCTGCCTTGGCCGCCTCGTGCCAGCTCGGGGGGAGCTCATAGGGGGACTTGTTGTCGTGGGCGTCGGCGTGCTTGAAGGCGCCTCCGATCGTGGTGAAGGGGGGAATGGTTTTACCGTCGACCTCATAGCCCTTGACCGTGCCGAACGCGAGTCGCAGCGTGAACGTGGCGTCGGGATAGACCCGGTCCCCCTGGATGGAGAAATTCGCCTTGGCGATCTTGGCGTACTCGGCGTTCAGGACCCCCTCGATCTCATCTTCATAGCGCTTCCGGAGGACCCGGGCGTCGGCGTCGACCGCGAGGGCCAGCTTGATCAGGGGGTCGTTCGACTGCGCGATCGCCTCCGTGCCGAGCTCGGCCAGACGCTTGCGCTCCGCAACTTCGGCCAGCTTCGAGCCGTCGACGAGGTCCTTGGCGGCCTGTTCCGGGGTCCGCCCGCGGAGGACGCGCTCGACCAACGGGTCGTCCTGCCCCAAGGTCTTCTTCCAGAAGGCGAGCGAATGGGCGAGCTTCGCGCGCTCGTACTCGGGGTACGTCGGGGCCTCGGAGAACAGTTGGAGCTTGAGCGAGTCGAGCGCGGAGTCGCGGTACTCGCGCAGCCGGTCAGCGTTCGGTTTGCCCTTCTCCTCGGCGAGGCGCACGAGGGTGCGCGCGACCTGGAACAGTTGCGAGTCGAACGCAAAGCCGCGCTCGAGGAAATTGTAGCGCTTGCCGATCTCGGCCGAGACCTTCTGGGCGGCGGCGATCCGGTCCCACGCTCCCCCGTACGCCTCTTTCATTTTGGGGTCCGCCTCGACCCGCGCGCGGAGGGCTTTTTCCGCGTCGGCCTTGCGCGCCATGAGGGCCGGGTCGTTCAGTCCCTGGAAGCCGCCGACGCGGGCCTTACGCGAGTTCTGGTAGCCGAACAGGTCTTCCTTCGACTGCCGCAAGTGCTCCGGCCCCTGCTTGCCGTAATCGAGCAGGAACGCCTCGCGGTCGCGGAGCAGGTCGAGCGTCAGCGGGAACGCGTAGTCGCGGAGGTACTCGAGGTGGGCGACGGTGTTCAGCCGGTTCGTACGTCCGGGGTGCCCGGCGACGAAGACGGGCTCGCCGTCCTTCGACCCGGCCGGGCTCCACTTCAGGTAGTGTTCGGGGTGGGCGGGCTTGCCGTTCTCGTAGGCCCGGAAGAAGCAGACGTCGAGGTCGTACCGCGGGTACTCGAAGTTGTCGGGATCGCCGCCGAAGAAGGCAATCGCGAACTCGGGGGCGAACACGAGCCGGACGTCGGTATACTTCTTGAACGTGTAGAGGTGGTACTGTCCCCCTTGGTAGAGGGTCACGACGTCGCTGCGCAGGCCGCTCTTGTCGAACGACTCCTTCTCGATCGTCGCCATCGCCGCGCGGCGGGCCTTCGCCGCCTCGGCATCGGTCATCCCGGGTTTGACGGCCTCGTTCACGCGCGTGGTGACGTCCTCGATGGCGACCAACACGTTCAGCTCGAGGTCCGGCGCCTTCACTTCCTCCTCGTAAGTCTTCGCGTGGAAACCCTCCTTGTAGTAGTCCTTGTCCTTCGTGCTGATCTTCTGGAGGGTGTCCGCACCAACGTGATGGTTGGTCATCACCAGGCCGTCGGGCGAGACGAACGACCCCGACCCGCCGCTATTGAAACGGACGGCCGCGGACCGCAGGTGCTCGACCCACGCGGGGGTCGGCTCGAAGTTGTATTTGTCCCTCAACTGCTTGAGCGGGAGGTTGTTGAAGACCAACATCCCCTCGTCGGCATGGGCGGTCATGCTTACCCCCAGCGCCAAAGCAGCGGCGACGGCGATTCCTGGACCGAGTTTCATGGCGCGAACTCCCTAGAGGGTTCGTAGGGCGCAGGAAATGCACCAGTGCATTTGCTGCATCGTACGGATTCTACTCCCCGACGCCGTTCGAAATCTCGCCGCGCTTCGACAGGTCGGCTCCGCGCACCGGCGGCGTGCCGCGGAGGCCGACAAACGCGAGCACGGCGATCAGCACGCCGAATGCGACAAGCGCGGGCCCGGGTTGCTCGTTCCACCCCTTGGGAAGCGACCCCGAGACGTCGAGCGCGCGGCCCACGGCTGGAAAGACCGCGAGGAAGGCGAGCAGGATGCCCGCGATCGAGCCCCCCGCGATCAAGCCGCTCGACAGCAACACCGCGGGGCTCGAGTCGGATTCCTCGTCCGACATCTTGTGGAACCGGTCGACCAGCCCGCGAACCAAGCCGCCGACGAAGATCGGCATCGTCGTGGCGAGCGGCAGGTAGACGCCCACCGCAAACGCCAGCGGCGAGACCCCGGCCAGGTACATCACGATCGCCAGGGCCGCGCCCAGGATCACCAGGGCCCAGGCGAGCTGCCCGGTCATGATCCCGTCGATGATCACGGCGAACAGGGCCGGCTGGGGCGGAGTGAACTTCGAGGCCTTCGAGCCGTCGGCCCGCGTCTTCACGATGCCGCCGATGCCGGGGTCAACCCGGAAGTGCGCTTTGCCTTGGTCGTCGACCAGGTAGCGGCCCGGCTCCGCCCCGTTCATGGTCTTGTTGACCCACCAGACCTTATAGGTCTTGCCATCCGGGCCGGCCTCGGTCTGCGTGAGCGTCTCGACGTTCTGCGCCTGAACCTTCGGCAAGTACTGGGCGTCGGACACGACGTCGGTGTAGACCCAGTTCAGGAAGAGGAGCGTGAACCCGATGACGACGGCCGACGTGACCGCCCCGACGACGATCGAGAGCTGCTGTGCGCGGGGCGTGGCGCCGACGAGGAACCCGGTCTTCAGGTCCTGCGAGATGGTGCCGCCGTTGGACGACGCGATGCAGACGATCGCCGCGATCGAGAGCGCCGCGACGCGATATTGCTCGCCGACCCAACCCAGGAGGTAAAAGATCAAACAGGTTAGCAGCAACGTCGCGATCGTCATCCCCGAGATCGGGTTGGACGACGAGCCGATCTCGCCGGTGATCCGCGAGCTCACGGTGACGAACAGGAAGCCGAAGACCAGGATCATGCCCGCGCCGGCGACGCGCCCGGGCCAAGTCGTGGGGATCAGGTGCGACGAGGAAATCGCCGCCACGAGCCCGAGGCAGCCCAGGGCGACGACCCAGAGGGGCAGGTCGCGCTCCGTGCGTCCCACTCCCCCGGTCGCCCCTCCGGAGCGGAAGGCCCGGAGGCTGCCCGTCAGGGACGACACGATCATCGGCAGGGCCCGGCACATGCTGATAATACCACCGGTCGCGACCGCACCCGCGCCGATGTAGCGGACGTAGCTCTTGGCGATGTCGCCCGGGCCCATGTCGCGAATCAACGCGGTGCCAGGCGGCAGCGGGTCGCTCAGCCCTGCGCCGAAGTAGGCGATCATCGGCACGAGCACCAGCGACGTCAGCAAGCCGCCCCCGACCATTACGGAGGCCGTGCGCGTGCCGATGATGTAGCCCACGCCGAGGAGCGCGGGGGAGACCTCACACATGAGCACAGCCTTGCTGTAACCCTTGATTCCCGTGATCAGCTTGGCCGGCTCCTTGGACCAGAGCTTCATCGCTTCCATGAGGGCCTGGTAAAGGAAGGCCAGCCCGAACCCGGTGAAGACCGTCTTGGCACTCGAGCCCCCCTGCTCGCCCACGACCAGGATCTTGGCGCACGCCGCGCCCTCCGGGTACTTCAGCTCGCCGTGCTGCTTGACGATGAACGCCCTGCGCAACGGGATCATCATCAGGATGCCGAGCAGGCCGCCGAGCACCGAGACGAGCATGACGCGGAGCGGGTCCATGTCGTAGCCAAGGATCATGAGCGCGGGCATCGTCGCGCCCACACCGAACGCGATCGACTCGCCGGCCGATCCGGTCGTCTGGACGATGTTGTTCTCGAGGATCGTCGCCCGCCGCGTGCCGAACGCCTGGGAGAAGGCGCGGAAGATCGTGATCGCGAGGACCGCCACGGGGATCGAGGCCGAGACGGTCATCCCGACCTTCAGGAACAGATAAAGCGAGGAGGCCCCGAAGATGATGCCGAGGATCGCCCCGAGCAGCACGGCCGAGCCGGTCAGCTCGGGCAGATCGGCGTTATCCGGCACATACGGGCGAAATCCCGGATCGACGGGTCCGGGTTCCTCGCCGGGCACTTCGGCGACCGGTGGCGGAGAAACCGACATGTCCTGTGCTCCCTGGGACCACGATGCGCCCGCGCGGACTGCGCAAGCCGAACGGCGCGGGTCGTCTACGACCGTAACACCTTAACGATCGAAGCCGCGAACGCAAAGCCCCCGCCCGTGCGCGGGAGTCGTTCTCACGCGGTGCCTTCCGACAGCTCCGAGGGCCGCGGCTTCGTGCGGGTGTGCTGGAGCTCGGAGAGCCGGTTGACGAGGTCGCGGAGTACGTCGACCGGCGACTGGCCGGCGTCGATGTCGTAGACGACATCCGTCGGGTAGAAGCTCAGCGTGTTGAACGTCTCTTCGTAGTAGGTCTTGAGCCGGCGCTTGATCACTTCCTCGTTCATGTCGTCGAGCCGGTTCTCGCGCAGGGCACGGGCCTTGAGACGCTCGGTCGCCTTTTCGTTGTCGCTGATGTGCAGGTGGAAGATCTGGATGACGTTGAGGATCGGGTCGAGCCGCTCGGCCTGGGTGTAGTTGCGGGGGATGCCGTCGAGGATGAGCGTGTGCTGCTCGGGCAAAAGGAGTTCCTGCATCTCCAAGATTTTGATGTGATTCTTCCAGATATCGACCGTGAGCTCGTCGGGAACGAGCAGGCCCTTCGATGTGTAGCGGGCGATCTCCTGTCCGAAGCGGCCCCACTTGGGGATTTTCCGAAACACGTCGCCCATCGAGATATGGACGAGGTCGGGCAAACTACCGAGCACTGCGCCTTGGGTGCCTTTGCCGCTACCGGGCATGCCGAACAACAGAATGGTGCGATACCGCTGGTTTTCGGCCATCATGCAACCTCGGGAAGGGACGGGACGGGTGGGGGACCGGCCAATAGTGCTGCGCCAGTGGGCTGTCACGGCGCGCGGGTTTCCCTGCGCTCCCATCATGGGTTACATTTAGCCGTTTCGGCAATGCGAATCGGGCGAAAACCTGGGGCGAGCGCGCGGATGGAACGAACCGACAACGTGGTACGGGAGACGCGGGTCCTGCTGCTCAGGCACGCGGAGACGGCAGAGCCGGGGAGGTTCCACGGCGCCGAGTCGGACGTCGGCCTCGGGGCCTGGGGCCATCGTCAAGCGGAGGTCGTGGCACAGGACCTGGCCGAGCTCCGCCCATCGGCCCTTTATTGTTCGGCCATGCTTCGGGCGAGGGAAACCGCCGTACCGATCGCGCATGCGTGCGCGCTCGAACCGAGCATCGTGGAGTCCCTCCACGAGCGTCGAATGGGGCCTCTCAGCGGCGTGCAGCGCGAGGCGGGGCTGGCGGCTTATGAAGAAGCCAAGGCCCGCTGGCGCGCGGGCGAGCTCGACTATACGCATGAAGGGGGCGAGTCGTATCTCGAAATTCGCGAACGAGTCGTCCCGGCGTTGTGGGAGATCGTCGAACGGCATGTCGGGGAAACCATTATTGTCGTCGCGCACGGAGTCGTGATCCGGGTTGCGCTCACGACGCTGCTCGAGGGCTATGGCCCCGAAGATTTCGACCGGATCGGCATCGCGAACTGCGGCGTCAACGACCTTCGATGGGACGGGGAACGCTGGCGGGCCGAGGGGCTCAATCAGGAACCATCCGGGAATGCGCGGCCGGGGCCTTGTACGGATGGATTTCGCTATTGAGCAATTCTCGTGGCGCGTTCCGATTTGTGGCTAACCAGATGGCTATTCCGCGTGTTCATAAGAAAGGATCTATCCTGACGGAGTTGTCGCCGCTATAATTTTCGCGGCGCTATGGTATGGCTCCGAGGTGTGCTTATAGCGGCACCCGTTTCGGTCGGTCAGGAGGACGAAATGCGCTACCGCGGCTTGTTTCAGCGACTTGGCGTCGCCTGGTTCTTGATCGGATGTCAAATGTCGGTAGCGCAGAATGCCGCGGCAGGTCCGATTCCCGTGGACGAATCCGCTACGACGTGGGGGACGATAAGTTCGGTCGGGGTCACCGGCTCGCCCGTGGTCAGTTTTGAAGGCGATGTCAATGAATCCAATCACGGATCGACGATCGCCCTGGGATGGTTCGTGGTTGCCGCGCCGACGGTCGGGACGACCACGTACGACGGTACGCCGTTTACGATTAACTTTCATGCGAACACTGTTGCGGGCGCAGTCCCTACACCGGATCAAGACGGCATCCTGTCCGGCGTACTAGAGGGCTACGTGTCCTCCAGGGGACCGTCTTCATTGACCGCACATTTTGCCCCCGGACCCGTTTATCCTGGCGGCGACGCGTCTTTAGCCTGGACCACGTTTCGCACCGGAGAGGTGTATACGAGCCTGCTGCCGAATGTGAGCCCCAATGGTCTCAAGCTGACGGTTGCTGGACGCGGCGACGGTGACACTTTCTTCGCGGTTTCGGCGACCATCGGCACGAGTGCGGTCGTCCAGGTCCCCGAGCCCGGAGCCGCTGCCGTCTTTCTTTGCGCGATCGCGGCGTTCGGTATGAGGCGGTGGGTCGCTGTGAAAAACGAAAGGCTCTTCGCCGGGCGGAACGCGACCGGCGTCTAGAGCGATTATTAGCGGCGTCAACGACCTGTGGCGAATTGTTGTGAGGTGCGTGGAACGCAGCGGTGCATTTCATGCACCCTACAAAGAATCTGCTACGCCGCCGGCGCGACGCCTTCACCGCCGTTCTTGAGCGCTTCCCACTCCTCCCAGGTGTAGAGCACTTCGCGGGCGGAGCCGCTTTTGAACTCGCCGACGATACCGTCCTCGGCCATGAAGTCGATGAGGCGTGCTGCGCGGCCGTAGCCGATGCCCAGGGCGCGTTGCAAGAGCGAGCACGAGCCGCGGCCCTCGCGAATGACGACCTCGATGGCCGGTTCGTACAGATCGTCGCGCTGCTTGAGGGCCTCGCCGCGGTCCTTGCCGGAAGGGCCGCCGCCGACCTGGAGCTGCACGAGCTCGCGGCTGAACTCGACGGGGTACTGCTGGAGGTAGTCGCAGACGCGGTGGACCTCCGCGTCGGATACGTAGGTCCCCTGGGCACGCACGAGGAGCGACGTGCCGGGGTAGAGGAACAGCATGTCGCCATTGCCCAGCAGCTTCTCGGCCCCCATCTCGTCGAGCACGACGCGCGAGTCGTTCCGGTTCGTCACCTGGAACGCGATGCGGGCCGGCAGGTTGCTCTTGATCAGGCCGGTGATCACGTCGACCGTCGGCTTCTGGGTCGCCAGGATCAGGTGGATGCCCGCGGCACGTGCTTTCTGGGCGAGGCGGATGATATGCGTCTCCACCTCCTTCCCTACCTGCGCGATCAGGTCGCCCATTTCATCAATGATAATGACGATTGAAGCCATGTAGGTCGGGATGCGCTTGCGCTCTTCCTCGTCTTCGGGGTGGAGCTTGGCGAAGATCGCTTCGGGGCCGAGCTTGTTGTAGGCCTCGACGTTCCGGACCTCAGCGCGGGCGAGGTAGCCGTACCGCTCGTCCATCTTGTCGCACGCCCAGGCGAGCAGCGACTCAGCCTTCTTGTCATCGGTGATCACCGGATGCATCAGGTGCGGCACGCGCTTGAACTGCGACAGCTCGACCTTTTTCGGGTCGATCAGGATCAGCTTCACCTCGTCGGGCCGCTTGGTCATCAGGATCGAGAGAATGAGCGCGTTCAAGCAGACTGACTTGCCCGTCCCCGTGCGGCCGGCGATCAGCAGGTGAGGCATCGTCGCGAGGTCGAAGGCGAGCGGCGCGCCCTTCACGTCCTTGCCGAGGAAGAGGGGGATCTTGAGCTTCGTGCCCGGACCGTCGGAGCCGTTGATGATCTCGCCCAGCCGGACCATCTGCCGGCGCTCGTTGGGAACCTCGATGCCGACGGTCGTCTTGTTCGGGATCGGCGCGACGATGCGAACGCTCTGCACGGCGAGCGCGATGGCCAGGTCGTCGGCCAGACCGATGATCTTCTTGACGCTCAGGCCCGCCTCGAGCTCGATCTCGAACTGGGTGATCACCGGGCCCGTGTCGATCTGGACGACGCGCACCTGGTAGCCGAAGTCGAGCAGCGTGCGCTCAAGAAGCAAGGCCCGCGCGTTGATCTTGGCGTCATGTTCCTGGACGGCGAACGGTGGCGCGGGGTCGAGCAGCTCCAAGGGAGGCGGCTGGTAGCTGCCGTCGGCGGGCGCTGGCGCGTACACATGGGCCGCGGCCGGCGTGGCTGGCGGGCTCGG
>JARLIH010000163.1 GCA_031291845.1 Isosphaeraceae bacterium | reverse complement strand
GGTTCTCCACACAACTCTCTCTGCGCTGTGTGCGAAACTGACAACGATCGACCGAATTGTCAAAGAGCAAGAACAGGCGACGCCAGTGGCCGGCCCGAAAGTCCCCGCATGGGAGACACCCAAGCCGGCCGCCAGATCACCACGACGTTGCCATCCCGGGGCCTCGTGACTATTTGCCCCCCCGGGCCGGTCGACGCCTTATTGTTTGCCGACGCTGGCCGAATGAATCGGCACCCCCCGTTGTTCTCCGAGGGGCCGACATCCCGAAGACGTCGTTCTCACGTGCGGCGAGGGTTATCTTAACGCGAACCTCGCCGAGGTCAACACCCTACCCCCTGATTTTTGAAGTTTCGGCGAATGGAGATCTGCACAAGCCGTGGTATGACAATCGCTATCTCTCGGTGTCTCCCGCTTGAATAGGGTCGGTCGTTCGTCGTTTCGGCCCAAGCTTCGAGCCGCTTGACGGGCTTCACGGGGTGCCGTACGATGCGCGAACATCCCCTTTATGATGAAATCCGCGTGAGGAGAACGTTCATGCCCCGGCGCGCTGCGTGGCGGTTGTTGGCAGCCAGTCTGATCACGGCGCTGGGGGGGTGTGCGGGACCACCCGAGGGGACGAGCAGCTCGCCTCCCCCAGCGCGGTCGTCCTCGGCCAAGCCCGTGCAGTTCGTGGGATTCGACGCCAGCGAGCCCCTTGTCCGGGCGCTCCGTGCGGGAAAGCTCCAAGGCCTGGTCTCGCAGGACCCGCTCCGTATGGGGGAACTCGGCGTCAAGACCCTCGTCGAGCACCTGGAGAAGAAGAAGGTCGAAACGAAGATCTCCACGGGGGAGACGCTGGTCACTCGCGAAAACATGGAGGAGCCCACCGTCGCGGCCTTGCTGAACCCGCCCCGCGTGCCCAACCGCAACGACGGGAGCCTCGCAAGCCAGAAGGCCAAGAAGTGGCGCGTGATGGTGATACCGAAGGGGACCACGCACCAGTTCTGGGAGACCCTGCACGCGGGCGCGATCAAAGCGGCCGATGAGTTGGGCAACGTCGAGGTCATCTGGATCGGCCCTCAGAAGGAGGACGATCGAACGACGCAGATCCAGCTCGTCCAGAATGCCGTGGCCAAGGGGGTGGATGGGATCGTGATCGCCCCGCTCGATGCGAAGGCGCTCGTGAAGCCGATCGAAGAGGCCATCGGCAAGGGGATTCCGGTCGTCATTATCGACTCCGGTTTGGAGTCGTCGCGTATCGCCAGCTACGTGGCGACCGACAATTACCACGGCGGCGTCCTCGCCGCGCAGCGGCTCGGCGCAGTCCTCCACGGCGAGGGGCGCATCATTCTTTTGCGCTACGCAGTCGGCTCCGAAAGCACCGAACAGCGTGAGAAGGGATTCACGGACACGATCGCCAAGGAGTTCCCCAAGATCACCTACCTCTCGCAGAACGAGTACGCCGGGCCAACCTCCGACACGGCCCAGAAGGTGGCGCAGACGCTGGTGACTCGCTTCCGAGGGCAGGTGGACGGGATTTTCTGTCCGAACGAGTCGAGCGCCGTCGGCATGCTCCGCGCGCTTGAAGGGGCCGGCATGCTGGCATCGGCGCGATGAGCGATCCGCTCCTGGCAATGTGGGACGTCCGCAAGAGCTTCGGCGCCAGCCGCGCGCTCGACGGGGTCTCGCTGTCGCTGGCTGCGGGCGAGGTCCATGCCCTGGTCGGCGAGAACGGCGCCGGCAAGAGCACGCTCATGAAGGTCCTCAGCGGCGCACACCGCCCCGATTCCGGCTCGATGACGCTGGCGGGCGAGCGCTATGCGCCTCGCGGCCCGCGCGAGGCCCTCGCCCGGGGCGTGGCCATGATCTACCAGGAGCTTGCCGTCGCCCCCCACCTGACCGTCGAGGCGAACGTCATGCTCGGGCAGGAGCGGACGGTCGCGGGGCTGGTCAGGCTGGGCGAGCACCGACGTGTGGTCCGCGAAGCCCTCGGAGTCCTGGATCACCCCGACATCCAGCCGGACGCCGTCGCCGGACGGCTGAGCGTCGGGGCGCAGCAGCTCGTCGAAGTGGCCCGAGCTCTCGTTTCGAATGCGCGAGTGCTCGTTTTGGACGAGCCAACCAGCTCGCTGACCGAGCGCGATTCCCGACGCCTGTTCGAGGTGATCGACCGCCTTCGAGCGCGCGGGCTGGCGATCGTGTACATCAGCCACTTCCTCGAAGAAGTCCGGCGCGTTGCGCAGCGCTATACGGTGCTGCGAGACGGCCGCTCGGTCGCGTCGGGCCTGCTCGAGGGGACACCGCTCGCCACGATCATCACCCAGATGGTGGGCCGCGACCTGGCCGACCTCTTCCCGCGCGTCCCGCACGAGCCGGGCGAAACGATCCTCGAAATCAAAGGGTTGGCACAACGCGCGGTCCTCCGGCGCGCGGACCTCACCGTCCGGCGCGGCGAGATCCTGGGAATCGCCGGGCTCGTCGGCGCGGGGCGCACCGAGTTCCTGCGCGCGATCTTCGGTCTCGACCCTGTCCGCGCCGGCGAAGTGCGCGTCCGCCCCCTTCCGTCTGCCCGGGCGACGCCACGTGATCGGATCGACCAGGGGCTCGGTTTCTTGAGCGAAGACCGCAAGATGGAAGGGCTGGCGCTGGCCCGGTCGATCGAAGACAACTTGACCTACTCGGCCCTCGGCGCTTACGCGCGGTGGGGCTGGCTGAACCTGGCTCGGCGCCGCGCGGCAGCGACGCGCTGGATGGAGCGTCTGCGCGTCAAGGCAACGGGGCCACGGCAAAAGGTTGGCAACCTCTCGGGAGGGAACCAACAGAAGGTGGCCCTCGCCCGGCTGCTGCACCAGCAGGCCGACGTGCTGCTGCTGGACGAGCCGACGCGCGGGGTCGACGTCGGCTCGAAGGCCGAGATCTACCGGCTGATCGGCGAGCTGGCCGCGCAGGGCAAGGCCGTCGTGATGGTCAGCTCGTACTTGCCCGAGCTCTTCGGACTTTGCGACCGGCTGGCCGTGATGACGCGCGGGGTGTTGAGCGAGGCCAGACCGGTCGGCGAGTGGACCGAGGACGCGGTGATGCACGTCGCCACGGGTGGTTGAGCGCGACGTGAGCACCGCGTCCGGCCGCTTCCCCTCAGAAGGGTGCGACCACGCGAGGCGCGGCGTTGCGGGCGTTCCGCAGCATCCTGGCGTTGTTGACCGCCCGTCGGCGCTGGCGGCGGCGACGCACGAGTTGTGGCAAGAAGCCCCGCGCCGGCGCTGTGACGACCGGCCCACGGTTGCCCGCGGGTGGCTGCGAAGATGGCGTCTGTGCCCCGGCCTCCGGCAGAATCGTTGCCGAGAGCAGCAGTGCGATCAAGAAGCGAGCAAAAATTTTCACGGTGGATCTCCGATCCAACAAGAAACTTACCGGTGGTAGGCCGGTCGGGCCTCCGCCCGAGCTCGAAAGGCTCGACGCGATTGTCGGGCGACGACTCGAGACCGCAACGGACGCTCTTTTGGGTTCAACACCGGCATCTCGCCCGAGTCTCGGGCTTTGTGACCCGCCGCGCTTGTTTTCACGGGAG
Source organism: Isosphaeraceae bacterium (assembly GCA_031291845.1). GTDB lineage: Bacteria > Planctomycetota > Planctomycetia > Isosphaerales > Isosphaeraceae > DAIDJG01. The sequence continues at coordinate 13,325 of JARLIH010000163.1, read as the reverse complement.
CGCTGGGGCATGCTGTGAGACCGGCTGCGAGCCGCGCACTTCGGAGGGGTACCATCGTGGGGTTGGGCGACGCCGAGGTTGGTCTGGAAAAACGCGCGCCGGCGTGGCGCGGCACGCTGGGTTGGGTCTGGACGGTTTTCGGTCCGTTCCTGGGCCTCCTACTGATCACGGGACTGTTCGCACTCCTCACGCGAGACGCGGGGTCGTTCCTGACGACCTACAACTGGCGAACGATTGCCGTGCAAACGGTCATCGTCGGCACGGCGGCCCTGGGAATGACCGTGATCATGATCTCGGGCGGCATCGACCTTTCGGTCGGTTCGGCCGTCGCCCTGGTGACGGTGAGCATCGCGCTGGTGATGCGCGACCTGCACGTCCCCCTGCCGGGGGCGCTGGTCCTGGGCGTGCTGCTGGGAGGGTTGTGCGGCCTGTTGAACGGGAGCCTGATCACGAGCCTCGGAGTCGTGCCGTTCATCATCACGCTCGGCACTCTCAAGGTCTTCCGGGGTCTCGCGAAATGGCTCTCGGACAGTCAAGGGGTGTACGTCCCGGGCGAGTCGAAGGCGTGGTGGTTCGGGCGGATCCTCAAGGTCGAGCCGGAGCCGTCGTGGCTGCTCGTCGCGCCCGGCGTCTGGATGCTGCTGGGCCTGAGTCTGTTGCTGGCGCTCGCGCTGCGGTACAGCGTGCTGGGGCGTTACATCTATGCCATCGGGTCGAACGAGTCGACGGCGCGTCTTTGCGGGATCAACGTGCCGGGCGTGAAGCTGACCGTCTACGTCCTCGGCGGCCTGGCGACGGGTCTGGCAGGCGTCATGCAGTTCGTGTACCTCGACGCGACGGGCGACCCGGTGACGGCCGACGGGCTGGAGCTCCAGGTCATCGCGGCCGTGGTGATCGGCGGCGGCAGCCTTAGCGGTGGCGAGGGAACCGTGCTGGGCACCTTGATCGGCTGCCTGATCATGTCGGTCCTGAGCAACGGGTGCGTTCACGCCCAGATCCCGAACGCGTGGCAGGACATCATTATCGGCGCGATTATCGTGGGCGCGGTGGCCCTCGACCGGTTCCGGCGGAGGCGGGAAGCGCTGGCGGTTGCGTGACTCGCACGAAATCAGGTCGTGGCGGCCGATCGGCTCAAGCTTGGGCTCGCCGCGGGCCGAACCTTGGATTGACACTGTGTGGCCCCCCCACTAGGATGCGTCGCGATTGGACGCCGGGCTCGGGTTCATCCCGGGTTATCGTGCGCCCGGATCCGCCGCGGGAGCCCTCAGACCAGGCCCAGGATGACACGCCCTGTTGCTTTCGGAGCGAAGCTTCCTTCGCAGCGAGTCCGTTCCTTGTGGGAGGATCGGCCGCCGCGAGCGGGATGAGGGCGGGTTCTTCGGACGGATCCAGGATGCATCCCGTCCGATCCACACGGAAGTGCGACCGCGCATGGCCATCACGCCCCTGATCAATCCCCGGTTGTCCAAGCGACTTCCCGCCCCCCTCGCACGCCGCCCGAGACCGTCGTCACCGGACGTTTCGGTACCGAAGCCGGGAGCCGACCCAGCCCCGCGCCGGATTGCCTCGAATTTCGCCGCCATGAGCGCGGCGGAGATCGTCTGCCGTGGGACGTCGGTCGCGGTGACCCTCTCGCTGGCACGGAACCTGGGATCGGCGGGATATGGGCGGATCGAGTTCGCCTTTAACGTCGTGTTCTGGCTCGTGTTGCTGGTGCGCGACGGTGTGGAGGTGATCGCGGTGCGCGAGGTGGCCCGCCACCCGCGACTGATACGGCCCCTGGTCAATCACGTTCTCGCTGTGAAGCTGCTTTTGGCGCTCGCGCTCTTCGCGGGCCTCGTGACGATCGCCTCAATGACCCTCGGCGCCGGCACGGACCGCACGGTGCTGATCCTTTACGGCCTGATGCTCCTGACGACGGCCATGGGGATCGATTTCGTCTACCGGGGCACGGAGCGAATGGGCCTCACGGCATTCTCGCTCTGCCTGCGGACGGTCGTGTACGCCACGGGGGTCTGGCTCTGGGTCTCCGACGCCACCCGGATCGTCTGGGTACCGGCCTGGCTCGTGCTTGGCGAGGCGCTTGGGATCGGGCTGGTCTGGGCATGCTACACCCGCCAGTACGGCTTGCCGCGGCCGATCCTCGGCATGCGCTTCATCCGCGTGTTCCTCCACCGCGGGCGGTCGGTCGTCCACATCCAGGTGGCGCAGACCATCATCAACTCGGCCGACCTGATGGTCGTCGGCCTGCTGTGCGCGTGGTCGGACGTGGGCTGTTACGGCCTGCCCCACCGCATGATCGCGGCGATCCTGACGTTCGGCCTGATCTTCCAGCAAGTGGCCTTTCCGATGCTCTCCCGGTCGTGGCGGCAGACCGTGTGCGCGGGACGAGAGACGCTCAACGGGCTGGTCGAGGTCGTGCTCATGGGCCTGGTGCCGGTCGCGGTCGGCGGCAGCTTGCTCGCGGGTCCGCTCGTCAGGCTGCTGCCCGAGGAGTACAGCGGTGCGAGCATCCTGCTCGCAGTCGGAATCTGGCGAGCGCCCCTGCTCACGCTTGCGTTCCTGTACCAGACGACGCTGATCGCGTTGAACCGTGAATCGATCGGCGTGCGGCTGCTGTCGACCGGGGCGGTCGCCTCAGGACCGCTTGTCGCCGTGTTCTGCCTCCTGTTCGGTCTGCCTGGGGCGTCTCTGGCCGTGGTCCTGATCGCACTCGGCCTGGTCCTCGCCGGCTACGCCTGCCTCGCCCGAGAAGGGCGGCAGCCCGCCTGGCACCATCATCTCTGGCGTCCGCTCGCGGCGTCGCTCGTGATGGCGCCGGTGTGCCTGGTCCTGGCCCGGTGGCACGTCCTTGCCGCCGTCGCCGGCGGAGCGCTGACTTATGCCATCGTCATCGTTGCGATGGGTGGCTTGAAGCGACCCGGCATCCGGCTGATCCTGTGCCGCAGCCGGATCGCGTAATCGTGCGAGCGACGCGCGGAACGCGTTCACTCCACGTTGCGGATGTGGAGCTCGCGAAGCTGCCGCGCGTCGACCGTGCCAGGCGCGCCCGACATCAGGTCCGCGCCTCGGGCGGTCTTGGGAAACGCGATGCAGTCGCGGATGTTGGTCAAACCAGCGTAGAGCATCACCATCCGGTCGAACCCCAGCGCAATCCCGCCGTGCGGGGGCGCGCCGTTGCGCAGGGCACCGAGCAAGAAGCCGAACTTCTCCTCCGCCTGCTCCGGGCTCAGCCCCAACAGGCTGAAGATTTTGGCCTGGGTCACGGGATCGTGACAGCGGATCGTCCCCCCGCCGCACTCCTCGCCGTTGACGACCAGGTCGTACGCCTGGGCGCGGACCTTGCCCGGGTCGGTCTCCAGGAGCGGCAGGTCCTCGGCCAGAGGCATCGTGAACGGGTGATGCTCGGCGGCCCACCGCTTCTCTTCGTCGTCCCACGCGAGGAGCGGGAACCGCACGACCCACGAGTAGTGGAACGACGCCGGGTCGTACAGCTTCAGCTCCGATGCCAGCCGGATGCGCAGGTTCGAGAGCGCCTGGCTGGTCACGGCCTGGCTGTCGGCGACGATCAGGATCAGGTCGCCCGCCTTGGCCCCGAACCGCTCGCGGAGCTTCGCCTGAGTCGCGGGCTGGAAGAACTTGGCGGTCGGACCCGTGAGGTTCTCGGCCTCGACCTTCAGCCAGACGAGCCCCTTCGTGCCAAACCCCGCGGCGAACTCGGTCAGGCCGTCGAGGTCCTTGCGGCTGTACCGCTCGCCCCCCCCAGGCGCACAGATGCCGCGGATGCGTAGACCGTTCTCGCGGGCGAGCTGGAAGACCTTGAAGTCGGTCTCGGCCGCGAGGTCGGCCAGGTCCTTCAGCTCCATCCCGTACCGCAGGTCGGGCCGGTCGTTGCCGAAGCGCTCCATCGCGTCGCGATAGTCGACCCGCGGCAGGGGCAGCGACACCGTTTCGCCCGTGAATTCCCTGGCGATCCCGGCGACCAAGGGTTCCATCAAGTTCATGACGTCGTCGTCCTCGACGAACGACATCTCGACGTCGAGCTGCGTGAACTCCGGCTGCCGGTTGGCGCGGAGGTCCTCGTCGCGGAAGCAACGCGCGATTTGAAAGTAGCGGTCGAAGCCGGCAACCATGAGCAGTTGCTTGTAGATCTGCGGCGATTGCGGCAGCGCGTAGAAATGGGCCGGATGGACCCGGCTCGGCACGAGGAAGTCGCGCGCGCCTTCGGGCGTGCTGCGGCCGAGGATCGGCGTCTCGACTTCCAGAAAGCCCTGGGCCGACATCGTGCTCCGCATGAGCTGGGCCATGCGGTGCCGGAGCAGGAAGACCTCCTGCATCGCCGGCCTGCGCAGGTCCAGGTAGCGGTATTTCAGCCGCAGCTCCTCGTTGGCCTCCGCCCCCTGGATCTCGAAGGGGGGCGTCGGCGTCGCGTTCAGGACTTCGAGGGCGTCGGCCCGCACCTCGATACCGCCGGTCTTGAGCTTGGGGTTCTCTTTGCCCGGCAAACGCGGAGCCACGACCCCTTTGATGGCCACCACATATTCGTTGCGCAGCTCGCGCGCCTCGGCCTGAAGTGCAGCGCCCACCTCGGGCTCAAAGACACACTGGGTCAAGCCGTAGCGGTCGCGCACATCGATGAAGACCAAGCCGCCGAAATCGCGCCAGGCGTCCACCCAACCGTTCAGGATCACGGTCTGCCCGACGTGTCCGGGCGTCAATTCACCGCAAGTATGTGTCCGTTTAAGCATGGTCGTGAGGGAGGGTTCGCCGCGCCGGGTTTCAGGGAATCAGTGGGGCGGTTTACCTTACTCGTTTTGCGCGCAAAGCGTCAAGCGATCTGCCCTTTGGACACGGCGTCCGCGTGCGGGTTCGGTCTGGTTCCAAGGTGCGACGGTCGGGTAACACTTTCCGACTATCTTTCTCGCAGGGGCCGGCAATGGCCGGCGCTACAGGAGTTGTGTTGTTTGTCGTCGCGCCGTGCCATAATCTCCGGCAGTTGAGCCGCGGTCATGCCACTGCAAGGGGTCGCGCTGTGCGTCTGGATCCGATCCAAGTCATTCAGCATGCGTCCACGCTCCCCACGAACCGGCTCTTTCGTTCCGCCGGAGAGCGCGCGGCTGCGGACGACGTTTCCGCACAGCTCGAGCGGGCCGGGCTTCGTGTCGAACGGGCAGAATCGCCTTCCCTCTCCATACCGATCGGGATCATCATTCTCGCCGTTACGGCCTGGCTGTGGCTTGTCGTCGCCAAGGCCCTGCCGGACGCGACGCTCTGGTCACGCCTCACATGGTGGGAGCTCTCCCTCGGCTCTCTGTTTTGGGCGGCGACACGTGCGGCCACTCGGGGGTCGGCGCGCGAACAATCGCGTTCTTCGTCTCACGTCCTGGGGACGCTCCGAGCCCCGGAACCCTCCGCTGCGCGCGTGGTCATCGTCACCCGGCTGCGCACATGCTCCGCTTGGTACTCCGAGGCGTTCCACTGGGGCGTCTTGGGGCTGGCCGTTTTGATCGGCGTCGCCCTCTTCAGCTCCCTGGTGGATAGCGCCATCCGCAACGAGCCCCGCGTGGGGCAGGCGCTTTTCGGGTGCGAGTGGATGGCTCTGTTATTGCTCCTGCTCGGCCCGAAAGCGGCGGCCGCGAGGCCAGTCCAAGGTGACAACCGGACCGGCCTCGCCCTCCTCGCCGAGCTTGCCCGGGTTTGGCCGACGGGCGCAAGGGGAAGGCCGGAAACCGTCTTCGTGGCCACACCCGACTCCGCCGCACTCGCCCGCCAGATGCAATCGCTGCTGCCGGGCGATTGCCCGACGCTCGTCGTTGTCCTCGACGCTCCCGGCGTTGGCGGCGAACTCCTCGTTCTCGGTCATGGACCCGCAGCGCGTCTGGCCCGGGACGCCGCGCGGGACCTTTGGGTCCCCTACCGCGCGCCGCGCTGGGCTGCGCGACGGCTCGGTCACGGCGCGTTTCGGCGGCGGGGCTACGACTGCGTGAGCCTCTGCGGCGCGCGAACCGATCGGCCGATCGATCCGGCAACCGTGATGGCCACCGCGCAACTTGCGATCGAGATCGCCCTGCGCTGGGCCAAGCCGCATCAGACCGCGCGCAGCGCGGCGAAGTCGTCCCAGAACCCGGGATAAGTCTTCGCCACGCACCCGGGGTCCACGATCGTCACGCCCGGCGCCTTCAGCCCCGCGAGCGCGAACGACATGGCCATGCGATGATCGTCGTACGTGGCGATGCGTGCTGCTTGGACGGCCTTCGGCGGAAAGATGACGAGGCCGTCGGGATGCTCGTCGACCGTTGCCCCCAACTTGCGCAGTTCCGTCGCCAGGGCAGCGATCCGGTCGGTCTCCTTGTGGCGGATGTGCGCGACGTTGCGGATGCGCGTCATGCCCTCGGCGAACAGCGACACGACGGCCAGGGTCATGACCGTGTCGCTGATCGCGTTCATGTCCACGTCCACCGCCTGGAGCGGGCCGCCGGTGACGGTCGTGGCGTTCGCCTCACGGACGACCGTGCAACCCATGTGCTCCAGCACGTCAACGAAACCGAGGTCCCCCTGCACGCTCCGGCTGCCCAGCCCTTCGACGGTCACGGTCCCGCCGGTGAGCGCGGCGAGCGCGAAGAAGTAGCTGGCGGCCGACGCGTCCGGCTCGATCGCGTAGGGCCGGCCGTGATAGTGGGCCGGCCGAATGTCAAAACGCCGGTTCTTGCGATTCCCGATCCGCACGCCGAACGCCTCCATCACGTTCAACGTCATCTCCACATAGGGCTGCGAGACCAGGACGCCCTGAACCTCGACGGTCGTCGTCTCGCGCGAATACGGCAGCGCCATCAACAGGCCGCTCAAGAACTGGCTGGACACGTCGCCCCGGACGAACGCGTAACCCCCGTCCAGCCCAGTGGCCTTCACCGTCACGGGCGGGCAACCCGTTCCGAGGTCGCTCCGCGCATCGGCCCCCAGGCCATTGAGCGCCATCAACAGGTCCGCGACCGGCCGCTGCCTCATCCGGGGCGTGCCGTCGAGCCGGTACGTCCCCTGCCCCGCGCTGACCATCGCCGTGAGAAACCGCAGGCTCGTCCCCGAGTTGGCCACGTAAAGCTCGGCCTCCTTTGCCGGAATCAAGCCGCCGCAGCCCGGGACCCGGATCGTCACGGCCGCGGGATCGTGCTCGACGGCGATCCCCAGACGCTGCAAGGAATCCACCATCACGCGCGTATCGTCACTGTCGAGCGCGCCGGTCAAGACGCTCGACCCCTCGGCCAACGCGGCGACGATGAGCGCCCGATTGGTCAGGCTCTTCGAACCGGGCACGCGAATCCGCTTTTGCGGCGCAGGGCCAACCCAGGGCTCGACCTGCAACTCTTCAGGATAATTGGTCATAAAGTGGAAGATCCGGATTTCTCACCGCGGAGCACGCGGAGAACGCAGAGAGTAAGGCCGAGAAAAGCGAGAGATCGCAGGCGCCGCAGCGAGACCAACACATTCGATTCTATAAATATAAAATATCAAATCAATTGTAAATTTATAAGATTTACTTCTTTCTCTTTTGCTCGGTTTTTCTCTCAGCGTGCTGTGCGGTGAGATCCTCTGGAATGAGTCCTCTGATTCGCCTCTCCAGTTCCTCGACCGCAACCCCGCTCACCAGGAACTTCTTCTCCCGCGACGTTTGCCCTTGCACCAGCGTGACCTGGGACATCTTGCACCCGAGCGCTTCGGCCAGCAACTGCTGGATGGCCTCATTGGCCTTGCCCCGTTCCGGCGCCGCTGAGACGGCCACGCGAAGGGCCCCGTTGCGTTCGCCCAGCACGGCGTTTTTGCGCGCCCCCGGCTGCGCGCGGACGGGGATGACGGTCCCCTCGGCGTGCGCTGTCAAGGAAATCATGGCGCCACTCCCTCGAAGAGGGCCGAGCCGACGCGCACCAAGGTTGCGCCCTCGACGATCGCCGTCTCGAAGTCGTTCGACATCCCCATGGAAAGTTCGGTAAGCGGCAGGTCGGTCCGGGCACGGAGGGCATCGCGCGTCTCGCGCAGGAGCACGAAGGAGGGTCGCGCCGAGTCAGCCGTGGTGCCGAACGCTGCCATCGTCATGAGGCCCACGATGGGGATCGAACGACACGCGGCGATCGCATCGGCCTCGGCGAGAAGTGCCGCCGGTTCCCAGCCGTGCTTGGCGGCTTCGCCCGACGTGTTGACCTGGAGGCAGACCGGGGGCGCGTCCGGGACTTCCGCGGCGAGCGCATCGAGCGTCTGGAGCAGCTTCAGGGAGTCAACCGCGTGGATGTACCGGACCATCGGCAGGGTCTTCTTCGCCTTGTTCCCCTGAAGATGGCCGATGAGGTGCCAGCGCACGTCAAGGTCGCCGAGCGCGTCGGCCTTTTTCCACAGCTCTTGAGGATAGTTTTCGCCCAGATCGCGCGCGCCGAGCGCGACCAGCGGGCGAATCATCTCGGGTGAGTTCCGCTTGGTGACCGCCACAAGCGTGACGGCGTCCGCCCCCCGGCCCGAGCGCTTGGCCGCCGCCGCGATGCGCTGGCGCACCGCTTCCAGGTTGTCCGCGAGTCGACGTTGGTCCATAGAACGAGTGTCGTGAGACCGTCCCCGTGCGCCAAGGGTTCCTTGCAGGATCGAGCGAGCCGGCCGACCCAAGCGATGACCTTTGGCCTGCGATCGACTATCCTTGCGCTGACCGGCCGACGGCGGCCGGCCCTCTTTGTACGTCCCTATCTCAGGCGAGGAACGACCCCGCAATGAAACCGTTTGTCATGATTCTGGGCTTTCTGGCAGCCGCGCTCATCATCGGCCAGCTCGTAATGGGCCAACTGATCCTCACCAACCACGACCCGAAGATCATGAAGGCCCACCAGCATTCGGGGTACGCAACCGTCGTGGTTTCTTTGATTTACATCACCGTTTCCCTGATCGCCATCGCCTCGCAGCCGAAGCGAGAGAGCCACGGTTGAACCCTTCAAGGGGTCACTCGTCCACCTTCAGGATTGGTTCGACCCGCCCCTCGCTCGTAAAGAGGCCGATGAGGTAGCGGGCCCGGGTCTGGTGGCCGAGGAAGCTGCGCAGGGCGGGGCGGCCGAGGCTGCGATAGACGACGAGCGTCTCGCCGCGCCCCCAGCTCAACCGGGCGGCGAAGGCCGTTCCGGGGGGACAGGGCTTGGACTTTTCGGAGACCGTCAAGGTGCGCCAATGGGCCGCGCGGCGGTTGCGCTCGGGCGACCACGAAACGACCAAGGGCAGCCAGGAGCGCCGGGCTTCCGCCGGCTGTTTGAGGACCAGTGCGCTGCCGTCGGCCGCGAGGGAACCGCGCTCCACACCTTCCGGTCGCCTCGGCAGAGCCAGCGGGAACACGCGGGCCCGAGCGCGTCCGCCGCGGGCGACGAGGCCGAGCGCCCGGCTCTCGGCGACCGGTTCGGTGATCACAAGTTCGGGCAAGCCCAGGCGCATCTCCCACACCGGCTCCCCCCCTTCGACCTGATCAGCCAAAACGGCGATCTGCCTGCCGCGGAGCAGCGCGGCGGACCGGACCACGCGGGACTCGCCCGCGCGGAAGGTCCACTCGGCGAGGTCAGCCGACGAGTCCGAGTGCCAGCATGTCGGCCGGGCCCGAGTCGCGGCGCTGTCGGCGCCGCCAAAGGCCCAATCAGGTCCCAGCCAGGTCCGCCCCAGCCCGAAGAGCTCGAACGAACTGGATGCACCCCGAAGGCGGTGGTCGACGGCCACAAAGTCACCCTCCGCCGACCAGTTCGCCCGCAAGACCGCGAACGGGCGATCGCCCCGCGACCACGCCGGCAGCGGCGGCGCGGCATGCCCTCGCCCTCTTGTCCGGGCAGGAAACCACCAACTGACCACCGTTTCGAGCCCCGGGTCCGAGAGCCGGCGGACCCAGCCCCTCAGCAATTTGCCGATCTCGGGCAGCGCGAGAGGTTGGCTCATGGCCGGACTTCCGTCCGGCCGCGAAAACCGCAGCAGGCTCCGCACCCACCCCTCGACCAGGGCGTCGACCGCCTCAGGCCATCCCACAGCGCGCCGTCGCTGTGCCTCCGCGATCAGCGCAAGGGCGTGCCCCCAGTCCGAGACCGGCAAATCGAGCGGCACACCGTCCTGGTCGAGCTGCCGCCCCAGCCAGCGCACCAACGGCCGCGAGTCGCCTTCCACGACCCAGGCGTCAACGGCACGCTGCAGACCGGGGAACACCCCCACGACTTCCCCGATCGCACCCTTCATCACTGGTCAGCCGCCCCCACAAGTCGACACATCGATCACCCGGCGGGTGCCCATGCTCAAACAGGAGGCACCAAAGCCTTCATTTCGCACAAAAGAATCCTGTCCCGGTCACCGAATGGGGTGTACGCTCGAGCCTTGCAGGCTCGAACGGACAGGGACGGGTGGTATCGTAAACCCTTAGCCCGGCAGTTTCTAGTGCGTGGTAAAGAGGCACGCGCGAAATCTTTGCCGCGGGGCCGAAGCGATCTGGCATTGTCTTTGCTTTTAGTAAAAAGCGTTCGCGGACGACCGAACGGGTGGTGAAGACAATCGATCGCACAGCGGTCGGAATGCTTCACCCGAAGATCGAACCGCGGGAAAGACAACGCAGTTTCGCTCGATGCAGACGATTGTGGGCTTCGCAATCGAACGATCGTCAGTGTTGCTCCTTCCAATGAGAACAACCCGTGCCCGCGTTTTCGTGGGTACGTGCCCCGCCTAGCCGGCCAGAGAGCATCGCCCCGGTCACCATGGGAGAGGTGGTCGGCCTGGGATGATGCTATCTGGCCGGCTTGCCTTTTTCTCTCAGCTTTCCCGCCGCCCTCACCCCCCTCTGTCTCGCCTTTTGGCCGAGAAACAACCTAATTCGGGGTCGCATCGATCCGTTGAAGGGCGTGCGCCACCTTGATGGCGAGCGATCCACGGCAGGCTCGCCCGTCGAGGCCAACGGCATCCGCCCCGCGCGGTCGCTTGGTCATCCCCGCGGTCCATCCGGCTCGCGTTCCCCTTGAACAACCAACCTGGCTTTTCCAGGGCGATCCCGTATGCCGGTGCCGTTCACATCCGCACGACCGTCACAACGGCGCATAGGTGCGTCAGGACGAGCGCTGGATGCCGGATTCCATGACGATTCGCCAAAATCGCTCACTTCAGTCTGGACACCATCCGATCTAACTTGCGTCGAACGGTCAACGCCCCTTGGACACCGGCGCGGCTTTGCCGATCCGCCGGGGGAGACGACTCCCCCACGTCGGTAAGACGAGGATCGCGGGATAATCCCCGGCCCGACACGAGGGGAAAACGCTGACAGCCCGAAGGTCAACTCAGGATTCGACGCCCCTCGCTGGGTGTCCAGACCGCCACCGCGTCGGCCCCGATTTCTGGGGCCGTGCCGGGACGCGGTCAGCCATTCTGAGTCGGGCGCGCGATGGCGCAAAGCCGGAGGATTGAACGACGCGGCGGTGAACCGGACGGAACTCCTGCAATGATCGGCTCTCACAAGGACGCCTGGAACAGCGTCTTTGCCCGATCCGGCTGTGTTCGCGCGACGGCGGCACCCCGGTGCAGTCGGAGCGGCTGGTCATCGTAACGAGAGCAAGAGGCCCATCGGACGCCGGAGACGTCGGCCCCGGTCGGTTCCATCCACGAGGGACTCGTGGAGTTGATATGTCATTCAGGAGGATGTTCATGCCAGGTCCATTATTGCGAGGAGCCGGTCTTCTGGGCCTTCTGTGGGCGCTCGCGGCCGGCGCGGCGTTCGCCCAGGAGGACTCCCCCCCCGCTGCGCCCGCGGCCCGCGTGAGTTCTGTCCCTTGGCTCGCCAGGGGATACCGACGCGCGACACCGCATTCGACGATCGACGGGATGGTCCAGCGCACCCAGGCGCCCGCCGGCGATGCCGCCCCACCCGCGCCCAACGCGGGCAACATGCCCGAGGCCAACCTCGAGGACCTCGCCGCGCCCCGCGCGGAAAAGGACGAAGAGCCCACGGCGACGGAGGAGAAGGCGGAGGAAGCCGAACCTGCCGCCGCCGAGACCACGCTGCTGATGAAGTTCCTCGGCATGGAGGACTCGCCCGTCAAGATCTACGGCTGGCTCGAAAACAGCTATACGGGCAACGCCAACGGCACCCCGCGCAACGGCTTCAACTTCGGCGTCAATCCGAACGACCTCGCCAACCGCTGGATGGGGAACCAGTACTATCTGATCGTCGAGAACCCCCTCGAGCAGAACGACAAGATCAACTTCGGCTTCCGCGTCGACAACCTGTTCGGCAACGACTGGCAGTTCAACCACATGCACGGCTTCGCCGACAACGCCTGGGGGCTGAACAAGTTCCCCGGCTATGACCTGGCGCAGGTCTACGCCGAAGTCCACCTGCCCTGGCTGACCAAGGGGGGCGTCGACGTCCGGGGCGGCCGGTTTTATACCACGCTCGGCTATGAAGTGGTGCCCGCGATCGGCCGTCCGTTACTCTCCGTTCCTTACATGTTCAACTACGGCCAACCGTTCACCCACTGGGGCGTGTTGACCACGATCCACGTCAACGACCGGATCAACTGGGTCAACGGCCTCGTGAACGGCTACGACCGCTGGGTTGACACGTCCTACAAATGGAACTACCTCGGCGGCTGGACCTGGACCTCGAAGAACGGCAAGGCAAACTTCGCCCAGTCGTATATCTGGGGTCCGAACCAGTACCCGCACTTCCTGCCGGCGAACACCCAGATCGTGCTCCCCGGTGCGACGCTGACTCCCTACCTTGCCGGCCTGCGCAACATCAACTACGGCAGCAACAACCGTATCTCGTTCACTAACGTCTTCACCTACAAGTGGTCCGATAAACTGACTCAGGTGATCGAGAACGACGACTCCTTCGAGAACAACATCCCCGGGTTCGGCGTCGGCGGCACTCCCAGCAACGAGGGCTGGTACAGCTTCGGCAACTGGTTCCTCTACAGCTTCAACGACAAGCTGACCGGCGTCTGGCGGTCGGAAGTTTTCCGCGACAACGGCGGTGCCCGCACGGGGTTCTCGGACAACTTCTATGAAATGACCTTGGGTGCGATCTACAAGCCCTGCAGCTGGCTCTGGATTCGCCCCGAAATTCGGTATGACTGGGCGCAGTTCACCCACCCGTATAACGACGGGACGCGCAACAGCCAGCTCACGATCGGCGGCGACCTCATCATCCTGTTCTGACGCGGCCGCCCGAGCAAAACCACGCGGCGGGGGGGGGGGGGGGGGGGGGGGGGGGGGGGCGGGCGGCGCGGGGTGGTGTGTAACCCGCCGGCGGCCGGGGGCGGGGCCGGCCGCGCGGGGCCCCCCCCCCG
>JARLIH010000162.1 GCA_031291845.1 Isosphaeraceae bacterium | reverse complement strand
TTTCCCCTTGGCCAGCTTTTCCTGCTGCCGGGCGGCCTCGTCCTGATCGATGGCGGACTGGGCGGCCTCGACGAGCCCGACGATGTCCCCCATTCCCAGGATCTGGCCGACGATCCGCTCCGGGTCGAACACCTCGAGCTTGTCGAGCTTCTCCCCCTTGCCGACGAACTTGAGGGGGACGCCGGTCACCTTGCGGACCGACAACGCCGCACCGCCGCGGGCGTCGCCGTCGAGCTTGGTCATGATCACGCCGTCGAGCTCAAGCGCCTCGTTGAAGGCGCCCGCCGAGGCGACGGCGTCCTGCCCGGTGAGCGCGTCGCAGACGAAGAATACCTGGTGCGGCCGCACCTTTTTCTCGATCTGCGACAGCTCGCTCATCAGCTCGTCGTCGATGTGCAAACGACCCGCTGTGTCGAGGATGATCGTATCGCGGGCCTGCCGGTTCGCCTCGACGACGGCGTTCTGGCACACCTTGACGGGATTGGAATCCGTCTCGCTGTACACCGGAACCTGGAGCTGAGCGCCGATCACCTTGAGCTGCTCGACCGCCGCGGGACGCTGGAGGTCGGCCGCCACGAGCAACGGCTTGCGTCCCTGTTGCGCGAGCAGACGTGCGAGCTTTCCGCAGGTGGTCGTCTTGCCCGAGCCCTGCAGGCCGCAGAGCATCAGGATGGTCGGACCCGATTTCTCGAACCGGATGGAGCCGTCGGGCGTGCCCATCAGCTCGACGAGCTCGTCATGCACGATCTTGACGATCTGCTGCTCCGGGCGGACGCTCTTGATGAGCTGCGTGCCGACTGCACGCTCGGAGACGCGCTCCATGAACTCCTGGACGACGTTGTAGTTCACGTCGGCCTCGAGGAGCGCCGTGCGCACCTCGCGCAAGCCTTCCTTGATGTTGGCCTCGGTAAGCAGGCCACGCGCGCGGAAGCGGCCGAAGGCGGACGTGAGTCGTTTTTGGAGATCGTCGAACATCGTCGGGACCGATTCCTAAACCCAGGGTGCCGAATCACTAAGTGTAGTAACGGGCCCAGGACCTGACAACGCCAATAGGGCCGAAATTGCACATCGGGCGCGAGCCCAGGGCGGTCAGACCAGGATCTCGCGCCGGAACTGCCGGAGCCAGGAGAGAATCGGCTTCGGAGTCTGCGGCGTACGATACAGGCCACCGTGGGGATAGAGGTGAGGCGTGGCGTCGCATGCCTGGAGCCACGTCACAGAGCGGACGAACGGCTTCGCGACGGCCAGCGAGACCCAGCGAGCGGCCCAGGCTGCCTGCCCCGCCTCGCTCGGGGAACCAGGCCACTGCGATTCTTCGACGCGGACGCTCGGATCGGCCTCGGGGTCTGGTGCGGCGGACGATGGCATGGTGATCCAGATGTGGAGCGGCAGGTTGAGCAAGGCGTAGAGGTCGAGAAGCTTGGAGAAATCAAACAGGTCTCGCAAGTGACTCCCAGGCGTCGAGTAACCGGGGGCGATCTCCAGGGCGAGACCGGCGAGACCGAGATCAGCACGCACCAGGTAATCGGTGAGGTGCAGGGGACCGAGTTGAAAAGGGCTGCTGCCGAGCCATTCGGCCCACGGCCGTTCCACCCCGATCGTGAACTGCGCCGCGGGATCGGTCTGGCGGCCTACCTGGATAGCGCGGGCCGTGATGCGAATTTGCTCTTCCTCGCTCAACCCCAGGAAATCGGTGCACGCGGGACGGTGCACGAGATGCCAGAGGGGAACCTTGCCCCGATAGCGCAGCACCGCGTGTCGCACGTAGTCGGTGACCAGCCCGAGCAGGGTGTCGAAGTCCCCTTCCCAGAGCCAGATCCAGTTCGGCAGAGCGTTCGGGCGGAACTCGATCAAGGGCCCGACCTGGATGGCCAGGTGCTGCCTTTTGGCCCAAGCCACTTGGGCGTCGAATTCGTCCCAGCGGAACTGCCCCTCGACGGGCGATACGGTCTTCCAGGGGCAGGCAACCTGAACGCTGTTGATCGCCGTCGCAAGGTCTCCGGCCCAAGGCGCTGTTTTGGGGTCGATGTCGAGTGCGCAGGCCAACGCCGTCGGCAGCCGGGGAGTGCTCGCCAACCGCGTCTGGAGCACCTGGCTGGTATACGACTCGATCAGGACGTTGCCCGCGCTCCAGCTTGACGCCAGGCTGGCCTGGGCCGCCGCGAACGCCTCGTCCGGTTCGGACCTGAGCGTGACGGCCTTGACGAACGCCCGGTAGGCCTCGGAGACCAGGCTGTCGAGCTCGTCGGGAGGCCGCAGACCCATTTGACGCCAGTCGGCCAGTTGGTTGCGGACCTCGTTGAGCTTTCCTCGCGCCAGCTCGACCGCGAGGTCGTAAGGCTTGGCCCTTTCCGCGAGCGTCGCCGTGCCGACGTAGGGAGTGCCGTGCCCGTCCACGGGCCACGGGACGAAAAGCCGCCCGCTCTCATTGGTATCGCGGTGGCAAATCATCGAACCTTGCCGCAACTCCACGCTGAGCCGGCTCGGCGTTCGATCCAGGCCCGTCACGTACGCTTTGCGCAGGTCCGTGTGCCGGCTCGCCTGATCGGGCGAGGTCAATTGGAACCTCAGCACACCCATGCGACCTCGATCCGAACGGATGAAAGACGGACAACCTCACCACAGAATCGGCCAAATCGTGGCCCACTCAAGACGTTATCCCGGCCGCTTCGCCGGAAAGTCGGGACAATACTTCAGGATTGACCAGGTTGGGCGGCCGGTCCCCACGGAGAGCCACGCACAGGTTCTCCGCCGCGATCCGGGCCATCGCGGCCCGAGTCGCGAACGTGGCGCTCCCGAGGTGCGGCAGCAGCAACGTGTTCGGGCAATCGGCCAGACCGGGCGCCATTTTCGGCTCGTCTTCGTAAACGTCGAGCCCGGCCCCGGCGATCCGGCCGGACCGGAGCGCGTCGACCAGCGCCGCTTCATCGACGACGGGCCCCCGGGCGGTATTGACCAGATAGGCCGTCGGCTTCATCCGGGACAGGGCGCGCGCGTCGATCAGGTGCCGCGTCTCCGGCGTCAACGGGGTGTGGAGACTCACGAAGTCGCTCGTGGCGAGCAGCTCATCGAGCGGCACCATCCGGCCGCCGAGCGCGTCGATCTCGGGACTCGGCCGGCGGCCCGCGTAGAGTACCGCCATCCGGAAGCCCCGGGCGCGCTCGGCGACGGCCGTGGCGATCCGGCCGGGACCGACCAGACCGAGCGTCCGCCCCGTCACGTCTCCGCCGAGCAGGTACAGCGGGCCCCATCCCGGGAACCGCCCCGTTCGCATCTCGTGGTCCCCCTCCACGACGCGCCGGGCGATGCCGAGGATCAACGTCCACGTCAAGTCGGCGGTCGCTTCGGTCAGCACACCGGGGGTATTCGTGACCATGATCCCCCGCTCGGTCGCCGCTGCCACATCAACATTGTTATAGCCCACAGCCATATTTGCGAAGATTCGGCAGCCCTTAGCCGCGTCCAGCACGGCAGCGTCGATCCGGTCCGTCAACAGGCAGAGAACGCCCGTACACCCCGCGACCTTCGCCCTCAGCTCGTCGGTCGACAAAACTTGGTCTTCCAGGTTTTGATCGACCTCGTCCGCGCATCCGGCTACCAAGCCGCGCCCTGGGTCGGGTATCGGCTGCGTAATGAACACGCGAACGGACATACGTCGGAACCTCTTCGTGGATCGTGCTGAGAGGCGGGAGTACCGCGTCATGTCATCAAGATACACGCGCCTCAAACCCTTCGCTAGAGACCATCTCCGACTCGTTTTAGTGCGCGCGTCGGCCATTCCTGGGACAGCGTGATTCGTCGCCGAGCGCGCGGGCCCTCCTCGCGCGGCGACGGCCGGAAGCGCCTGCGGTCGGAACACGCGCGGATAAAGTGTTCGCGTCGAGGACCGGGACCGGTTAGCCTGAGCGGCGGATGCCGGGGCCCGGGAGCGCCCTCGGCCATGATTTGTCGTCGACTCGACTTCAAGACTTCCCCCGACCCACCATGCCGACCATCCTGATTGGGGCTGGGACCCTGCGCAACCAGCCCGGGCCGTTCCGCGACATGCTCGAAAGCGCTGGGTTCCGCTGCATCGATCCCCCGGGCGACCACATGTTGACCGCGGACGAGCTACGTACGGTCCTTCCGCAAATTGACGCGATCCTGGCAGGGAGCGAGTTCCTCACCAGCGAGCTCATGGACCTCGCCCCCGGGTTGAGGGTCATCGCCCGCACGGGTGTCGGATATGACGCGATCGACGTCCCGGCCGCAACCGCGCGCCGGATCGCCGTCGTGATTACACCCGGGACAAACCAGGGGAGTGTGGCCGAACAAACCTTCGCCCTCTTGCTGGCGCTGACCCGGGACGTCGTCGTGAACGACCGCCTGATCCACGCCGGCGGCTGGAGCCGTAAGCTTCCCACGCCGTTGCGCGGGCGCACGATCGGTCTCGTCGGGCTCGGGCGGATTGGCCGGGCCGTCGCCCGCCGGGCCCAGGGCTTTGAAATGAAAGTGGTCGCGTACGACCCCGTCGCCGACCCAGTCTTCGATCAGCAGTACGGAATCGAGCGTGTCAGCCTGGACGCGGTGCTCGCCGAGTCAGACGTCGTGAGCCTCCACCTGCCGCTGACGGCTGAGACACGGGGACTCGTCGACCGCGGCTTCCTGGGCAAGATGAAACGCGGATCGTACCTGATCAACACGTCCCGCGGGGGCCTGGTGATCGAGGCGGACCTGCGCGACAGCCTCGTGTCGGGGCATCTGGCGGGAGCGGGACTCGACGTCCTGAACGTGGAGCCCGTAGAGCCCGGCAATCCCCTCCTTGGCCTGCCGAACGTCGTCCTCAGCCCGCACCTCGGCGGGATCGATACGAAGGGAATGGCCGACATGGCGGAGCTCGCGACGCAGTGCGTGCTCGCCCTCCACCAGGGGAAATGGCCCGAAGGGTGCGTGGTGAATCGCGAGCTCGCCGAGGGATGGCGCTGGTAGCTCAGGAGACGCGCCAGACCGCCGGGGAAGAAAAACCAAAAGCGAAAGCGGTGGGCGCCCCGATGGGAGTCCACCGCTCTTGCTTGTATTGGCTGGTCGCAGGTCAAACCTGGAACGACGATCCGCAGCCGCACGACTTGACGACGTTTGGGTTGTTGAACACGAACCCGCGCTTCTCGAGACCGTCGTAGTAGTCGATCACGGTCCCGTCGAGGTAGGGGTCGAATTTCTTGTCGACGGCAACCTTCACGCCGAAGAACTCGGTCACGAAGTCCTTGTCGGTCGTCGCCGTATCGAAGCCGAGGCTGTAGGCGAACCCACTGCACCCGCCCCCCTGGACACCGATACGAAGGACGAGCTCGCCGCCGGGGCTCTGCTCGGCCAGGACTTTCTTCACTTCCGTCGCGGCCTTTTCGGTCAGGGACACGCCCATGAGAATCGTCTCCTCAAGAAGAACATTCAAAGGGAACGACGGCGGGCGCCGTTCGCCTTAAGCTATCATATCCGCGTGTCAAATCCCACACCCTCTCGTTGCGCTTCGTTCCACGTGCTGCTGAAGGAGCGCAGGCGGTCGACTGCGCTCGCGACGGCGTCAACCG
Organism: Isosphaeraceae bacterium; assembly: GCA_031291845.1. GTDB lineage: Bacteria > Planctomycetota > Planctomycetia > Isosphaerales > Isosphaeraceae > DAIDJG01. The sequence continues at coordinate 301 of JARLIH010000162.1, read as the reverse complement.
CGAAGTCGATCTCCTCCGCGGTCGTGAATCGACCGAGGCCGAACCGGAGGCTGGCCCTCGCCAGCTCTTCGCTGACGCCCATGGCCCGCAGCACATGGCTTGGCTCCGGGTTCGCCGCCGTGCAGGCCGAGCCCGAGCTCACGGCCACGTCGCGCATCGCCATCATGAGTGCCTCGCCGTCGACGTAGGCAAAACTGAGGTTCAGGTTGCCCGCCAGCCGTGCAATGGGATGCCCGTTCCGTCGTGTCGCCGGGACTCGACCAACGATGCCCGAGTGCAGACGCTCGCGAAGGTCGGCGAT
>JARLIH010000161.1 GCA_031291845.1 Isosphaeraceae bacterium | reverse complement strand
CGGCGCCCCCGTCCCAACTGACGGGTCAACCCGTGGGCGGTCCGCCGGTCACCGCCACGAGCGGCGAGCCCGCCGCCCGCCGTTACGAGAACCGCCCCCGCCCCGAAGGGGGTGGTGGTGGACGGCCCGGACCGGGTGGCCCCGGCCGCGGACCGAGACCGCCGCACAGCGGTGGTCCCGGCCAGGGACGCACCGAGCGGGCCCAGGCCCCACGGCAGCCGACCCCGCCGCGCAAGCCGGCACCGCCTCCGCCCCCGCTCTCGAAAGACGCCCTCACGGGGAGCGTGCCGCTCCGCACGTTCGGGCAGCTCAAGCAGCTCTGGCAGGCCCGCGAGACCGATACGGTCGGTCCCGAGGAGGAGGGCGCGCCGCCCCCGGACACCGCCTCCGAGCCCGCGCCGCCGCCTGCGCCGGACAATCCGCCGGCGTCGGAGGAAGGCGAGAGCTGATGGGATTCTCTGAGGCGGCCCGCGTTCCGGACGTCAGGCGGCCTCGCCAATCGTGAGGACGACCGCGGGCCGCCCGTCCTCGTCAAGCGCCGAGCGGATGACGTAGCCCTTACCCCGCCGTTCGAGTCCGAACGGGCCGGCGCCGAAGGGGTCGGGGACCTTCCGGAACGCGGGCTCACCGTCGCGTACCAACGCAAGACCAGCGCGGAGCATCGCCCGCAGGGCGAGCATGCGGTCGACCACGTGCCGGGCGCCCCACCCGTTCTTGGCCAGCGACGCCACGACCGGCTGGTCCCTCCGCGCTGTGCGCATGAATTCATCGAACGCCGTGCGGCAGTTTGGCCGCGGCAGGTCGAGCCGGCGGCCGAGCTCCTCGAAGGCCGGGCCGGTCTTCTCGAGGTGGGCGACCACTGCCGCGTGATCGCCTCCGGTCAGCCGCTTGAGCGTGGCCGCCTCCTCTGCATCGAAGCCGAGCGTTTCCCAGTCTCCGCCCGCGATCACGGGTCCCATTGCCAACAGCTTGGCGCGGATCGAGCCCACGATAAATCGCGACTCCGGGCCGATGGCGGCGGAGGCCGGCTCGGGCGGTGCTAATCCGTCAAGGCGCCGCGACAGGTCTTCGAGTGCCGGGCGGTCGAGTTTCGGCAAGATGCGGCCGAGCGCTTGAAAGACGGCAACTTCGCCGGCCGTCTCGAGCACGCGCGCGAACAGGACATCGCGTCCGCCGACGCGGTGGGCCAGTGCGAGTGCGGCGAACAGGTCGTCGAGCGCCGGGCGGCTGCGACCCTGATCCGCGTGCCGGCGGGCGGAGAGGACAGCGATCCGGATAACGTGTAAGTATGAGACTCCATGTCGATACGTGGTCAGGTCGGTGTCGGTAACCACCTCGCGCTGCCAATCACAACGCCCGATCGCCACTGCTTCCCTGATGGCTTCGAGCGCGGGCTTGGCGTGTTCGATCAGCGCGACGGCGCTCGGATCGTCGGGGTTGAGCGTGGCCGCATGGGCCAATCGTTCCTGATCTTCCGGGCCCAGGGCCTGCACGCAGGCGAACGCCCTCCGGTAGACTGTCGCCGCGTTCGGGACCTCTTCCGCGAGGCAAACGAGGTCGCTTGGCAACGACCACCTGAACCACGCGGCCAGCGGCGTGGCCGTCAAGGCGCGAAGCAGAGCGCGACGACGCATGGCAGAGTACCCCTGTGGAAGCGAAATGGCGGAGCCGAGATCGTCCTGCGCCGGTGTTATTGTGCTTCCACCTTCGAATGGTGGCCGCTGCATCTGGGCGTGCCACCCCAGATTCGACCCACCGCTTGACTGTGGAAAGAGTCGTATCGCGGCCCTTGAGCCGTACTCACTTCGCCACCCGCGCCTTGGGAACCTGCCACTTCTCGTTGAAGAAGCCCGAGATCTGGGGCGTCTCCGTCAGGCTGGCCGAGAACACGGCGTAGTCGCCGAGGCGGGGATAGAGCAACGCATTGGTGCCGGCGAATTCCTTGGCGCCGAAGGTGTGGCCCGAGTTCAGCACGACGTAGTGATGGGCGTTCAACGGATTTGGCGCAATCAGTACCGGCACGTGGTTCTCCGCCCGGAACGTGCCGCCGAGCTGGACCTCGGACCGGGTCCAGCCGAGCGGCAGGTCCTTCAGGATCCTCGCCAGTACGCGGTTGGACCCAGGGTCGCCGAACAAGATCAGGCTACGGGTCTCGATGTCCTCGTCGGTCACTTCCGTGTCGGCCTTCACCGGCAACTCCCCGCGCATCCACTGCCGCCACTCCTCGCCGAACCGCTGGAGGCGGGCCTCGGCCCAGCCGTGGACGCGCGGGTTCCAGGGCGTCCCCGTGCCGCGCACGCAGAGGAAAGCGCGCGTGAAGGCGTCGTCGATCGGCCCTTGCAGGTTGTGGTGCTTCTCGCGCTTGGCGTTCTCTTCGATGCTGCGTGACTGGTCGTAATCGAGCTGCCGCCACTCGCCCACCTCGTGACGGAAGTAGACGTTCGGCAGCAGGCCTTTGACTGCGCTTTCGAGCGGGAACTCCTGCTCGCCGATTCGGATCGTCTCCCCCGCCCGGCGGTCGACGCTAAGAACCACGATGTTGTCGGCCTCACGCACGACGACCTTTTTCCCCTGGATCTCGGCGTCCACGAGCGCCCGCCGGTAGTGTTCCCCGAGCCGTTCGACCGTCAGCCACTCGGCCCGGTTGTACTTGAGCGTATAGGTGACGAAGCGGAGGTGCTTCTTGTCCTGGTCCACACCCTTGGCCGCGTGCTCATTGTGGAACGCGTCGAGGAGCTTGCGGCTCGCGGGGTCGACCTTGTGACCCACCCCGGCCCCGACGACGCGCAGGAAGTCGATGCCGGCGCCTCGCGTCACGAGGCCCTCAGTTTTCATTTCGAAGCCGAGGCCCTTGAGCGCGTTCTCGATGTTGACCGAGGCCTGCTTCTGCGGGTCCTGGTCGCCGCCGTAACCGGCGATCGGTACGTCGAAAGCGTTGAGAGCGTAGTCGACGGCGTCGTAGATGTGCAGCGTCTTCTCCTCGACCTCGGCAACCTCCTTGAGCTTGGCGTACTGCCTTGTCTCGGAGAAACCCGCCCCGGCCTCGACGGAGGCCCAGAGGCTCGGGTGGTGGAGTCCCAGGTGCCAGGCCCCCGCGCCCCCCATCGAGAACCCCTGGAGCACAATGCGCTCGTCGTCGACCTTGTACAGGCGCTTGACGGCCTCAATCGCCTCGAACACGTCGGCCTCGCCGGCCCAGCGGTAGGCGTTGTTCCCGCGGCCGTACACGTGGAGCGTGATCGCGGGCTCGGTCCCTTCGGTCTTGAGGGCGGGCTTACCATCGTGGGCCTGGATGAAGTGAACTTCGTTGAGCGTGTCGCCCCGGCCGTGCAGCACGACGTCAAGCCGCGCCCGCTGGCCGGCGCTCGGCTCCAGGCCCTCGGGAACGATCACCGCGTAGGGCTGCACCGAGCCATCCACCTTCGACAAGTAGCCCCGGATCGCGGACCCGCGGGCATCGGCCCACGGCGCCTTCCCGTTCGCCACCTGGCGAGCGCGTTCCAGGCCGCGCTCGACGACTTTGACGGTCGCGGCGACGTCCTTGGCGTTGTAAAACTCGCCCAGGCGGAGCGCCCACGTCCCCGCCTTGTGATACACGGCAACGTCGGCCCAGGCGTCGAGCTCGCGGGTCCTTCCGCGCGGGAGCGCTGACAGGGCTTTGCCCAGCGCGTCCAATCGTTGCTGGAGCTCGGCGCGTTCGGCGTCGCTCGGCCGGTAGCGTTCCGGCGTTCCCTTCCTGGCTGCCTGGGCTCGGGCCGCAACGGCTGGCGCGAGCGTGACCGTGATCGAAACGACCGCCACCCAAAGCGCTGCGCGTCGAGTCATGAGCCCACCCGTTCCGCCGTTTTTGAAGCGAGAGCATGCACACAAGGACGACGATTGTATCGCGCCCAGGCGCCCGTGCCACAGGTCAAGCCGGATCGTGCGTGGGCACGACGACACGCAACAACTCGATGAGCGTGTTCGAGGACAAGGACGCCGCCGAGGCCCCATCAGCCGGCAGCAGCACCGGGCGCGGCGGTGACCTGGCCCGGCGGTCTCAAGAAGGCGGGACGGCTACCACCGAGGGAACTCAAACGCGGCCGGTCCGCTCCAGACGGGCGACGAACGCGGCGTGTTCGGCGGAGCGCAAGCCTTCCTGAAGGACCGCCTTGACCGTCGGCTTATCTCCTTCGATCAGCGCGGCCGGATGGAGCCAGAGGCCGGGAAACACGGTGCTGCGCAGGATCCCGTCGGTCGCCGGGGACAGCCGCTCGAACTGGCCGCCGCGGTTGACGAGCCAGTCGACCTGCCGGTCCACGACGCGCCAGACGACGTACTCGCTGACGCCGTTACGCCGGTAGGAGTTCAGCTTTTTCCCCAGGTCGTAACTCGCGCTGCTGGAGACGACTTCCGCGATCAACTCGGGCGCGCCTTCAATGTAATCGTCACCGCTGATGAGGGCTTGCCCGCCCGACTCCGGCCGGATGATCAGGTACGCGTCGGGCTGCGGCTCATTATCGAGGTCCAGGCGGACGCTACCGTTATCGCCCGCCTCAACGCCGGGGGTGTCCGTTTCATAAGCCGCGAGCCAACCCACCACGCGCGCGTGCGGGTGGCTATGCCGCCTGTGTCGAACCGGCGAAGGTATGTAAACTTCTCCTTCAATTAACTCAGCTTTCTTGAGCCCGGGCATCGCGTCGTACCGCCGCTCGAACTCGGCGCGGCTCAACCGGTCGCCGTTCTCCAACGGCGGGATTATCTCGTCGCGTGCTTCCCCAGCCGGCTCGGTGGGCTGGGTGGAGATCGCCATGGAGTGGCCTCCCAACATGGTTTCTCGCAGGGTGATAGCACGAGAAATGATACGCAATTCCGCATCGGCCTGACCACGCCGGCATCGGCGGAAACCTTATCTATATAACAAATGTAAGTTAGATAGAAAGACTGTCAACGCCAAGGAAAACTGGGGCGTTTTTCGCGATCCGGGCTTGCGCCATTGCCAGACGCCAGCCGTCTGCATAGCCTATCTCGCGTCTGCGGGCGTTGTCGTCGCTCGCCAACGGTGCTGGGAGCGAACCTGGCTCCCGACCGGTTGGTTTGCGGCCCGAAGGCTGCGTTCGCCGGTCCGCTTTTCGACCACCCAACCCGAGCACGCTGTCCCCATGTTGCGCACCCGCCTGACGATTCGCCTGATATTCGCCCTTCTGGCGGCCAGCCCTGTGGCCGGCCAGGACCTTGCCAAGCCGTCGAACTCGGTTCGGTTCGCGACCTTCAACGCGTCCCTCAACCGATCCGCCCGAGGAGAACTCGCCCGCGACCTCGCGACGCCCGACGACCGGCAAATCCGGAACGTTGCCGAGATCATTCAGCGCGTTCGTCCCGACGTGCTCCTCATCAACGAGTTCGATTTCGATGCCGATGACGCGTCTGGCGGCAGTGTCGGGGCCAAGCGATTTCTGGTCAACTACCTTCGACACGGGCAGAACGGCGCCGAGGCAATTGACTATCCCCATGTGTTCGTACCGAAGGTCAACACAGGGATCGCTACCGGCGTCGATCTGGACAAGGACGGCCGGGCCGTGACCGATCCCGGCTCGCGGGGTTACGGCAACGACGCGCAGGGGTTCGGCCAGTTCCCGGGGCAATACGGTTTTGTCATCTATTCGAAGTTTCCCTTCGAGTCGTCGTTCGGGGATTTTCAAACGCTGCTCTGGAAAAACGTGCCGGGCGCGCTTTTGCCGACCAAGCCCGACGGTACGCCGTGGTATTCGCCCGCAGCGCTGGACGTCCTGAGGCTCTCTTCGAAGAACCATTGTGACGTTGCCGTCCGGGTCGGTGACAAGCTGATCCATATCCTGGCGAGCCATCCGACCCCCCCTGCCTTCGATGGCCCCGAGGACCGCAACGGCAGGCGCAACTTCGATGAGATCCGGCTTTGGGCCGATTATCTCACCGGGGGCGCCAAGGCCGAGTACCTCGCTCCTTTCGTGAAACTGCCTCCGGGCACGAGGGTCGCCGGACCCGAGACGTTCGTCCTGATGGGTGACATGAACGCCGACCCAGCCGACGGCGGGAGCGTTGTCGGGGCGATCCAGCAATTGCTCGACCACCCGAAGATCCAGGCCCCGCCGGCCCCCCGAAGCGATGGAGCTGCCGAAGCATCGCGGCTTCAGCAGGGAGCGAACGCCCGGCACAAAGGCGATCCGGCAGTCGATACCGCCGACTTCAATGACGACTCCGTCGGCAATCTCCGCGCGGATTACGTTCTACCTTCGAGAAACCTGAAGGTTCTCGGCACCGGAACCTTCTGGCCCACCGCGTCCGACCCGCTCGCACGACTCGTCGTCATGACACCGAAGGTCGCCAGTTCCGACCACCGATTGGTTTATCTCGATGTGGCCATTCCCTGAACCACGCAACGGGAATCTCGCCGAAGAAACAGAGCGGCCACGAAGCCACGATAACAGCGCACCCGTCGCTGATCTCAGCCGGTTATCCCCAACGCGGAGCCAGGAGCCCGGGTGCCGTGCCCACGCCTTTGTCGGGCGACAATCCGCAGTCCCGAAGGGACGACTGATGGCAAAAACCCCGTCGCCCGAGCCGCGCGCAGCAGTTCGAGTACCCCTCGGGCAGGAGACGGCGAGCGAGGCGCGTTCGTCGACCCCTTTCAGGTGCCCCGTACGAGGCTGGCGTTCCCAAGTGTAACGCTCGGTGTCGCGCCCCCAAATCCTGGAACGCCAGCCTCATTGGGAACTCCGTTCGGAGCGTCTTCCCGTTCGGCAAAGCCGAGACGCCCAAGGCTCTTGTGACTCCTAAAGTTTTCGACAAATCTAATCTTCTTGGCTCCTTCGTGAATACTGAAACCGAGGTTGGTTCAATCTCGCGGGCGGCTAAGTCCGCGTCAATCCGCGGAACTGACCGGGCATGCGCCGCGGGTCAGGCCGAGGCAAAACGACCGAGCGCGAGAGGCTTGAATTTGATGGTGAGCAGGAGCGGCGTGGCGCGATTTCCGGGATGGGTCTTGGTCGCTCTGATGAGCGCCGGCTGTACGAGCGGGGAGAACGAGCTCCCACGGCAGGCGGTCAGCGGTAAAGTCACGCTGGACGGGGCGCCTCTCGCGAAGGGGCAGATCGTCTTCAGCCCGACTGCGGCCGCCTCGGTGACTCGAACCGGCGGGCCGATCGTTGATGGCAGCTACCACCTGGCGAAGTCCGAAGGGCCCGTGCCTGGCCCTTACACCGTGATCATCTCCGCGGGGTCCACGATCGAAGGCGATCCCGACGACCCGGCCAAGAAGGTCACGCCAACCCCGGACCCGGTTCCCGCAAAATACAACGCGCGAACCACGTTGCACGTCGAGGTCAAGGGGGACGGGTCGAACGTCCTGGACTTCCCCCTCACGTCGAAATAGCCCTCTTCCCCCCCCCGGCCGCCCGCCCGTGGCACCAGCGGCTCCCCGTTACCCGGTCGACCGATCGGAAGGGGACCGTTCTGAGAACTCCGACCTTCACGACCCTGCATTGGAGAATGACCCCAATGAGTCAGTTGCGCCGCGGTTTTACGCTCATTGAGTTGCTGGTGGTGATCGCGATCATCGCCGTGCTGATCGCCCTGTTGCTGCCGGCGGTGCAAGCGGCGCGCGAGGCCGCCCGCCGCGCCCAGTGCACGAACAACCTCAAGCAGATTGGCCTGGCGATGCACAATTATGAAAGCAGCAACGGTTGCCTGCCGCCGGGCTATAAAGACTGCTGCTGGGGAACGTGGATGATGTTCACGCTTCCGTACGTCGAACAGGGCTCGGCCTATAACGCGTTCAATTTCGTCGGCGGACTGAACGGCTACGACGTCAACCGTCTGTTTCGCTACGAAGGTGGCGCCAATACGACGGTCACCGCGAACCGAATGGCGACCATGACGTGCCCGAGCAGTCCGCTGAACACGCCGTGGGGCTCGGAGCCGCTAAAGCTCACCGGAACAGGCCCCGTTCTCCCTGCCCACAACTACGCGGCCAACTACGGCAATACGACGATCACCCAGGACAATCTGTTCGTCGGTACGGCTCAGCAAATCCTTTTCGGCGGCGCCCCGTTCGGCGACCTCTACAAGCCCACACCGACGGCGACCAACGGCAGCGCCGAATCGTCGGGCGTCACGTTCGCGCGGATCACCGACGGGTTGAGTAACACGCTCATGACGGCCGAGGTCGTTCAAGGTATCGGGGCCTGGCAGAGCGCCTCGACCAGCCCCCTGGGCGATATCCGTGGCTTTACGTGGTGGCGCGATGCCGGCGGCTTCGAAACGTACCTGACCCCCAATAGCAGCCTCCCCGACATCATTTACTCGTCGTCGTGGTGTCGTTCCAAGCTCGACGGCAATCCCCCCTGCTCGGGACCGAATGCGAGCTTTCCGAACGGGATGTACGGCGCCCGGAGCAAGCACCCGGGGGGCGTCAATGTCGGCCTCTGCGACGGCTCCGTCAGGTTCATCAAGGACTCGATCAGCGTCACGACCTGGAACGCGCTCGGCACGAGTCGAGGCAGCGAGGTCCTGAGCGCTGATTCGTACTGACCCTGCCCCCTCGCCGATCGGGCAATCCCGAGCCAGGTGGCTATCGAGAACCCGCTCCCTGGTGCGGATGAACGAGGCTTCGACGCCTTGTTCTTCGGGCGATTCAGCGTATCGCCCGGATCGCGCTCGAGATGCGCAGAACGAGGACAGTTCCCGGTCCAAATCGTTTGCCGCCTGCCGGCGTTCGGTCGTTGACCGTCGCTGGGAGGCGGCACAGGTCTTGTTTCAACGGAGGAGGGGTCGGTCGGCGGAGACTGCGGCGCTCGAGGGCTGCGCGTCCGGGCCGGTCGATACCGTCAGCCGCACATCGGCGAGCGTTTCCGCGACCTTACGCGGCTTGCATTGGAGGAACATGGGGGCAATTGTGACCTGAACACGCTCCGACGTCGGCACCAGGTGGTCGGTGGGCAACTCCAATTCGAGGCGGCCCCGAGGGGGCACGTCGTTAGGGAGCACCAGTTTCAGTTCCTGGAGCGTCCGCCCCCCTGCCCCCTTGACCCGCACGCCGAAGACCACGGAGCCCAGGCCCGGCTCGATCAGGCCGGGCTGGGCTCGAACCGACCGGCAAATCGGTCCCCACTCCACCAGGGCCGGGAGATAATAGGAACTGGTATTCTCGAGCACAAGCCGGAGCGGTTTGGAGCTCGCCGGGTCGATCTCCTGGACGACCGCATTCACGCTCAGCGCGGACACCTTGCCGCTGATGAGCGGCTCGTTCCTGGGCGGCGTCGCAACCACGAGGTAGGGCTTCGAGGCAAGGCGCCGCCGGGATCTGTCGAGGAACACCAGCTCGTAGTTGCCGGGCATCTTGGGCGTCTGGATCGTGAATGCCGGGATGCCGGGCCCAAAGATGTGCTGGAACAACGCGTTATAGGGCGTGTCGATCAGTTCCCCCTTGGCATTGGACCAGGCCATCAAGGCCTGTCCGTTTTCGGGGACCACGGTCTCCCGGTCGACCTCCAGGCGCCCGGTGATCCAGACGTGACGCGGGACCACGACGGGGGCCTGGTCCCTGGGCTGTTCGGTCAGCATGCGTTCCAGGGATTGTGTTGGGAACCTGTTCATATAGGAATTCGCGCGGGCGATGCGCCATTCCCCGCGCTGGGCGATCCAATCAAGGCCGGGCTGAGACTCAATCCAGGAGTTGGCTCGAAGGTACTTTCGGTCGAACGCGAGGGTCTCGTAGCCGAGCGCGACGAGGAAACGGAGGCCCGCCGGGTTCATTTGCTTGTACGAGGCGCCCAGGAGCTTGAGGTCGCCCTCGAACAACCGAAGGTTGCAGCCGTTGAGCGTCGCGTGGCGGTGCCGGGACCGGTGCCTCAAGTTGGGGATGCCCCAGGTGTTCATCGTGACGGGGAGATCAGGAGGAATCGGCGAAAACGCCACCAGGCGGACGTCCGGCGGCTGCTGGGCAAGCCAATCGACCCAGGCCGGGTTGGGATCGGTCGGTCCCTCGATGTACTCCCGGGCATCATTCAGGCTGCTCGAGAGTTCCACACCGTGGACCAGGACCGCGCGCCGGGCGTCAAAGGCCGCGAGCGCGACGACGCCGGCGAGCGCGGCCACCCGAAGTAGCCGCGAGCGCACCGCCGCTATCATTCCCTGCAGGACCAATGGGGCTGCCACGTAGCCCAGGGCCGTGGCGATCAATCCGGCCCGGCCATAGGCACGAAAGCTGGGAACGAGTTGAAAGAGGAAGTAGGAGGGCCCGCCCGCGAGGCTGAGCACCACGAGGATGGTAATCAGCCCCATGAACACGTCGAGCACGTGCGCACGCGCCGGCCAGAGTCGCCAGCCGCGCAGGCGGGCGACCACGTAGAGCGCGATGGCGCACAGCACCGTGTAGCCCGGAAAGTACCAGCCCTCCCAGTACGCATTCGCGTCACGCGCATGCACCTGGCTCATGAACTCGGCCGCGGCCAACGAGTTCGGGGGAACCAGGTACTGCCAAAGCTCAGCGCCGAACCACCAGGTCTCGCTCCAGGGACGATGAAAGTAATCGTCGGCGAAGTAGTACGACTTGGCCGTGGTCCAGACCGGAAAGGTGAGGGCCGCGCCCACAACGGCAAAGGTCAAACCTGCCAGGCCGGTCGCCAGCAGGTGCCTGCGCTCTACCCGCCTGGCGACCAGGCACCCCATCCACCACAACCCCATCGCGAGCCCGAGCAGGAAGCCGAAGTAAAACGAGCTTTGAAGCACCCCTGCCATCGCGAGCCCGAGCAGGACGCCGCGTCTTCGCGTCGGATCGTGCAGGTATTCCGCGAACATCCAGACCGCGAGCACAGCCCAGCCGGTTTTGAGGAGGTGCAAGTGCCCCAGGTACCGCGTCGCCGTCGGATGGTTCCACGTGACGAGCACCACCGTCAGGGCAGCCCAGAAGGTCGAGCGGCTGAACCGCCGCACAATCCCCCCGGCGACCCAGCCGTTAAACGCCAAGGCCGCGAGCGCTGCGAGATAATAGGTCTGCCTCGGGTCCAGGAAGCGGCTAGGTAGGGCCGCGATCAGCAGCAGGTCCAGACCCTCGAACAGTGACGGGTTCCTGGCCATCTCGGTCTGATAGGGCTGGCCTAACTGAGGGTCGTCGGCGATCTGCCACCATCGCCCTCCCACTTCGCCCATTCGCTCTAGTTGATAGCCGTAGAACAGGGCATCGCCACATAATTCGGGACGCTGGTAGCCCACCAGGGCCAGCGCCAGCGGCAGAACCAGCAGCAGCGCCGTGCTCGCCCAGACCTGGGGACGATCGGCCCACCGCGGGAGCCGGCGAGGCTCCTCAATCGGGTCTGCGTCCTGCGACATCGCGTTCGCTCCTGTACGTACGCTCTCGGTCCTTAGTACTCGCGGCATCATGCAATGGAGGCCGTAACTCCTGATGTCACAAGACAATTACCGCCGAAACTCAAGGTTGGGCCAGGCCTTCGCGACGCACGGTCTGGAACCAACCTGGGGGCTGTCGCAAGGCGGGAGGCCGGGCCGTGGACGCGTTTGCCGTTCGCAGCACGTTCCGTCGACGTCACGCTTGGCCCGCAATACGGCCACGCCCCACGAGATGCCACACATCAGGTCTCGGCAGAATCAGGCTGCGTCGATGAACCGAATGGTGGTCTGACTCTCCCGCGTTACCGCCGCGCCTCGGGCACGCCCGCGGTCTCCAGCCTGCCGGAGGACATACACCGGCCGCTCCTTGACCTGTTCATACGTCCGGCCGGTGTACTCTCCCAGGAGCCAGATTCCCATAAATTGAAAGCCGCCCAAGAGCGCGATCATGCCGATAATGCTTGCGTAGCCGAAGTTCGCGCCCGCCAGCTCGGGACGGACGATCCGGAGGATGGCGACAAACACCATATAGAGGATGCTGAGCGCGCAGGTACCGCCGCCGAGCAGGCCCATGAGCCGGAGCGGGCGAATGCTGAACGAGAGAATGCCGTCCATGGCGTATTGGATCAGCTTCCAATGGCCCCAGTGGGTCTTCCCGGCGTGGCGTGGGGCGGCGGTGTACGTGATCGCGGCGTGCCGGAACCCGATCCAGGCGACGAGCGCGCGATTGAACCGGTGATATTCCCGGCACTGCCGGACCGCATCTACCACAGCGCGGTCGAGCAGGCGGAAGTCGGCGGTCTGCGACGGGATGGCGATCCCGGCGAGTTGCTGGTTCACCCAGTAAAAAAGGGTCGAGAACGACTTTCGTATCCGCGAGATGCCCAGCGTGTCGGCCCGCACGGCATCGACGACATCATAGCCCTGCCGCCAGAGGGCGAGCATCTCCCCGAAGAGTTCGGGAGGCTGTTGCAAGTCGGCGTCAATGACGGCGATGACCTGACCCTGCGCATGATCGTAGCCGGCGAGCATCGCCGCTTCCTTGCCGAAGTTCCGCGCCAGTGTCACCAGGCGCACCTCCGGCGATTCCTCCGCCAAGGCCAGGACCTCGCGGACCGAGCCATCCGTCGAGCCATCGTCGACATACAGCAGCTCGTAGGTGAGCGCCTCGTCGGCTGCGACCTGACGGACCCGCTCGGCGAGCGGGCGCACGTTGCCCTCCTCGTTGTACATCGGCACGATGATCGAGAGTTCCGGGCCGTCGGCAGGCGCGACCCGTTCGTTTTCCTGCATCCCATCCTCCCTGTGAGTGACATCCTTTCAACTCGAATCCGGGTCGGACGGTCTGTCCACCGGCAACGCCCGCGTCGCGAACGTCAACGTTTCTCCAGGAGATGTACCAAGAGCGTGCCCCACGGAAACCACCCCTCGTGGTTGCGGATCCTTTCCGCGAGCGACCAGCTTGAGAGCGCGGCCCAGGGAGCGACGGTGCAGCAGGTGTGCTGCCGGAGGGGTGACCACCCGCCGGATTGCCAAAGCGCCCGGAGCCGCGCATGGGTGTAGAAGGTGACGTGCTGATCGTCCATGAGGTGGGGGACGCGCCCGGAGCGGTCCAGCGCCCACTCCAGGAGTGGCCAGCCGCTCCGATAGTTCGGCGTTGTGATGAGCAACCGTCCCCCGGGCCTCAAGAACCGCCCGATCGTGGCCAGGAGCTCCCGACCTTGCTCGAGTTGAATGTGCTCGATCAGCTCCAGGCAGCAACAGGCGTCGAATGAACCCGCTGTGAAATCGAGCTCGTCGACCAGCCCGCGGACGAACCGCAGGTTCGGCCGGCGGAAGTGCGCCGAGGCGAACGCGATCGCGTCCGGGTTGCCGTCAACGCCGACGCACTCCAGGACCGGGGCATCGGCGAGGGCCGCGGCCACGACCCCCGACCCGCAGCCGACGTCGAGGACCCGGTCGCCGGGCCCCGGCGCCAGGTAACGCTGGACCAGCCAGCGCTTCGTGTCGTGCCAGAAACGTTGGACGCGCGGTCCCTCGGTCAGGGCCCGGTACTGATAATCGCCGCGTATGGTGATCGTGTCTCCCAGGCGCCGCGATCCGTTGCGGCCGGGAGACGCGGTCCGTTGACCAACGGTCATATACGGGACTCCCAGGGTCCTCTCCTGTTTCCGGGCGGTAGGTCTGACTTTCCTGAGTCGGGCTCGATCGCAATGTCTTATCGGATTCGTTCACGTCGTCGGCCCAGGATATCTACGCAAGAAACGCTATTACGCCCGCCCGCGCCCCGGTCAGGGCCGGCAGTCCCCCCGCAGCTTCTTCGCGCGGCCTTGGGGGACGTCGGGAGGACGGTCTCCCGCACGCCGCAAATGAAGGAAGCGACGGGGATCGAGCTTCATGGGAAGTTCACAAACGTCTCGCGGAATCGCAAGAGGTCTCAGCACGACCCGAGTCGGGACTCGCCTCCTGCCGCGATATGCGGCTGGGGCCTACCGTCGGGCGGCCGATGGAATGACTCCGGGCGGCGGAGCAGGCTCGACGTAATGAAGGCCGGTGTGACCGCCGCGAATCGCATGCGCAGAGAGCCCGGCATCCGTGTACGCTGCTGGGGCGCACGATGGACGGCAGGGCTACAGGGAAAGTCGTAGCCCTCGTCGATCCGCGGACAGATCGAACAGTGGAACGAGAAACAGCCGTGAGCCCAGCACGACGCGTCCTTGCCCAAACCGCGCCGGCGAGTCCGCCGCGTGCTTTGCCACGCGGTCCCCTCGTGGCGTTTGCGGGCGGATTATGGCGACAAGGGACCTGGGGTCCAGGGGACTTAGGATCAGACACGTTTTCCAGTTCAAGTCGGCCATTGCGCGCTAGGATGACTTGGAACCGCCGAGAAATTGGGCACTGGAACGGCTTCGATTTACCCCGAGCGGAGCGGGTTTCTGTTCCGTCTTTCCCGGTTCCGTGTGGAGATCAGCGAGGACTGTCCCACGAACCAACTCTGGCTCCAAGGCCCCGATCGTCGCCCCAAGGCCGTCGTTGGCGCACGATGTGTCTCCATGCGGCGGATATCGTGATCGAACGTGCGTGCCTCTCTTATTCGCTCCGGTCGAGAAAGTCACGACTTCTGAACGAAATCATCTGGGCAATATCTGCCCGCAGCCTACGTAATCTCCCTCTTGTCGCGCATTAACAAACGCGGGCTCGGGAAGATTTCTTCATTTTCATTCGGAATCATCGAAAAGAGGCTTGAACCCACCAAGGCATCGGTTAAGATTAACGCCGTTTATGGGTTTTTCCCTCTTGAGAACGCTGCCATGAACTGCTGCACCAAGCTTTTGTTTGCGTTCGCCCTCGTGCTTTCGATGGGCGAGTCGTCTGTCGCAGACTCAATAACTTATATAGCTGCGATTTCTGAAACGCTTCCATATACGTTTACCGGGACTACGGCGTCGACGACCGCAGCCGTATTGCCGCAGTTTTCCGCTTCGCTCGGAACGCTCAACAGCGTCACGATCCAGCAGCAAAACGTTGCGACGGTGGACGCGATCTCTCAGGTTGAAGCCGGGGAATTCGTCAACGGATCTAATATAAGTGTATGGAACTGGAATACGAACGCGATATTTGCCTTGGGCGTTCCGGGTAGAAACGATCCGGGCACAATTGTGTCGTTTAGCACCTATGGAGAATACGATTCTCCTCAGCTTCCTGTAATGGCACACGTCAATTTTTCGACGACGATCGCTGGCAACTCAATTGCCGTAAACGCGAACAACTTCTCCTCCTACATCGGGAACGGTGATACGAGCGTCACTCTTTACACAGGCATCAGTACGCAGGTCCCACCGTTATCCGCGACGTTGGCTGGATTCACATGGCAACTCTTGAGCAAGACGCTCGCCGCCGGCATTGCGATGGAGGACACCGATACGATCTCGGTGACATACCATTACTCACCGAGCGTCGCGGTTCCCGAGCCGAGTTCGTTCGCGATGCTGTTTCCCGCGTTCTGCTGCATTGTGTTCTATCGACGTTTTGTGCAAAGGAAGACGATTTGCGGTTCGTGAGCCGGGCGAACTGTCGCTCGGCGTGGCCCGGGGCCCGGTGACCGATTCGCGTGCTGCGAGGCTGGCGTCACTGCGGGGCTTTGGGCCGATTCTGGAGCGCCCTTGGCGAGCTATGGTGGCTCGTGGCGCGGTGCGGTGCCGAGGCGGCATGCGTCTGGGACCAGAACCAGCGGGCCGTCGGCGTAAACGTCGCGGACTGGCTGGGGGTGGCGGGGCTGATACCCTCCGACCCTCCAAGGTAGACCGCGGAGATCGGCCGGTTCCGGACCCAGGCGGGCGGCAGAGTCAGTATCGTCGCGCCCATTGCGTTGAGCGAAGCCGTCGCGACGATGCGTCCGCTCGCGAGGAGCTCAACGAGACCCGACGCGGGCGCGAGCGGCCCGGCCTGGACCTCGACGCCGAACGCGACGAGCCGGCGGCCACCGAGGTGCGCGGGATTCGTCAACGAGGCAGAGAGCCTGGTCGTGGTCGCAACCGGCTCGGCCGGATTCGGCGCGACCGCGATCGTCACCGGCGCTGAGCTCGGGCTCGGCAAGAACTCACCCCCGTCGCTCGGCTGAAACGCAGCCACCAGCGTGTGCGTCCCGACGGCGAACGACGTCACAGTCAGGGTAGCCGCGCCGGTTGCGTTGACCGCCGCCGACCCGAGCGACCTCCCGCCGTCGTAGAAGGTCACCGAGCCGGCCGGCACGCCGGCTCCCGTAGCGTTCACGGTCGCGACAAGCTGCACCGGCGCGGCAGTGAACGCCGTCGTCGGCGCCGTGAGCGCAACGGTCGTGGCGGCTGCATTGACGGTCGTCACGGCCTGGGTTTCCGCACCGCCGAAGTTTACGTCGCCCGAGTAGCTCGCCTGGAGGGTCAGCGCTCCTGCGGGCAGGCCGCCGGGAACCAATAACTGCGCCCGTCCGGTCGCGTCGAGCGGGGCCGAGCCGAGCAACGTCGGGGCATCGCCGTTCAGGACGAAGAAGCTCACCGAACCCGTTGGCGAGGGCTGGCCCGGCACCAGCGGCGTGACGAGCGCTGAGAGGAGGACGGACTCGCCGAAGGTGGCGGTCGCCGGCGCCGAGAGAGCGATCGCCGACGCGCCGTCGAGCGGGTAGACGAGCTGGTCCGCAGCCTGGCTGAGGAGCCAGTCGCCCCGGCCGAAGGTGCTGAGCACCAGGTCGTTGAGACTGGGAACGTAAGCGAATCCCGTGACGATCGCGTTCGGCAGGTTGCTCCCCAGTGCTGACCAAACGGACTGCCCGAGCGCGGGGTTGTCCGGCAAGACCTCAGCGCCGTCGATGCCGCCGACAAGGAGCAGGTTCGTCGGCATCCCCCCGACCGTCGTCGGCACGAGGCCCAGGCTGAGGAACGAGCCGAGAGTCGCGGACGGGGGCTGCACGGCGTAGGCCGTCCAGGTCTGGCCGGCGTCCTCGGTGACGTAGAGGGCAGTCTTCGTCAGGGCGTAGACGTGGTGTGAGTCCGTCGGGTCCTGTTGCAGGCCGACGATCGTTCCGTGAGTCCAGCTCGTGAGCTGGGTCACTGGCGCTCCGAACGTTTCCGAGAACCAGAGGGTGCCGTCCCCCTTGGCCGCGTACAGGATGTACGGGTCGGCCGAACCCTGATAGGTTCCACCGAACGAGAGCGCCGAGTAGGTGTCGCCGCTGCCCCCCGGCGCCTTGATCTCGGTCACCGTGACCTGGCCCGAAGTCAGGCTCGCGGGTTGGGCCTCGTAGAGCCCGTACCCGGCGAATGCGACCGGACTGGGGGAGAACGGGCCCCCGAGCACGGCGGTGCTCACCGCCACGAGGCTCGGGAACGCGACACCGCTGTTGTCCGACTTGTCCCAGCCGGTGAAGGTCACCGGCTCGATCGTGCTCGTGCCGGCCTGGGCAACCTGGATATCGCCCAGGTTGTCGGAGGTCGCGTAGAGCATCTCGGTGGCCGGGTCATACGCCGACCCGTAACCGTCGCCCCCGTTGACCGCGATCCAGCTCGTCTGGCCGGCCGGCGAAATGGTCGACTGGAACGCCGCCGTGTCCTGGGCTCCGCCGGCAACGTCGAGCTGGCCGAGCGGGCTCGCCAAGGCAGAGATCGAGTAGGACTCGGTGACGCTGATGTTACCCGTCAGCGGCTTCCAGGTCGGCAGCGTCGACGCCGTGCTCGGGTCGGTTAGGCCATAGACGCCGCTGTCGGACGTGGCGAGCAGAACCTCGTGGCCGTTCGGGTCGGTGGCGAAGGCCAAGGCCCGGAGGTCGTAGAGCGAGCCGTCGCTTTCGTTGGTCAGCTCGGTCGCCGTGGCCGTCCCGGACCCATCGGGGTCGAGCCGGTAGGTGCCGTTGCCGCCGTACCCGGCGGTGTAGACGACGTCGGGGTGGGAGGGGTCGATGGCCAGCCCGAGGTTGTTCCCGCTGCCGCCTCCCTCATTGTTGGGGAAGGTGTAATACGCCTGCCAGTTGGCGGTGCCGTCGGCGGCGATCGTGGTGCGGAAGACGCCGTACGTGTTTTCGTTGTCGTTCCGCTCGAACGCCATGTAGAGGAGCGTCTGCCCGTCCTCCGTGGTCGCGGCGAGCCGCCCCGCGCCGTTGTTTCCTCCATTGGTCGGCACCAGGGCGAGCACCTGGTTGTCGATGGCTCCCCCGTTGATCGAGGTCCACGACTGCCCGGCATTGTCGCTCAGGTAGACACCCGCCCCGTTCCCGCTGCCGTCGGGACCCGCCAGGAGGTAGTAGCGCTGCGTGTCGAGCGGGTCGGCGATCACGTCGAGGACGGGGTTGGTAAACGTCTGGGGGCCAAAGGTTTGGCCACCGTCCGTCGAAACAAAGAGCCCCTTCTCGGTGCCGACGAGCACGGTCTCGTTCGCCACGCTGGCGCCGATGCTGGTGGGCAAGACCTTCGAGATGAAGGTCCCGTAGACCGGAGACGTCGGGCCGTTGAGCGCCGTCCAGGACTGGCCGCCGTTGGTCGACAGGTAGAGCCCCTTGTCGAGCGTCGACAGGTCGGGGTAGGACCCGTAACCCTTCCACGAGACACCGCCGTTGCTGGTCGGCCCCGTCCCGGCGAAGACGGTGGCGCCGGTCGGATCCAGCGGGCTGATGCCCAGGGTGTTGATCGCCAGGCTCGGCATGTTGTCGGTATGCGTCGACCAGCCGGGAGAACCGGGGAAGAGGGCCTGCGTCTCCCACACGCCGCCGAGCGCTGCGCCGACGTACGCGCCTTGCGTTCCCTGCGGCGTCCGGTAGGTCGCGATCGCCTGGATGGCGCCCGTGATGTCGGGTGGATTGACGTAGGTGCCGTTGTAGTTAAGGTTTTGCTGGTACGGGTCCGTGATCGGTGCTGGCCCGATCGACACCCACGCGGGGGGCGCGGCGGACAGGACGATCCGCCTCTCCAGCGCTTCCAGTCCGAACCTGAGGATCCGGTTCGATCTCGCCCCTTCAGCACGGACCCTGGACCTGGATCGCATCGCACGACTCCCCGGAATCCGCCAGTACCCGGTGCCGTGATTCACCCTCGAATCGGGAACGAAGGACCGGGCCATGGTCGTATGCACTCGTCAATATAGTGCATGCCTCGTCGCCTTCCGGGAATTCCACGCGGTACTGATGGCGTTACGACGCGCACGTTCGGCGGGCGCGGCGCAACGCATCAACTACGCACCGCACTCAGGTTGCCCAATCGCTTGGGGTGCCCTCTTCTTTGGCCGTCCTGGCGTGGTTCCAGGCCTGCCGGCGAGAGCACCGAAGGTGGGTGACCGCGAGTCCCGGTTAGTTCCGGGGCGGCCGATTCGACGAATCGAGGAGATCAATGGTCCGCAGGACGCGGACCGGGTGGTCGGTCTGGATCAGGTCGATCCCGTCGAGGATCGCGCGGCGATAGCTGGCCGCCGACTCGTTCAGTCCGATGGAGTCGCTGAAAACCTTGACCCCTCGGGCGTGGCAGCGGTCGATGAGCGGCTTCGACAAGAGTCCCCAGCGCGTGTCGAACGCATAAGGCTCGAGGCGATCGGCGAGCGGGTCGATGTGCGAAGGGTCGGAAAGCGGCGGCATCCGCCGGAGGCGCGGTTCGATCGCCCGGAGGCGGGCCAAGTAGTCGGGAGATTGGTAGACGACGGACCGGTCAATCAGGCCTCGGCTGCGGAGCGCCTCGACCAGCGTCTCGGGTGCGATGTCCTTGGCGTCGACATAAAGCTCGACCCTGCGCCCCACGGTCTGGAGAAACTGGTCGAGCGTGGGCACAGGAGTGCCGACGAACGGCCGACCGAACCAGGCGCCTGCGTCGAGCTGCGCGACCTCCGCCGATTCATGGTCGCGGATTGGTCCCCGGGCGGTCGTCGTCCGGTCGAGGCGGGCGTCGTGGAGGAGGACCGGGACGCCGTCGCGGGTGGTCCGGATGTCGAATTCGACGAAATCGGCCCCGAGTCGGATCGCCTTCTCGTAGGCCGGCAGCGTGTTCTCGGGGGCGTACCGGGAGGACCCGCGATGATGGGCCACCTTCACCCGGGACGCCGGGGCAACCCGTCGGAGGACCTCGCGCGCCAGGATTTCCTCGGGACGATCGGTCTGCAACCGGTCCACGCCCGACTCGATCAGCCGGTCCCAGACCGCCGCGCG
>JARLIH010000160.1 GCA_031291845.1 Isosphaeraceae bacterium | reverse complement strand
GGCGCCCGCCAAGGTCGCCCCGGCTCCGCAGGCGCCCGCCAAGGTCGCCCCGGCTCCGCAGGCGCCCGCCAAGGTCGCTCCGGCTCCGCAGGCGCCCGCCAAGGTCGCCCCGGCTCCTCAAGCGCCCGCCAAGGTCGCTCCGGCTCCGCAGGCACCCGCCAAGGTTGCCCCGGCTCCTCAGGCGCCCGCCAAGGTCGCCCCGGCGCCGGCTCCTGCCCCCCAGGCTCCGGCCAAGGGCTCGCCGCAATATTGATCCGAGCGGGGGTGTCGGACTATCCGACTAGACCCCCCGGAACGCTGAATACGCAGGCGGCGTCTCTCCTTGACTGGAGACGTCGCCTGCTTTGCTATTTCCGTACGTCGCTTTCCGGTGCTCCCACGACCCCAGTTTCCCAAAGGCGACGCAACCGGCCAGCCCCGGACAATATCGATATCCCGCCAGTACCCGTTCAATTCACGCAGAATCAATGATAGGCTGGCGTCATCCTGCACATCAGGTTACGCCAGGCCCTTGTCATTTTCAATAAGCGCGATTCCGGCGCAAGCCCTACGTTCCGCGGCGAGCCCGCCGCGCCCGCCAAGCCGCGTACTCGAGTTCCAGTTGCGCGACGGCGTACATGACCGGTCCTGGCAGCGGGATCAGCCCGTGACGTCGCGCCAAGCCTTGGTAGTTGAGGATGCTCCGGCCCCCCACGAACACTGGGAGGTCGCCGATCTGGCTGAGTTCGTGGAACCGCTTGTTGATATTGCGAGAGAGTACGAAAGACAGCCCGAGCGCATCGGGGCGGAGGTATCTGACGGCCTTGTCGTATTCTTCGGTCGGGAGGTCGACTCCGAGATTCACGACGCGCCAGCCGGCGTCCTGTAGCGCGAGCTCCAGGAGAAGCACGCCCCCCTCGTGCCGATCACCTCGCACCGTCCCGATGGCGATCGTTCGCGTTGGGCCTTCGAGGGCTGGCCTGGCCGATCCGGAAAGATACGCGAGCTTGCGGTAGAGGAAGCCGCTAACGAAGTGTGCGAGGAAAATATCGCAGTCGCGCCGGAACCAGCGCTCGCCGGTTTCGACGAGGGCGGGCTCGACGACCTGGGTGACCAACACCATCCTCGGCAGCTCCTGCATCAGTCGCTCGAAAGCGGCCTCCGCCGCGATCACATCGCACGCAAACAACGCGGCGAGAAATCCGGCCTGTGTGCTGTCGACCTCGGGGGCCGCCCGAGTGCCTTGCGATGGGGTGTCGGCCGCGGGCGGGCGTCCGGCAAGGTGAGCGGCGATCAGGTCGCCGATCGACTCACCCTGCTTTGCTCGGGCCGCGAGCAGCCGTAGCGCTTCGACCTGGTCCCGACCGAACCGCCGATGGCCCGATGCGGACCGCCGGGGTACCGGGAATCCGTACCGGCGCTCCCAGACGCGGAGCGCATGGCAGCTTATTCCTGTTAGTTTTGATACCGCTGCGATCGAGTATTCCGCGCCTGGCTCGGGAGAGGAGCGCGTCATCGTCGTTCCGTCCTTCTTGGCGCCGAGTCCCAAAGGAGTGAATCACCCGTGGGGTCGCCTCAGCTCACGTGGCGCGAACCACCCGCCTCGCATAGGTGCCACGCCGATTCCTGAGTCGCCGGATCTTGTCTCATTTTGCCAGTTGGGATCGGCATATGCCAAAACAAAATCCGCGCGGAAATCGCCGCTTTGCACATCCGCATGTTCCCTTTCCGCAACATTAAACGAATGCGTGCGGGATGTGGCCTACTTTTGCAGTACAAGGAGCGTCTCGCTCACGCTAACCGCGTTTCCCGATCGACCTGCTGTGCATGCGCGAAGCGGGAGGTAGACGATCGACTAGCGGCCGAAGGGCTGGGCGACATGGAGGCTGCGATTGAAATGCGCAGTTAGAAGCTGACGCCGGCCGAAACGGGCCGTCGTTTACCGATTTGGTGATATACATGTACGGCCGTCGCACACTGTTTTCGGAGCGTGGTCGCCGCTGCCGCCGTCCCTGCCTTGAACGGCTCGAGGACCGTGCACTTCTGAGCACGCTGCCGAGCTCGATTGACGACTCCACCTTGACCGACCCCCCGATCTATTCGGAGGCCACGGCCTCGCGGGCGGCCCAAGACGATTTCACCGGCGCCGGCGGTCCGTCGGCGTTGCTCGAAAGTCTCAGCGTGGCGCAGGTCGACCCTGCTGCCGGTTCGAGCCTGCCGCAGACGCCGTCGACCATTACGGTGTCTTTCAATTTACCTATCGACCCGTTCTCACTTAATTTTGATTTTGCGCTGCAGCAGGTGAATGCAGACGGGAGCGTGACGCCGCTCGACCCCTCGCTTCTGTCGGAGCCGGACGGCTTCGGTCCGCCGTCTCAATCTCTGGCACTGACCGTCAATGCACCGCTTGCTCCTGGGCACTATCAGGTTGTGCTGCTCGGGGCTTCGAGCATCGCGGGAATGACGGACTCGGGCGACGTGCTCTGGTCGCCTCCTGGCGGGCCGGGCACCGACACCGTGGTGGATGATTTTACGATTGCGGTCCCCGGCGTCACGCTGGCGGACGCAACGAGTCTTGGAAGCGTAGGCTCGTCGCCGACCGTCGCAACGGGGGCCCTGGATCTTCTGGCGGACCCGTCGTCGGTCGCTCTCTACCAGGTGACGCTCGATCCCGGACACTACTGGCAATTCGGCGCGGAACTCTGGGCGAGCCGGATTGGTAGTCCGCTCGCCGCAACGCTTTCGCTTTTCGACAGCCAGGGAACGTTGATTCGGACTGCCTCGGTCGGTGCGCCGGACTCGCCACGTGACCCGTACTTCTTCGCGGGTTTGGCGCCCGGTACTTACTACGTCGGTGTTTCGGGCGCGGGTAACGTGCCGGGCGCTGCGGGAGGCTATGACCCGGCGGCCGGGACTGCCGGTGTCGGCGTTCCGCAAAACGGGGGGGCTTTCCAGCTTGATATCGCCGCGGTCCCCGACGACGTTCCGACCGAGGTGCGCGCTTTCACGCTGCAGCGGGCAGATCCCCTGAGCACGACTCCGACAGGGTTTACGCTGGGATTCTCAGGCTGGATGGACCTCGCTAGCTTCGGGAGCGGCAGCGGTCAGCCCTTCCAGGCACTCCAGGTCGTGGACCAGTCTGGGACCGTATGGTCGGTCACTCCCGTCGCCTTTGACCAAGCGACCAACCAGTTCACGTTCCTGTTCGACCAAAGACTGCCGGCAGGGAACTATACCTTGAGGCTCCCTGCCGAGGGAGGCGTGACGGACCTGGCGGGTCGGCCTCCGGTCGCACCTGGCGAGCCGTCGGGAGTTTTGGCGAGCTTTACCGTCGACCCCGTCGCGCTGCCCCCCGGTCCTGACGACCTTGGTGCGTTAACCTCTCAGGTCCATACGGGCATCGACCTCAGCACGAACCTTGCGCCCGGAGCGTCGGTCAATTTCCGAATGGTGGTCCTGGTCCCGGACGTGTATACGTTGGCCACGAGCTATACGGGTGGTCCGCTGTCGATTCAGTTATCGGGTCCGAATGGCCTCGTTTCCTTCGACGCAGGCGCGGCGGGCCAACCCCAGGTCAACTTGATGACGCTCAACCCCGGCGTTTATGAGCTGAAGTTCAGCGCGACGGGGAGTCAGGCCGTAGGGCTCCGGGCTACCTTCGAAGAGCCGTTTCTAAGCTGGGAACACCAGCTCGATAACGGTGTCGGTCACGGCCCTGCGCTCAATTTGCTCTTCCTGGCCCCACTAGCGCTGAGTGCGGACGACTCCGCGCCCGGCTCGGGTTCATCGCAAGGCGAGACGACCTCGTCATCCGGCGCGACGGTCGCAGTCGCGGGCGGTACGGGGACAAGTACGATCACCGGAGCCCCGTCGCTATTCGCCCCGACCGCCCCGGTCGCACCTGGCGGTCTGATTCTCACGCTCGGTGGAACGCTCGCCGGCATACCAGGCAACACGAGTAGCCAGACGGCGAACGCGTCGTCCTCAGCCGCGACGTCTCCTGGCCCACTGGCGCCGCAGGAACACACGGGCGAACGCGTTGGCAATCCGCCATCTTCATCGCTCTCCTACGACGCCACCGCGGACGTTTCGGACCCCGAGGCCTTGACACGGACTACGGACGGGGCGCTCGCGGCCGCACTCAAGCCGCTCGAATTCGAATCGGACGGAAAGATCGTCGCCAACAATGAATGGTTGGGAAGAGTCGGAGAGCGTCTGACTTACTGGTTCGCATTGGCTCCGGAAACGGTCCGCGAAACCGTCGGTGCCACGGGCGACCTCCGCGAGTTGTCGCCGGAGCGGATCTCACTCCAGCGCGACGGCTTGCCGCCGGTCTCGTCCGACCGGGTCGAGAAGGCCGACCTGAGCTTGCCACTGGGCTTGGGTGTGATTTCCGTGATTGCCGTTCGGCTACGCGACCCGGTTCGCCGCTGGTGGCGTGGCCGTGTGAAGCGCTCCGAGGCACACACACTGACTCATAAGGGGCCACACCGGAAGTTCTGATCCCGGTCTCAGCGCCGAGACACCCGCTCCAAATCTTCGTGCGTAAGGCCGCCGATCTCCGCGATCGAAGCGTCATGGACGTGCGGTGGACTCGTCGGATCATGGCCGGTCGGCGAATCGTGTTGCCATGCGCGCACCCAAGCGATCCACGGGACATCGATCTGCTCAAAGGAACCACCGGTTGACGCGGTCAACTCGGGGAAGGCCGGTGCGAGGATTTCCCCCAGAGGCGGGCGGACGATGTTCACACCGCTCATCTTGCACAGGCCGACGAGTGCCACGAGGCAGGCGCGGCGGTGGGCGTCTGAGAGCCGCGCAAGCCAACCCGCCTGAGATACGTCAGCGGCTAGCGATCCGGCGTCCTCTTCGAACGTGAGCACGAAGTCGTCTCGTTCGTGGTTCAAACGCATGCAGACGCGGATGCGGTTGGTCGCGAGCGTGAGGCTACGGACTTCCGGCGCCGGACTGGTCCAAAGGCGGCATTCGCGCAGCAAGCCGAGGAAATCGCGCTCGAGGAAGCGCGTCACTTCGTGCGCCGCGTGATGCAACGCCTCCAAGCGCCGCGGTACGCGATTGTCTCCCTCGCCCGCGAGCACCTTGCGCTCGGCGCGGCGAAGGCGCGCGAAAAGCTTCGGAACGGTTCCGGAATGAAAGCCCGGTCGTAGCAGCCGGCTCATTGTCTCGCCGTGGTCGCCCACAATGACCGGACGCAACGACTCCGCGCGGTTCGCTTCGTAGAGGCGCCAGTTCTCTTTCATCTCCCACACCAGAAATCCGAAGACACCGGGAAGGAGGAGCACCGTCACACCCGCGATGAAGTAGGCGACGACCTTACCTAGCGGCATCAGAGGCGCGGCGATCAGGAAAGTCAGAGTCTTTGATAACGGCAAGATAATCTTGTGCGAAACCGTCACGACGGGAAAATGCTTGATCGGATTGACTTGTGGCTCGATGAGAAGGTTCACGTAGAAGCGTACAAGATAGGCGACGAAAAACCAGACGAACCCGAAGGCGGCTTTCGCGACGAGCGACCCGCGCGGCTGGCCGCTCCGGAAACGGAGCCATTCGTCGACCGCGTAAAGAAATCGCTCCACGGCTTCGAGGCACTGCTGGAACACGATGAGCACCCACCGGTACAGGCCGGGAACCAGGTCGAACCAGAGACGTTTCCAGAACCGTGCTGCGCTCTCCGCCAGGATCTCCTCGGCGTCCCGGCCGAGTCGCGAATTCAGGACGAGGCTGAACAGAACGAAGACGCCTCCCTCGGCTTCCGACAGCGCGAGCCATGGGAGTCCGGCGAGCCGACCAACGGCACAGAACGGGATGGACACGGCCAGCGGCTTGAGGACGAACCGCCAAACGAGCGTGAACAACCGGCTCTGCAGCAGTGCGCGCACCCAAGGCAGACGGCTGAACCAGCGGTAAACGCCTTCCGCGGATGCCTTCACAATCCGCCCGATTCGGCCCAGCCGCGCCAGGAACTCGGCTCGAAAGGAGGGTGAGTTCACAAGTGCAAGCGCAAGCGTCCCGAGCGGCAGGACGACCAGGGGGTCGGCAAGATTGACTTCGACGCCGAGTAGCTCAAAGAGGTGCCCGAGCCCTTTTAGTCCCACGAACGTACCGCCGTACGGGAGGGCCAGGTAGAGCGTAAGGAACCTTCCCCACCGTGTGCCGAACGCCAAAGCACTCGCGCGCTGAAGGGCCCGGAGGTACACCTCTCCACGCCGGTAGACGCCGTCGAGTGCCTCGGCCAGAGCGCTGTCGATTCGCAAGAGGCGGTCTCCTCGGGCGAACTCGGACAGCCCAGAAAGATCGGGGAGCTTGACGTGGCTGCGCGAAAAGGTGTCCCGGAGGTCACCCAACGTAAGGAATCCCCGGTCGACGATACGGTCGAGCAGCTCGTCGATGAGCTTATGGTAAGCGACGCGTTCGGGCAGGTTTTGGGGCCGGACGTCGTTTTGAGCGAGTGTCGCCTCAATCACGGGCCGGAAGCGTTCGCGCAGCTCGTTCTCGACGCGAGCGACCGCCGCGGTAAGCAGGACGCCGAGGCGTTCGCGTGCGTCGCGCGGGAGTCGCGTCGCCGGCAGACGTCTCATGGCGCGATGGAGGTGGTTAGAGACCATGACCGCGCGCAGGTCAGGGAGCGCGCGCTTTAGGGGGCGCCTGCCCTGCGAGCGGACCCATTCCACGAGGTCGACCGTGAAAACCTCATGCTGGTGATCGTTTGCGACCTTTTGCAGGTCATAGATGAGGCGGGCCTCGGCGGTCCAGAATCCTCGGGCCGAGCGGTCGAGAAGCCTGGGTAAAGCGCGTTTCCAACGGTCGAGCTCCGCGTCATCGAACCCGACCGCCGGCTGGAGCCGTCGGGCCAGCCGATCGATCTCGGCGCGGGCGGTCGCGCGAGCCCGACGGGCCACGGCCGGCCCACCTCGGATGGCGGCCTGGGTCCAGAGGATCGCCGCTCGCGCGTAGTTCCCGCGCGTGGCCGCGGCCTCCGCCCGGCGGGCGCGGCGACGGTAAGCGTCTTCCGGCGGCTCGGCCTCGGCCGCGTCGTGAACGTATTCTTCGCCCTCATCATTGGCCTCGGCCTGTGAGCTGCTGACCGCGGGATCCGGGGCACCGGCCAGCCGCGTTGCCCAGAGCAGTTTCGGGCCATCCACGTCCTCGGCAAGCACCCGTTCCACGCCCGCCTCGTCGTCGATCGCCGGGAACTCGTGCGACAGGAGAGTCGGCGCAAAGCAACGCAGCTCCAGAAAGGCCGCGGCAAACTCGCAATAGACGCTCCGGTCGTCGCGCGGCGGGAGCAGGCGGCCGTCCTGCCGAAGGACCGAACGGGCCTCCTCGAACCGGAGCCTGCCGAGCTGCTCGATGCGCCGCCGCAATGCGCCGTCATCAAGTGCCCCCGTCCGGCGGCGTTGTTCGAGTGTTCCGTGGACTCGGGTACGGAACAGCATTCGCCAGTAGCGCGCCAGTACGGCCGAGCGCGAGGACTTGATCAGTTCGGCTGCCGTCGGACGCACCAGCAATGAAACCATCTCCGGCCAAGCCGACACCGGCGGTAGGCCTACCTCACTTGGATCGACGATGGCATCCAGGGTTGCTCCCGCGACCGAATAGCTTTCACGGTGCGCTCCGTGCCATCCCAGGAACGTCACTCCACGATCCTTCTTGATCACCCGGCGCAGGATGCGCGGAGCGACGAGGAGCGCCGAGGGGTCTGCCTCGTGCACGATTCGCTCCAGCTCCGGCAGTGTGAGAGGCGGTGCGACTGGATCCGTCATGCGGCTATCGTATCCGTCGTATCCGACGCATGCCAGGCTCGCTCGCGGGGATGGCACAACGGGCGGAGGCCTGGCACAATATCATCTCGAATTCCGCCCCTCGAAGATGCCTGAAGGAGCGCGGCAACCATGGGCCTCCGACGTCCAGCGATTGTGGGTATCCTGTTGATCATGGCCACTTCCGTCTCTCCACAACCGGCGCGGGCCGACGGGCCGAACGACGCGCTCGCGCGGCAGTTTATCGACCAGCATGAGCGCACCGTGCGGCCGCTGGACCTCGCCGCGTCGCTCGCGTGGTGGGACGCCAACGTCACGGGCAAGGAGTCGGCCTTCCAGCGCAAGGAAGAATCTCAAAACCTGCTGGACGCCGCCCTCGCGGATGGTGTCAAGTTCCAGCGTCTCAAACGGATCAAGGAAGGTGGGGTTACGGACCCGATCCTGGCACGCGAGATCGACGTGCTCTACCTGACCTACCTCGAGAAGCAGGTCGACCCCGCTCTCCTGCGGCGGATCACGGCCAAGGCGAACGCCGTCGAAAAGGCGTTCAACGCGTACCGGGCGAAGGTCGGCGGCCGAGAAATGACCGACAGCGAAGTTCGCAAGGTCCTCAAGACGTCCAAGGATTCCGCCGAGCGGCGGGCCGTCTGGGAGGCGAGCAAGGGGGTTGGTCCCGTCGTCGAGGCCGACCTCAAGGCCCTCGTCCTCTTACGCAATGAGGCTGCCAAGGCGTTGGGGTTCCCGAACTATCACGCGATGCAGCTCTCACTGAACGAGCAGTCGCAAGCGGAGGTGATCAAGCTTTTCGACGAGCTCGACGAGCTGACCCGTGGACCGTTCGCGGTTGCGAAGAAAGACATCGACGAGCGGCTCGCGGCGTACTTCAGTATTCCGGTGGACGAGCTGCGGCCCTGGCATTACCACGACCCGTTTTTCCAGGAGACGCCCGCCGTCTTCAAGACCGACCTCGACGCGGCGTACGCCAAGCTGGATATCCTGAAGCTGAGCCGCGATTTTTACGCCGGCATCGGCCTGCCGATCGACGATGTGCTCGCGCGCAGCGATCTGTACGAAAAATCGGGGAAGAGCCCGCACGCGTTTTGCACCGACATCGATCGTGAGGGGGACGTGCGCGTACTGGCGAACATCGTGCCGAATGAGTACTGGATGGGCACGATGCTTCACGAGCTGGGGCACTCGGTCTACAGCAGCAAGAACATCCCGCAGACCCTCCCGTACGTGCTTCGCACCGAGGCGCACATCCTGACCACCGAAGGGGTGGCTATGATGTTCGAAAAGTTTTCGAAGGACGCCGACTGGCTCCAGGCGATGGGTATCACCCTGGCCGACCCCAAGGCGTTCGACGAGGCCGGGAGCTTGATGAGACGGAACCGGCTTTTGATCTTCTCCCGCTGGTGCCAGGTCATGCTGCGCTTCGAGAAGGGGCTGTACGAAGACCCGAGCCAGGACCTCAACAAGCTCTGGTGGGACCTCGTGGCCAAGTACCAGATGATCAAGGCCCCCGCCGGACGCGACTTGCCCGACTATGCGAGCAAGATCCATATCGTGAGTGCGCCAGCTTACTACCACAACTACCAGATGGGCGAGCTGTTTGCCGCCCAGGTGCATCACACCATCTGCCGCGAGGTGCTCGGCGGGGTGGCGCCCTCGAAGGCGAATTACGTGGGCAACAAGGCCGTCGGCGCCTTCATGAAAGCCCGCGTTTTCAACCCGGGCCGGACGTTGCCTTGGAACGCGCTGACCCGTCAGGCGACCGGCGAGGACCTCAACCCACGGGCATTCGCGGCAGATTTCCGGGGCGAGTGAGCCAGCCTACGCGTTACTCAGTGCCTTCGCGCCGAGGTGCCCCGCGCTTTGGAGTGCGGCGGCTTGCCGCCGCTTTCAGAGCGGGAGCGAGCACCCGCACCCCACCAAAAGGCTGTCCGTGGGCAACGCGCGTGCAAATCGCTCTAACCGTGCCCGTATCCGCGGTCGAACGCCTCCAGGTCCCTCAGATAGGCCGAATACGTCGTCCGAAACGTGTCCGAGTCGATTGACCACCGCGGGCTGTCTTCGGTGTGCCTGTGGCAGTGCTCCTCCACCAGCCGGTGTAGGAACTTGAAGAGCTGCCGAGGGGTGCGCAGATTGCCAAGCGCGTCCTTCAAGGAATCGTCGCTCACCGTGTCGTCGACGAGCTGGCGGAGCCTGGGGGCATCGCCATTGTTCGAGGGCTCGACCGCGCATGCACGGAGGCGGTCGCCAGCCAAATCGTAGAGGGAGGGACCCGTCCAGCGCAGGGGCTTGATCAAATTCAACTTGTCGGGGCGGGCCCGGTCGTAAAACTCTTTGTCTTCCTTTTCGAGGTAATAGGCGAGCTCGATCGGCAGCAACAGTTTCAACCCGATTCCGGGGTGCCGGAGGAACTTGTGGTCGAGCAGCGGCCAGATCAGGGCCCGCATCTTGCGGGGGTCGCCCTCGATCTGCTGAGGCTCGTCCACGCGGTCGACGAGCACGATGATTCCCTTGTAGCCCAGCGGCTGGAGCACTCCTTGAAACTTGCGGAGCAGCTCGTAGCGCTCCTCGCCGCCGCCGGCAGCGCTGGGGACCGGCTGGCCACCGAGCTCGCTCGGCTTGAACCAGAGCAACTCCCAGCGCAGGGCCGCCGGGTCGCGGCTGAGGACGCGGACCCCTTTGCGAATGTCCCGCGCGTACCACTCGGCCCGGGCGAGCCGCCATCCCCAGTAGACCCAGCCGAGCACGATCGGCAGCAGTAGCCAGGGGAGCCAGCTCAAGGTCCGCAGGGCCGGAATCAGAAGAAGCAGGGCCGCGACGACGAGCGTCGTGCCGAAGCCAATCTGCAAGTCGCGCCGCGCCCAGAGAGGCCGGAACCCCGACCGCCGCCGCAAGCGGCTCCAGCGACGCTCGATCGGCTCTCCGGTGGATTGGTCGTAAAGTGCGGCCAGCAAAAGCAAGTCGCGGCGCTGGTCGAGGCTCAGGACGGATAAGTCGCTGCGCTCGGCGGTCAACGAATCGACCAGTTGCGTGACCCCCTGCGCGAGGATTGCATCCATGTGGTCCTGGAGCCGCCAACGAGTGAGCGCCTGCGCGGGGTCCTTGGCGCGAACGGCGGTCCGGAAGTGGTCGAGGTACGGGTTGAAATCGTCGTAGGTGATGAAAAACACGCGTTCCGTCGGGTGCGCCTGATTGTAGGCCTCGAGCTCGGACGTTGCCTGGAGCCGCAGCGCGGTCTTGCCGCTCCCCTTTTCGCCGAAGACGAGCGCGGTGGAAGGGTCGGCGGGACTGCCGAAAAACTTGTCCCAGGCCGGGTGATGGATCGTGGTCAGACAGCGCCGTTTGAAGACCGTGTCGGTCTGGGCGTCTTCCTCGCTGAACGGGTTGCCCACGATCCCATGATGTCGCAAAAACTGTTCGGTCTTCATCGTTCCTTCCCGCGTTCGGTGCAGCGGCGACAAGGCTCGCCGCGGGAGCCCTTTGTCTTAACCGATTCGGCCCTCTCGCCGCAATCGCTGGCCGATTGACGCTCCGCCTGAGGCGGGCTTACGATACGATCTCGACCGGGGAGGGGAGGCTGCGTCAATGAATCGTGTTGCGACTTGGCTCGGTTCGATGTCGGTTGTCCTTTCGGCACTTGGCTGCGGGGGCAGCCCGACCGTCCCCGCCAACGTGGCCGCCCCGAAACCCAAGCTCCATATCGCCGCCGCCAGCGACCTCCAGGTCGCGCTCCCGGTGCTGGCCGAGCGTTTCACCAAGCGGACCGGGACCGAAGTCAGCCTGACTTTCGATGCGTCGGGTCGCCTCGCGCGGCAGATCAAGGAAGGCGCTCCGTACGATGTCTTCCTCGCGGCGAACCGATCGTTCGTGCAGGGGCTGGCCGATGACGGACTCGTGCAGCCGAACTCCGTTCACCCCTATGCGCTCGGCTCGCTCGTCCTGGCTATTTACCCCGAAGTTGCGGGCGCAGTGCAGTCGATCGCGGACCTGTCCCTGCCGGAGGTCAAGAAGATCGCGCTTGCCAACCCCGCCACGGCCCCCTATGGCGCGGCGGGCAAGCAGGCCCTCGAGCGCGCGGGGCTGTGGGCAAAGCTCGAGCCCAGGATCGTTCAATCCGACTCCGTCCGCCAAGCCCTTCAGTTTGTCGAGACGGGAAACGCCGAAGCGGGGCTCGTCGGCAAGTCGGGCGCGCTCGCGTCGAAGAAGATACAAGTCGTTGACGTCGATAAAGGGCTATACGATCCCATCGTCCAGGCGCTCGGAATCGTGGCTCGCACCAAGCTCTCGTCCGACGCGCAGCGGTTCTGCGAGTTCATGCTGAGCCAGGAAGGGCAGGCTGGGCTGCTCGAGTTCGGTTTCGAGAAGGCGGACGGCGTCGCGAACAAGAGCCAATAGCCCCGGAGCCAGCGCGTGACGCGTCGTCCCGGGTGTCCGACCAGGGGCCTCATGGTTCGGCTGGCCTGCATCCTCTTTGACGTGGGGCCGGCGATTGCCGACCCTACAGTTTGACAGTCCACGCGACATTACCACAAACTCCGGAGCAAAAATGGAGAGCGGGCTCGAGAATGTCATCCGCTGGGCGGAAACCATGGAGACAGCTCGCATTGGGTGATTGGGACCTGTCTCCGCTGTGGCTCTCGCTTCGGGTCGCCTCGCTCGCGACGCTGGTCGTCGTCGCGCTCGGAGTGCCGCTCGCGTTGGTGATGGCGCGAGGCCGGTTTCCTGGGAAGGGACTGCTTGCAGGGATCTTGGTCCTTCCGCTGGTGATGCCCCCGACCGTGCTCGGCTTCTATCTGCTCCAGCTATTGGGACGCCGCGCATGGCTCGGTCTTTGGCTGGAACGGACGTGGGGTGTGACGATCGTCTTCCACTGGTCGGGGGCGGTCGTCGCCTCGGCGGTGGCGGCGTTCCCGCTCTTTCTGTTGCCGGCGCGCGGGGCGATCGAGAGCGTCGACCCGAACCTCGAAAGTGCAGCGCGACTGCTGGGACGAAGCGAACGATCCGTCTTCCTGTCAGTCACCGTTCCGCTCGCGTGGCGCGGGCTGGCGGCCGGTGCGGTGCTCGCCTTCGCCCGTGCCCTGGGCGACTTCGGCGCAACGTTGATGGTCGCGGGGAACATCCCGGGCCGGACCCAGACTGCCGCGTTGGCGATCTACAGCGCCGTGGAGGTGGACGATTTGTCCCGGGCTCGCTGGCTGACCCTCTGGGTATCGCTCATCTCCGTCGCGGCCTTGTGGCTGACCCAGCGCGCGTTGCCGGCGCGCGGGCTCGG
>JARLIH010000159.1 GCA_031291845.1 Isosphaeraceae bacterium | reverse complement strand
TTCCTTCGCGGGATGGGCTGGTCGGAGATCGCCTGCGCTGCCGTCGTCGTCCCGGCGTCGCATCCGACGGTCACCGATCCTGCGCTGCGTGATGCGCTCCTCGCGCGGATCGAGGCGGCGGCTGGCCCGTAGGCTTCCCGCCGGATTCCAGTCGCGGGCCTAAGTCTCCCAACACCTCGATCACACGCGACTCCGGGCACGCCCCTGGCTGCCCGAGCCGAACAGTCGGTCTGTTCTACGGCCGATGTGTGGCCTCGAGGCGGTCGGCCAACGAGATGGACGCGGTGATTACCTGCTCGACGAACTGAGGCTTGATCCGCAGGCGCCTGCCGATGATCCCTTCCCCCGCGTCCCGGACGTTGCGCTCATCCGCGACGCCGCCGTTGTGCTCCAGGACACGCCGGCGAGCAAAGCCCAGGCGCAGAGCCTGGACCGCTGTCGATGCCCTTCAGCTTCGAACTCATGGCCGCGACCGAACTAGTCGAGATCACAGAAACGAGCTCGATGCCGATGCTGTCGATGGCAAGCCATGACGCCAGGGCACGGGTGACGCGATGCGGCACTCGGGCGGCGGGGCGAAGACGATGCCCCCGGGGGTTCAGGCAACATTCAGCAGGTTTGAGGCCGACGGGACGACCGGTCCGTCGACGGGCAAGCGAACCCCGATCCCGACCCAGACGTTGCCCGTGCGACGGTGCTCGGACTTGAAGCCGCGCTCCCCGAGCCGCAGGGCGAGCGCGCGCTGGCCCATCACCCGTTCGCCCGTCTTCTCCGACCACGCCACGTAGGCGCGGTAGAGGGCCTCGGCCGGGGCTTCGGCTCGCGGCGCGATGACCGCCTCGTCGGCGAGGAAGGCCGCGAGCGCATCCATGGCGCTGCGGTAGTCCGCAGTCGCGGCGAGCACCTTCCGCGGTGCCTGCAGGCCGCTCGCGTACCACTCGACGGCGCCGGCGACGACCCAGGCGAGGATGCCCGGCAGTTCCGCCCCGAGCTTCTCGGGCAGCCGCATGTCCCGCTCGTCGTCGGGGATCTGGACATCGAACGGGATCAGGTGGACCCGCCGCAAGATCCCGTTGTCGGTGCCCCGGATGAGGGGCTTGTGGTTGGTGCCGAGGAAGAGCTTGAACTCGGGCTCGAACTCGAAGGGCTCCGCGTGGAGGGTCCGGGCCACGATCGTGTCGCCGCCGGTGAGCGCCTTGAGGCGGCCCTCGTCGAGCCGCCCGTCCTCCTTGAACTCGGTCACGTTGACGTAGCGGGCGCCGACGAGGGCGACGATCTCGGGCTCCGGGCCGCCGCGATCGGGGCCCCGGTCCATGATCGTCGCGGCCCGGGTGGCGGTGGCGTACTCGCCGAGGACCCGGTTCACCGTCTCGAGGAAGGTGCTCTTGCCGTTGGAGCCGGTGCCATGCAGGAAGAAGGCCACCTGCTCGATCGATTCACCGGTCGCGGCGTAGCCGACGGCGCGGCGGAGGTAGGCGATCATCTCGGGGTCGTCGCCCATGACGCGCGCGAGGAACGCATGCCATGTCGGGCAGGTCGCCCGCGGGTCGAACGGCACGCTGGTCGACTTCGTGATGAGGTCGCGGCGTCGGTGGGAACGCAGCACGCCGGTCCGCAGGTCGAGCGTGCCGCTCGGCGTGTTGAGGAGTGAGCGGTCCCGGTCGAGATCGGCGACGGAGACCCGGACAGCCTCCATGGACTTCGCCAGCGCATTCATCGCGGTGAGGTGCTGCCGGGACTGGGACTTGGTGGCCCACGAGGCCAGGGCCGCGGCGTCCTCGTCGGAGGCTTTGCCTGCTTCGATGTAGATCGACTTCGCGGCCAGCTTGCACAGCTCAACGACGTCACCCGCCGCGTCTTGGCGCCAGACGCGGCCGTTCCAGACGAGCCAGCACTTGCGCTCGTGCGAGTACCGGATCCGGTCGCCGAACAGGCTCACGAGGCGCTCGGCGTTGCCGAGATCGGTCTGCAGATGGAGCGCGAGCGCCGTCATCGCGATCCCGCCGGGCCGGGCTGCCACACGCTCGACGAGCACCTGGCCAGCCGGGGCGAACGGCTCGCGCGGCAGCGGGGCCGGTCGGGGCTCGTTGGGTCGCACGCCGAACAGCTCTTCGCTGAGCTGGTCGACTTCCTCGGGGGTCATCTGGTCACCTGTGGGCGCTGGTTGGTCGGACTTGGGAACATCGGCGAGACTGCCCAGCCGTCAAGTGGCGCGACCATTCCAAGCTGAGCCGTGTTCACGGCTTGTCAGCGGTGACCTTCGTGACCCGTGTAACACCGTGTTCGGGTTGCGCCTTACGGAGACAAACAAAGCGAAGAACCTGCAGCGAGCCGAACAAGCGTCACGAGCTTCACGAGCTCGGCGGACCTTCCTCCACAGGTTGTCCACAGGCCGGAGCACGACTCCGTCATCCGGCGGTCGTCCTCGAGATTCCGGTCATCACCAGTCCGGCGGACGAATCCGAGAAGGCGTCGCTCTGAGGCGCGGCGGTGAGGGATCTCGGAAGCGCCGGGGCCGCCCCTGACCGGCGCGGCGCGGACGTGATGGACCGTGTGGCGCCAGCCCCCACCAACCGCGCGCCGTGGCGCCGGTCGCACTGCGGCTCAGGCCGGGCCGAGTGAGATGGCAAACGGACTCTTCCTGTTGGTCAATGGCCGCCTCACCGACGCCAAACCCCGCTGCGCGATCCCCAAGGGCGGTCCGTCTCTGATTACCGCGTCCCAGGGCGCTCGCCACCAGCGGGCCGTCTCCGGATCATCGACGGCGAAGGAGTGGGCCGCCTCGTCACAGGCGTGGAACGCACACTGATGGTCGTCGTTCGCCGAACACGGATCACGCACGTCGTAGTCAGGATCGACGCGATAGGCAGCCGGCGCGAAGGCGAGGCCCACGCTGAACTTCGCGGCTCTGGCGCGCGCGTCGCTCAAGTCGTACCGAGGCGACTCATGGGGTTCGGCAAGATTGCGCGCCGCCCACGCGGCGCCGAGCGCCCGTGTCTCCTCGGCGGTCAGGTGCTCGACGCGCGTGAGAAACCGCTCGAAGTCCTCACGGAGCCCGCCTCGAGCCGCCCGCGCTTCGACGCGCCGAGAGATGCGAACACGTTCTCGTTCATCGCACGTTCAGTGTCGATCCGAGACAGACACGCGGGCAATCGCCCGATTGCCCCATCGCCACTGCCACGGGTGGCTGAGCCTCGTCCTGAGGGCGATCTCGCCTCAGTGCGTTCCCTATCCACATAGCCATCACATCGGAGGCTTTCCCACTTGGCACGCGATCAAAACGAACAGCTTCCTCGGTGCCGCACTCAGGCCAGTCCGAGCTCCTGGTCGGCAGAGGTGATCCAGCCCTCGCGGAGGGCGAGCACCGCGAGCTCGGTTCGGTTCATCACCGCGTACCGGTCGAACATCCGCCGGACGTGACTCTCGACGGTCTTTGAGGAGAGCACGAGCTGCGTCGCGATCTCGTCGTTGGATCGCCCCGCGGCGATGAGGCCAAGGACCTCGATCTCGCGCTCCGACGGCCGCCGGAGCGCCGTGCGGATCGCGCGCATCTCCGCGGCGGAGAATGCGGTTCCGCCATCCCCAACGATCCGGACCGCGGCGACGACCGTAGCGACCTCCGCCGACTTGAGGAGGTAGCCGACCGCCCCCCGGTCGAAGGCCGCCCGGAAGAGCGTCGGGTAGTCGTAGGACGAGAGCATGAGGATGCGCGGGCGGTCCTTGCCGCCGAAGTGCTCGAGGATCCGCAGGCCGCCGGCCTCGTGACCCATCTGCACGTCGCAGACCACGATGTCGGGGTCGGCGACGGCGATCCCGGTCAGGGCGGCGGC
>JARLIH010000158.1 GCA_031291845.1 Isosphaeraceae bacterium | reverse complement strand
GCTTGCCTTGCGCGGGCGGCTCGGGCGGCTGGTCTATCACCGCGACGAGGGGCGTTGTCCAACCGGCCGCGAGCTCGCGCCGGCAAAGACCGCAGGCACGATCGAATTGCCGGTCCAGCAAGCGCAAGGCCGGCGCCTGCACGGGCTCGTCCGGCCCAACTCCGGCCGACAGGACCAGAAGGTCCCGCGCGCGGGTCGTCGCCACATAGAAGAGCCGGAGCGCCTCGGCTTCCTCTTCCCGCCGCTCGCGCGCGCGGTAGATCCGCCAACCCAGTCCTTCCTCATCCTCAGCGACCCCGTCCCGCTCCTTCGAGGGCCTCACGAGGGGACCGAGCTCAGGGTCGAACGCCGCGCACGGCGTCTCTTCGCTCGCCTTGCGGTTCAGGTCAGGGAGTACCACGACCGGAAATTCCAGCCCTTTTGCCGCGTGAACCGACATCAAGCGCACGCAGTCGCCCGTCTCATCGGTCGTCGCGGCCTGTTCCTCCCTCGACGGATCGCGCAGCTCGGACCGCAGGCCGACGACGAACTGAGCAAGCGTAAAGCCACCCTGCCGGTCATACGCGCGGGCCATGCGTACGAGCTTGCGCGCGTTGGCTCGCTTGCGATCACCCAGCCGTTCGACGAGGAGCGCGGCCTCGTAGCCCGATTCTTCGAGCACGCGGTCGATCAGCGCCGCTATCGGCACTCGGTCCTTCAGTCCCCGCCAGCGCTCGAGAAGCACCCGCGCACGGACTGCGCGCTGGCGATCGACGTCCGATAGGCCCTTAACGTCGGCCGCATGTTCGATCCCTTCCGTCAGGTCCCGATGGGCCGTCGACAGCCAGTAGAGTCCATCGTCGCTGAGGCCGAAAAATGGCCCTCGCAGCGCACCGGCGAGACCAACGCTATCGTACGGATCTTCGATGGCCGACAACACGTTGATCAGGTCGTTGATTTCCTGTTGCACGTAGAACGCCGACCCACCGACCGTGTAGTAGTCGAGCCCCTCATCGCGGAGTGCGGTCTCGTACGGGGCGACGTCCGTCATCGCCCGAAATAAGAGGGCAATATCCCCAGGACGGAGTGGGCGAAGCACCCCGGTCTCGCGGTCGCGGACCAAGCGGCCCTCGGCGATACGCCGCCTCAGGTGCCGCGCCAGCCAGCGCGATTCCGTTCGCCGGGCGTCACGGGCCGAAACTTTCCCCTTATCGTCCCTCGTTTCCGAATCCGTCTCGGACGCCCACACGAACTCGACGGCGACGGTGTCGCGGCCCGTCTCGACAACCTTTCCCGGCACGAGCGGCGGCATTTCCTCGCCGGCAAATGCGTCGCGGAACAGTGCGTTCACGAACGCGAGGATGCCCGGCACACTCCGGAAATTCTCGGTGAGGTCGTGCCGCCCTTCGTCGCGAAACTCGGCGCGGGTCTGCTGGAAGATCTTCGGCTCAGCGCCCCGAAACCGGTAGATCGATTGCTTGAAGTCGCCGACCACGAACAAGCGCCCGTTGAGATAGCCCGTCCCCGCGATCAGGCGCAGGATCTCGCTCTGAACCGGGTCGGTGTCCTGGAACTCGTCGACGAGCAACAACGCGATCGAGCCCGCCAGAGCAGCGCGCTCCGTTTCAGCGGCCGCGCGGAGCAGGTCGCGCGTCTTGATCAGCAGGTCGTCAAAATCGAGGCCGCCTCGCTCTCGCTTCGCCCGCGCATACTCAGCGCGAGCGCCGAGCGCAAGCCGGGCGAATCGCAGGCCGTGCGCAGCGGCGTCCAGTGCTGCGGCCTCGCTCCAGCCGCAACGGGCGCGATAGTCGTCAATCGCGTCGCGAAACCGGCCAAGGGCGACCTTCACCGCCTCGTTCGTCTCCGCTGACGGCCAGTGGGTCTTGCGCAGGCCGCGCGGGAGCAACGATTGATCGCGCAATTGGGCAAGCGCACCGTCGCCTTCCGCGAGTCTAGCCAGGTCCGGAAGCCGCTCCAAAAGCGTGGCCCGTTGCTCGGCCAGCTTGGGATGGGCGAATTCCAGCCCCGCCAGCAGGGCTTCGACCGCGCGGCCCAGCGCGAGCACGCCCTCGAAGAGCAAAGGCTTCTCGCGGTCCTCCCACGCGGCACGCCAGACCGCGACAATCTCTTCCGGACTCCGTTCCACCCAAGATTCGAGCGCACCCGCGTCGCGGCGGGCCAGCAAGACGGAAAGCGCCTCGCGCACCGACCGCATGCCGAACTCGGCCGCGAGCAGGATCAGGTCAGGCGCCTGTTCGCTCAATGCACGACGGAGGGCACGCGCAAGTGCGTCCTCGCGCACGGTCGCGGCAATCGACGCGTCGAAGACCCGGAAATCCGGGTCGAGACCCGCTTCGAGAGCGTGGCGGCGAAGCCAACGTCCGCAGAACTCGTGGAAAGTGCCCACGGGCGCAGCTTCCAGGGCGAGCAGCACCGCACGCCAGTAACGCGCATCGTCGTCCCGGCTCAAGCGTTTCCGGCATTCGGCCCGAATGCGTCCCCGCAGCTCGCGCGCGGCTTTGTCGGTAAACGTCAATGCCACGATGGAGCTGAGGGATCGGCCACCCGGGCGCTCCAGTTCGCTCAGGAAGCGCGACGTGAGGACCGTCGTCTTGCCGCAGCCCGCGCCGGCGCTCAACGCTACGCTCGCGCCGCGGACGGCTAGGGGGCGTGCTTGCTGGTCGGTGAGTGTCTGGGAAGGAACGTCGGACATTGGAGCGCTCAACCCGTAGGGCCGGCAATGGTCGGCCCTACAAAAATACTGCCCTTGGTGCGCCACTCATCAAGGGCTTCGCTCTTCGGACTCCGTCTCCCGTCATTGGCGACATCCATTGCGGCTCCGCCGCGCTAGTCATCGACGGGTTCGCGTTTTGGCCGGTCATCGAGCCACTCGAGGGTCGGGAAACCGTCTCGTTCCTTGCCAACTGCGCGAACCTGACGGATCCGGCACACCGCGCTGAACTCGCAGAACTTCGTGCAGTCCTCGCGGCGCGAGTTCACGACGAAATTACCACCTCGAATCAGCCGGGCCAGCGCGATCACGTAATCCTCAAACGCCGCCCGGTCCTCGGCCCAGTGTTT
>JARLIH010000157.1 GCA_031291845.1 Isosphaeraceae bacterium | reverse complement strand
TTGTCCACCGGGCCGCTTGGCGTGAGCGGGACCGTCACCACGCCCGGCGGCAGCACGCCCGGCGGCAGGACCGTGCCCGGAGTCACCCCCGGCGCCGTGGTCGTGCTTGGGGCCACGCCCGGCGCAACCGACGCGCCGCTGCTGGGCATCTCCAGGTCGATCGCACCAAGCCGGACGATGAGCAGGATCGTCCCGCGCTTGTCCGCTTCGAGGATCGGGTCGACGCCCGGCTCCAGCCGGGTCGAGACCAGCGTCTCGACACCCGCGATGGCCAGCTCCTGGAACTTGGGGTCCGGCAGGTAAATGACCTTCGTGACGAAGTTGCCGCCGTCGACGACCTGGTCGAAGTCCTCGGGGGTGAACTGGACCGGGATCGGGTTGTGGGTCAGGTAGGCGTCGGTCGCGGGGGTCGACGGCGCCACCTCGATCGTCGGGTAGAGCTGGACGTTGGAGCGGCCCGGGATATCGGCCAACTTGAGCCGGTAGATATAGCCCTGCACGAAGTTATAGCGTGCGGGCGTGGTCAGCGCGGGGACGTAGACGCGCTCGCCGGCTTGACCGCCGGTCTGCCAGCCGATCTTCATGCCCTCGGGGCCGAGGAAGAAGATCTGGCTGCGAACGTTGGGAAATCGCCGGCCCGCCGCGGCACCCGCGCCGACGGGTCCGCCGGGCGCACCCGGGCCGGCCATGCCGGGGGTGGTGATGGGGCCGCCTGGAGGGGGCGGGCCGCTCTCGACGACGTGGGGGCGAAAGAGCTTCTTGAGCCCGACATAGGGCTTATCATAGCCGAACCCGTCGCCGGTGGTCGCCGCCGCCAGCAACAGGATGCCGATCGCTTGCATGGAAATCCTCCCACCCCCCGGGACTGCAGCCGGCCTTCCCGAAGCAAGGGCGAACGCCGAACGGGGAGATTGCTCACCATCCTGGAATGCACGGCCCTGGCCCGGCCGCGGCGAACCGCGCCGAGCCCATACCGGGCCGGTCCGTATCAGTCGGACGCAGAGGACGCCGGAACGGGGCCTCGCACCGCCACTCCATCGGCGGACGCGCCACCCACGGCCGGACTTGCGTCCCACGACGCCTAGCGATATGATCGGGCATTCTCTTCCGACCCTTGAGAAAAAGCCCTACAGCCCCATCATGCCAAAATACCGAATCATCCCGACGTTCGCTCTCCTGGGCGTCGCCACCCTGGTCACCCGCTGGGCCGGAGCCCAGGCGCCGCCGGCTGCCCCGCCCGCAGCGCCTGCCGCCGACGCCGCGACCGAGGCACCGACCGAGGCCGAGAAGCTGATCGATGAGGCGGTCAAGAAGGTCGCCGCCCTCAAGTCGGTGTCGGCCGTCGTGCAGGAAAAGGTCGAGATGCTCGGCCAGAAATTCTCGGTCGGGGGCAACTACCTCAAAGGCCCCGCGTACCGCCTCCGCATGGACCTGACCGTGAAGGGGCTCCCCGACTCGGCCGGCAAGATGTCGCAGGTCTGCGACGGCCAGACGCTCTGGGACTACCGCCAGGTGCTCGAAGCCCGGCTCTACTTCAAGGTCGGCAAGATCCCCCAGATCATGGAGAAGCTGAACTCGCCGGAGCTCGACGCCCGGCTCCGCGAACAGGCGGTCGCTCAGCTCGGCCTCGTCGGTCCCGAGGTGCTGCTCACCGGCCTGCGCAAGACGATCAAGTTCGACCAGAAGGAAGAGGGGACGCTCGACGGTAAAGCAGTCTGGGTGCTGCACGGAACGTGGAAGAACCGCGAGGGAATTCTCGGCCCCAACCAGCAGCCCATCCCCCCCTTGATGCCGTTGCCTGCCTACATCCCGAGCGTGGCGTCGCTCTGGATCGACAAGGAAACGGGCTGGCCCCACAAGATGTTCCTCGAAGGCAAGGCACCCACGATCCTGGAAGATACGCGGCCGCGCGGACCGGACGGGAAGCCTTTCGGGCGCAAAATCCCCGCGCAGAAGGTTGAGGCGAGCAAGGTCGAGCTGGTGTACGCCGACGTCAAGCTGAACCCTGAGCTGAAGTCGGAGGAGTTCGCCTTCGAGCCGCCCCCCGACGCCCGCGTGGAAGACAATACCGAAGCACTCCTGAACGGCCTGGACCAGGCGATTCAGGCCGAAGCCGCCAAGAAGAAGGCCGAGGCCGAAAAGAAGAGCGAGGCCGACGGACCGCTCCTGAACAAGGGGCTCGACCTGCCGAAGACCGAGCCCGCAAAGTAGGGAACGCGCCGGGAGTGGCGTCGCTCGGGTGAGGGTTACACCCAGCGCCGGCTTGTCCGTAGGGCCGGCCCTACTTCCAGATCGTCCAAATGGTAAGTTGGCGCCAGGTGGCACGGCCGCGGCAGAGACGGGCGTGGTCCGTCCGCCAGGAACGTGCGCCACGCCCATCGACGACTCTGGGCGTGCCACCCCAGATTCGCCCGACGGCCTGAATGCGGAAGCGGTGCTACACGCTGGGATCCACGGGCCCCGTCTC
The DNA here is from genome assembly GCA_031291845.1 of Isosphaeraceae bacterium. Taxonomy (GTDB): domain Bacteria; phylum Planctomycetota; class Planctomycetia; order Isosphaerales; family Isosphaeraceae; genus DAIDJG01. Next base: position 20,874 of record JARLIH010000157.1, on the reverse strand, counting down.
AGGGAGCCAGGGACGGAGCGGACAACGCTCGCAGCGCGGAGCGCCCACGCGGCAAAACTCGCGGCCGACCAGCTCCATGAGCGTTGCGAAGCCGCCCAGGCCGGGCGGGTCGTTGGCCAAGGGCCGCTCGACGACCCCGCGCGCCTCGTCGTAGTCGGCCGACGGCTCAAGCCAACCGTGGCGGACGAAGACACGGTAGGTCGCCCGGTCAAGCGGGTAGACCGGCCGGCGCAGGGCGTGCAGCAACAGCCTGTCGGCCGTCGCGCGGCCAATGCCGTTGATGGCAGCCAGCTCTTCGCGAAGCGTTTCGGTGGCCCGGTCGGCGAGCGACCCCTCATCGCCCTGATCGCGCTCGCTCAGCCAGCGCGCGAGGCGCAGCAACGTGCCGATCGCCTTGTGTTTCAGGCCGAGCGGGGTTTCGCGGAAGACTTCGGCCACGTCCACCGCGTCAGCGGCCGCGAGCGTCGCGGGGTCGAGAAAGTTGGCTTCACCCATCGCAGCACGCGCGCTGATGGCCTTTTGGGGACTGACGTCACCAGCCAGAACGGCCGCGGCGACTGCGAGGAACGGTTCCGCCGGCGCCAGACCAGCGGGACGGCCATAGCGATCGCGCAGGGCGGACAAGACCGCCAGGAAAGAGTCGTCGAAGGTCGGCATCGCCCCCAAGTCGTTGTTACGTCAAGGACGAACTGCGCGACAACCTCGTTCCCACGCGGAACGTGGGAACGAGAGGAAACTTCAATGAGTCGGATGAAATCGAATTACGCTTTCGCCTTCGCGAGCGCCACCTGGAAGTCGCGGGCGAGCTTGCTCTTGCGGCGGGCGGCGGTGTTCGGGTGCAGGACGCGGCGGACGCCGGCCTTGTCGATCTTGGCGACCGTCGCCCGGAAGTCGGTCTCGGCCTTCTCGAACTCCTTGGCCGAGACGGAGGCGAGGGTCCGCTTGGCGTAGGTCTTGATGACCTTCTTGGTGATCCGGTTGTGCAAGCGGCGCTTGACGCTCTGCTTCAGGCGCTTAATGGCGGACGGCGTGTTGGGCATTGCTCTTTCCAGGTCACTCGGACGGGCGGGTCTCAGCGAGACCAGCCCCGTCGTCCCTTGCGGGGCCGGGGATGGATCCGTCGAAACGAAAAAGATACCACGAACGCGGCGGCCGGTTCAACTCAAGTTCCGGAGCCGCTCGGCCACGTCCTTGTACGAGAAGTCGATGGCGGCGACCTCGTTATAGTGTTCTTCGGCCACGGAGCCGTTCCCCTGTGCTTCCGCGACCCGGCCGAGCTGGTAGTGGATCGCCTTCAGGTTCTCGACGTCCCCTTCCTCGAGCGCCTTGAGCGCATCTTGATACTTGCGCTCGGCCAGCTTGAGCAGGCCGTCGGCCTCGAAACAAAGCCCCGTCTGGTACAGGGCCTTGACACGAAGGCTCGGGCCGGAGCTCGCCATCTGGAATGCGCCGATGGCCTCCTTGTTCTTGCCGAGCTTCTGCAACACCATGCCGAGGTTAAACTGGATCTGGAAGTCCTCGGGATGGAGCTGGGCCTTGCGCTGGGCTTCCATGAGCTCGTATTCGTTGCGCTTCTCGACGATCTGGGCGAGCTTTCCCTTGATGGCGGTGTCGTGAGGGCGCTCCAGGGACTGCTGCTTGTACTGGGTGATGGCACGGTCGAGGCGGGCCATCTGCACCTCGGCGAGCACTTCCGTCAGGTTCGGGTCCCTGGGGTTCGCTTTCAGGCCCTCGGCCAGCAGCTTCTGGGCCTCCTCGAGCTGGCTGCGCGACCGGAAGATGTCGGCCAGGGCCAGCCAGGAGGTGACGCGGTCGGGGTGCTCCTGGATCTCGCGCTTGAGCCGGACTTCGGGAGGGAGCTTTTCCTGCTTCAGCTCCTCGAGGTCGGGCTGGTGCTTCTCGGGTCCCGAGCCCCCCTCGGGCTGCTTGTTGATCGCTTCGCCGAGACCCGACCGCTTGATGGTCGCCTTGGCCGAGAGGGCGTTGATTTGCCGGCTGGCGTCCTCATCGTACTGGTTGATCTTCTTGACCCGCTCCCAGCAGTTGATGGCCTTGGGCCAATCCTCGTTGATTTCGTAGATATGGCCGGCGAAGCGGAAGAAGTCGACGTCGTTGGCCATCGGCAGGACCGACTCGACGAGCCAGGCCGCCACCACGAGGTAGCCGGCCCCCTCGGCTGCCTCGGCGGCGTCGCGTGCCGCACCGATGTCCCACGGATTGTTCACGAAGGCTTGCTCGCAGAGGGCCAAGGCCTCGTCGAAATTTCCCTTCCCCTTCGCCGAGCGAGCCTTCATCCGGATCGACTGGTTCTTCGGCCCGGACATCATGCCCACTTTCTTGGGGTCGCCGCCGAACTTGCGCCGGACAACCCCCCGAAGCGCCTGACGGTACATCAAGTTGTCCGGGTGGAGCTTGCACGCTTCCTGGTACATCTGGATCGCGTAGTCGAAGTTGCCCTTCAGCGCGGCGTCGTTCCCCGTCTCAAAGAAGATCTTCGCCTTCTGATGCTTGTCCGATCCCGAGGACATCGGTACGACCCCTCCGAAGAATCAAAGCCGGGGCGTGTGTTCCCCATCGCCGGCAATCCGACCGATCGATCACACAGGCAAGGGCGCGGCACGCGGCAAGCATGCATCTTACTCGATCCGCGCCCGTGCCACCACTGAGGAGTTCACCGTGGCGGTCACTCGTGGGCGGACGGCGTCGGCCGGGGCTTTGGTCGAGCATTGGCACCGGATAGATTGTACGGCTGTGGACTCCCCCTGTCTTGGTAAAAATGGAGAGGAGTGGGACGGCGATGGCAGTTTCGATCCTGCGCGACGCGGGGCTCTCAGACCTGGTGGAGAGCGCCGAGGTCGAGCGGCTGGCCGACGGGTTCGCGTTCACGGAGGGCCCGCTCTGGCGGGGGGACGGCTCTCTCCTGTTCCAGGACATCAAGGCGGAGCGGACGTACAAGTTGCGCAACGGTGGGAAGCCCGAGCTCTTGCGTGAGCACACCGGCGCCGCGAACGGGCAGACGTTTGCGTCCGACGGCTCGATCGTCTTTTGCGAGCAGAACGGCCGGCGCGTCTCGCGCATGGCGCCCGGCGGGACGCTCGTCGAGCCCCTGGTCGAGACGTGGCAGGGCAAGCGCCTGAATAGCCCCAACGACATCGTCTGCCGCTCGGACGGGCTGCTCTACTTCACCGATCCCCCCTACGGCGTTGCGCCTGGCGACCGCGAGCTGCACTTCCAGGGGGTGTTCGCGGTCGGCGGCTCGAAGCGCGCGCTTTTGGTAGCCGACGACTTCGAGAAGCCGAACGGCCTGGCCTTCTCGCCCGACGAGCGCACGCTGTACGTCTGCGACACCGCGCGCTACCACGTCCGCGCGTTCAACGTCGAGCCGTCCGGGGCCCTCACAGCCGGCTCGAGCCGGGTCTTCGCCCGGCTGGACCCAGAGCAGCCCGGCGGCCCCGACGGGCTGAAAGTGGACCGCGACGGGCGCGTGTACGTGGCGGTCGCGCAGGGCGTGTGGGTCTTCGAGCCGGCCGGTGTACTGCTGGGTATCCTGGCACTGCCGAAACGACCGGCGAACCTGGCCTGGTGCGACCCCGACGCCCTGGGGCTGGCGATCACGGCCGTCGACACCGTGTTCAAGGTGCGGATGCGCGTCCCGGGCGTCATGCCCCCCTTCACCCCACGCCAGCGCTGAGGGTCAGACGACGGCCCGGAAACAGCACCCCAAGGTGAAAACAGCAGTAGCGACAGCTCTCCAACGCATGGCCGGTCTTTTTTTGAAAAAGAAGTTGCCTTCACAATTCGCCTATGAGAGACTTGCGTTGTGATTCCCGTGTCGTGTCGTGCTAGTTAGACAATTCTGATCACTTTCGCACGGTATCACAACGGTACGGGCGTGGTCGAAGCGACGTCTGTACCTGCCGCGCAAGAGTTCCGCCGGGAGCCACTTGAGGCTACGGACGGATTGGTTGCATCCAGGCATTCCCGCGAGCACCTTTTTCAAGGCGCGCAGGTCGCTTTGTCTTTTGCTGGCCGTAGCACGCCTTGGCGGGCCGTGTTCGGGGTCTTCGTTTTTCGACCATTTTCCCCGAATTCGCGGGATCGTCATCAGTAACTTCGGTGAGCTTCCTGCCGAGGCGAAATGATGGTCGTGAGCTGCATTTCTTTCTCGTAATCCTGAAAGGAAAGTCTCGATGAAGACGCGGACGGCGGGTAGAGGATTCACGCTGATCGAGTTGTTGGTCGTGATCGCGATTATCGCGGTCTTGATCGCGCTGTTGTTGCCGGCGGTCCAGGCGGCTCGTGAGGCCGCTCGGCGCGCGTCGTGCGTCAACAACCTGAAGCAAATGGGCATCGGGCTCCATAACTACCACGACGTCACCGGCTCGTTTCCCACGGGGCATCTCGGCACGGGATGGAACGACTGGGGTCCGCTGGTGATGCTCCTGCCGTATATCGAGCAAGGTCCGCTCTACAATACGATCAACTTCGCGAACACCGGCGCCGCGGCCAGCCCGGGCAATGCGTTGAACGTCACGGCCCAGGTGTCGAGCATCAACGTCTACCAGTGCCCCTCGGATTCCGACCGCTTGACCGGCACGGGCTCCGTCAACGGCGTGAACAAGCTATGGGGACACAATAACTACAGCGGCAACGCCGGCAACGCGCCCGAATCGTTCTACGACAACAACAAACACGGGGCCGCCGACGGCGTGATGTTCGGCATCAACGCGGGCAAGCCGGTCGGCGTTCGCGACGTCGTTGACGGCACGAGCGGAACGGCCGCCTGGAGCGAAAAGGTCAAGGGAATCGGCAGCGGGGGGAACAACTCCTACGATCCCATGACCCCCTCTTCGAGCGTCTTCGCCTTGAACGTCGTGAGCACGGGGGCCGGCACGCCGGCGAACCCGTACCTCGACGCCATTCCCAATGACTACTACACCCGCTGCAAGGCCCTCAATCCGGTGTCCGCCACGCTGGCGAGCGGTGCCATCGCACAAGGCACTTACTGGTGGGATGGCCACCCCGAGACCGGCCTGTACAACCACGTGATGTTACCGAACCAGATCAGTTGCAATGATAGCAACGTCAACGACGCGGCGGCCTCCACGGCGAGCAGCCGGCACTCCGGCGGCGTGAATCTCTGTATGTGTGACGGCTCGGTCAAGTTCATCAAGCAGACGATCAACCCCGTCACCTGGTGGGCGCTCGGGAGTCGTGCCGGTTCCGAGGTTATTTCCGCGGACAGCTTCTGATTGTCCGAATCGACCTGTCGGGTGGCGAGCCTCACCGGAGCGCACCGCACCCGCCCGGGCCCGGCCCGAGATAAGGGGACACGGCTCGCGGATCTCCGCCGGTGATCCCGCACGCGAAGCCGGGGTCTGGGTGCCATGCCCACGTCCTCGTGGGCATGCGCCGCGGGCTCAGCCGGCGGCCGGCGAGGAAATCGCCAGTCGGGGCGGGGATCCGTGGGAAGTTCGACGAGGTCGCCACATCGACTTGACCGTGCACGCAACCGTCGACGCATAATGATTTGATCATAAGTAAGCATTCCGCCGGTGGACGAGGCCCACGGTCGGCCCGAGCGGACGCGGCGTGCCCTTACTATTCGGCGCGATCGCCGACATAGACGTCCGATTCGGGGTGCAGCCGCCTCCATTCGTCCCAGGTCGTTCTCGTTGCCGGCAGCGTGTCGTACGGAAGGCGAGCCCCGACAGCTCCGGGATTCACCGGGGCCCCTGACGTCTGAAGGAAGTACTCCCCCTCAAGCCTGACGACCATGCCCTGCCCCCCATACAAGCCGGCGACCTGGACGTCGAGCGGACCGTTCTGCGTGGGAGTGGTGTAGACCCGGACGCAGTCCGAGAGGTCGCAATAGGTGACCGAGACGGGCGTGCCGTCGACCACGTCGTTGACGACGTGGCGCGACCGATGGGCGAGCGCGCTCAGCCGGTACGCTCGCGCCCTGCCGGCGACCGCGACGCCGATCACTTCCTCCCCGCCGGCCAGTCGCGAATCCTCGGCCTTGCTGATGGCCGGGTGCGTCACACCGGGCAGGGCGATCCGCAGCCAAGGCGCGGCGGGCGCCGTTTTGGAGGTGACTTGGTTCTGCCTTGCACGCAGCGTCGCTCGTTCGTAGCCGAGGACCGCGACCGCGACGGCGACCTCACCGGCGAGCACAGCGCCGATGAGCCGGCGGGTTGTCGGGTTTCGGAGCACGCGAAAGCCGGTCAAGTCGGCCACCTTCGGGAAAGTCATCGCGCCGTCACCGATCGCGCGCACGCGATCAACACCACGAATTTTAACTCCTCTCCCGTTTACGCACCAGCACGACAACAGGCTGCACTCGGCGCTGGACGCGGCGAGGCTGCGGTCGTGAACGGCGGTGACGAACGATACGTCGGACACAAATTCGTGACGGCGCTCCCGAGATTCTTGACTGGATCTTGGCGGCGCGGGGATAGAATCGAGACGATCGCCCTTGTTCCCATCATCGACTGATTCACGTACCGTGCTCGCGATGCGGAAGCCGATTCACACGGTCAGCCTGCTCGCTACCGCCGCGCTCGCCATCGGGGGAGTGATCGTGGCGAGTGTCTACTGGGCCGAGCGAACGGTCCTCTGGACGAGTCGGAACGGGTATCGGTCCAGCCGGCCGACCGATCACACGTGGTATCCCTACTCGCTTCCCGGGGTCGAGTGCCCGCCCGCCGTGCCGGCGCGAGACGTCACGCTGGACGGAGACGAAGAGGTCATCGGGGTCGAGACCGGCGGCCGGACGCGGGCCTATCGGCTCGACGCGCTGAAAGACCGTAGACGCCACGTCGTCAACGACCTCGTCGGAGGCATTCCCGTATCGGTCGTCTACTGTGATTTGAGCGATTGTGTTCGAGTCTACACCGAACCCGCAGGGTCAAGGCCGCTCGCCGTCGGGCTGGGGGGATTGTTCGACGGGGAGATGGTCGTAAAATTGAACGGAACTTTATATCTCCACAAAACGGGCACACCGCTGAAACCGGGGAGCCACCCGGCGACGCTTCCCTACGAAACACTGACCCCGGCGCGGGTGACGTGGAAGGAGTGGGTGGGCCGCCACCCCGGGACCGACGTCTACGTGGGCAACGCGGCAAACGAGCCGGCACCGCCAAGGCCCGGGGTTCCGGGGACATCATCTGCCTTACGTCAGTCGGGTCCGTAATCAGAGAGGAGACTACGATGCGACGCGTGCAGGGCTACCTCGGGACGACGTTCGCAGCCATCGCGCTGGCCGGCGTGCCAGGCTACGGCGGGGACGGAACGCGGGCGGTCGACCGCTCGTCCACCGAAGTGAAAGTCAGCGGCACCATCAAAGTGAAGGGCGCGCCGATGCGCGGCGGGGAGGTCACGTTCAGTCCCTTGAGCGCCGGACGGGTGACCGGCGGCGGGAAGGCCGCGAAAGTCAACAACGACGGCACCTACGAAGTGACGACGTTCGTCGGCCACAACGACGTGCGCATCTCCGGACCGGCCTTGAAGAAAGAACCGATGCTCGGCTACGCGACCAAGAGCATCGACGTCCCATCCGCGGGAGGCCCCGTCGATCTCGAGTTCCCGTGAGGCCCAACCATCGAAAACGGAGGGTGAGCGTCAGCACGCCGACCCCCGTCCGCACGCAAGGCGACCAACGGGTCCGTGCAAATTACCTGTCTTCTTTTGAGACTTCCTACCGATCACCCCCCAACCGGCGGTTTCGGCTCGACCCACAGAGCAGGAGCGGTGGTGGATGCCATGCCCACGTCTTCGTGGGCTTGCGCCTACACACCGGCTCGGCCCGCGGAGCATGCCCACGAAGACGTGGGCATGGCATCCAGACCCCCGGCTTCGCGAGGGGGATCGGCGAGGCGTGTCCTTGCCGTTAGTAGCTGTCGGCCGAGACGACCTCGCCCCCGCCGCGCGTGCCAAGGGCCCACCAGACGGTGTTCGCGACACTTGACTTGACGAAGCGGACCGAGCCGTCGCAGAACAGGACGTTCACACCGCCGGAGTGGCGGCTACTGGCCGCGAACGCCCCGATATCGTTGACGTTGCCGTCGCTGCAGTTCCAACTGTTCGGCGGCATGACGTGGTTGTACATCCCGCATTCGGGGTGTCCGTCGAACCAGTAGGCGCCGAGCGCGATGCCGCCGCCGGCAAGGGAGGCCGGACTCGCGGCCTGGCAGGACGCGTAATAGGGGTTCGGCGTCAAATCCACCCCCGCCCCGGGAGCCGCGACCGAGCGGACGGCCGACGAAGGCGTGAGGGGGTCGGGGAGATAGCTGTCCGTCGTCCCGCCGACCGTCTGGCCCTTCACTTTCTCGCTAAACCCCGCGGTCTGGCTCAGTCCATCGGTAATGTCGCGGAAGCCCACGGTTTTCGTACCGTTGGCGACCGAGAAGAACACGCCGTTCGGGGCGCCGACTTCGCCGTTGTTGCCGAAGAAGCAATTCGGACAGTTTCCGGCATTGCCGCTGTAGTTGGCGTGACCGTAGCCGTTCTGGATCCGGTCGGGGTCGGAAGGGCACAGCAACACGTTGAGCGATGCCCGCTGGATCGTCAAGTTCATGTTGTTGGTGCTGCAACCGGGACACGCGGGACTCGCGTTCGCGAAGTTAATCGCGTTGTACAAGGGGCCCTGCTCCAGGTAGCCGAGCATCAGGACCGCGGCGGACCAGTCGTTCCACCCGTAGTAGCCATGCCCCCAAGGCAAGCCGCCGTTGACGTCGTGATAGTTATGCATGGCGATGCCGATCTGCTTCAGGTTGTTCACGCACTGCGACCGCCGGGCGGCCTCGCGGGCGGCCTGGACCGCCGGCAACAGCAGCGCGATGAGAACCGCGATGATCGCGATCACCACCAGCAATTCGATGAGGGTAAAGCCTCGCTTCCATAAGGCACGCATCAGGAGCCTCTCCTCGCGATGAGAGATGACAAGGGTTGAGACTACGCACGAAGCGCATTCCATCGCACGTGGCCGGTTCGGCGACGCCCGAATCAAGGCAAGATGGCGTCCGGGTTACCCCGGAACGGCTGGACCGATCGCACTCGCTCTCGTCCCTGCTATTGAGGGGGGAGACGAAAGAGAGCCGGTGCTCAACAACCCCGACACGACAGAAATGTGCAACGTCGAGACTAGTCCAGTTCCCACCGAATTTCAAGGATCCGCTCCGATTCGTCGATACGTCTTAAAATACTCGTTTCTCTTGTAGGTCACCGGAGGGACGTTCACGAAGGCCGCCGGTGCGGGACCATTGACGCGGTCCGGACAGGCCGAGGCGCTGTTCAATTCCGAGCCGAGTCGTTATTCTTGGGGGAACGATGGGTTCCGCGGAGGTTAACCCGTGCGACGCCAAGGCGCCGGCAGCAGGCCGCCGCAATCGGTGTGCGGTGGGTCGTTACCTCTCGGAAAGGTGCTACCAATGACTGCGGCCGCGGGTGGAGGCGGCCGCCTCAGGAGATCCGCGTGGCCAAAGAGGAACCGATCCGGACGGAGGGGCGCATCGTCGAGGCGCTGCCCAACACACAATTCATGGTCGAGCTGGAGAGCGGACACCGCATCCTGGCCCACATTGCGGGCAAGATGCGGAAGAACTTCATCCGGATCGTGCCGGGCGACCGGGTGACCGTCGAGATCACCCCCTACGACCTGACCAAGGGGCGTATCGTCTACCGCGAGCGCTGACGCGCGGCACTCCACACGGGCCGGCCGACCGGCCGAGCCCGGCCTTTGGCCCCGTGGCCCTGCCTGCCCGATCCGACGCCACGCCGATGCACCGCCCGACGACCAACCCCGAACGTGACTGCGCGCAGCCGGTCCGGCTCTACTTTCCCTCGCCCGGGGACCTGGGGGCGATCCGGATATCGAGACCGACCCTGGTGGTCCCGATGTTCCAGTCGTTCCGGTCCCAACCGTTGATGATGCCCGAGGCCTCGAGGCGGTCGAACATCTGCTCCACATAGGCCGGGACGCGGTCCTCGTACTCGGCGACCAGGTCGAGCTTGCGCGCCAGCAGGTTCAAGAGGCCCCGGATCGTCGCCGGCCCCTTTTCGGCGATCCGCTTCTGTCCCTCGGGGGAGCCGGGATCCGGGCCTTCGAGCGTCAGTTGCAGCGAGCGGATCAAGCGGCCAAACTGGCCGAACCACGTATCGCCGAAGCCAAAGTATTCCTTGTGGACGACGCGGATCTCGCCGTTGCGCACGATCGCGGCCTGGTAGACCGCTTCGAGGTAGTTCTCGCCGTAGTCGGTCTGAAACGCGATGTTGACCGCCTTGGCCAGGTGCTGCAGCGCGGCCTTGGTGCCCACAGTGTCGGGATCGACCTGAAGCGCCATGTCGCGCAGACCGCCGGCCCGGCGCGCGGTGACGGTGCTCGAACTGCCCGGCCCTCCGTCGGCGGCGACCGCCACGCCCAGGCTCACGTCTCCCGCAGGCAGCGGGTCGATCATCGGAGCCGCGGGCGCGGCACGCTTCGGACCCTCGGGGGACTGCGCAGGCATGGGCAAGGGCTCCGACAGGTCGCCAAGGGATACGAGGGCCCATCATAAACCGGCCGGCGCGGAAGGGACAGGACCGTGGCCGACGGCTCGGCTACAATCCACGCGCTCGTCTGTCACCGGGGAGGAACGGTGGCGTAGATAGGAACAACCCCTCAGGAGCCAGCCGGCGATGGAGTGTCTGGGACCGCAGTGCGCGACGATGCTGCTCGAATGGTTGAAGGCCCGGAGCGAGGCGCCCGAAAGCGAGGCCGCCGTGAGGCGTCAAGGTCTGCTCTGGAAGGCGGCCCCGTACCAGGAGGACGCGCCGGCGATCCGCTCGCCGGCGGAACTGGCGGGGGCCCTCGAACACCTGGAGTTCGCCGTCTTCCGCCGCTACCAGAACCAGTTGACCCGGGCCGAGCGCGCGCGCCTCGACAACACGATCGAGAACGCGCTGTTCAAGGTCGAGCGTTACCTGCCGCGGCTCGACGGCGAGGAGCGCGCCCGCGCCGAGCAGCAGGTTGGCGCGCTGCGTGATGCGGTGCGCGACGGCCGCGAACGGAGCGAGCGCCTGCGCCGGCAGGCCCAGCGCGCCGACTTGAAGCTCGCGCAGCTCGCCACGTTGACGCCCGAGGGGTTCGAGGAGTTCGTCGCCGAGCTCTTCGAAGCGATGGGCTACGAGGTCGAGCAGGTCGGCGGCACGGGGGACCAGGGGGCCGACCTCCTCGTGCGTCGGGGGAACTTGCTCGCGATCGTCCAGTGCAAGTACCACAGCCGGGGTGTCGTCGGCTCGCCCGAGCTTCAGAAGTTCCTGGGCACGATCCAGCACACGCGCGGCCAGAAGGGCTTTTTCGTCACCACGCGGACGTTCTCGCTCGCCGCCGAGAAGTTCGCTGCCGAACACCCGATCGAGCTCATCGACGGCCCCCGCCTCATCGAGCTCGTCCAGCAGGCCCTCGGGCCGGGGGCCCGGCGCGAGCCGGAACCCGCCTGGTTCTGACCCGCCCCTCAGGAAAAAACCGCGACCGTCAGAACCCGTTCAAACGAGCAAGCGTACTCTATGTAGGGATCGACCTCTTTTTCACCAGTCGTGCAATCGGTAAAAAAAAAGGGGCGTCGCTCGCTGTCAATGTGGCTTAGAATAAAAACAGGTGACCGGCGCGGCAATTGCACACCCATGAGGGCAAGCCGGTGCGATCCTGGCCATGAGGCGCTCGTCCGCTTGCGCGGCGGGCAAAAGTTTCGTCCGGAAAAAACTTGACTGGAGGTTGGAAGGCGGATTAGGGTTTCCCACACGCACGGTAAGGAATTCCGTGCATCCGCACTTCCCCTCTCAGCCAAGGAGGGTTCGGAATGGCTACCTGTCAACAGCAGATTACGCTCCAGCCGCTTGACCTCCCCTACGAGTTCGAGGGCTTGGAGGGCTTGCTCCAGACCGACTTGAAGGCAATCGTGACGGTGCTGACCCAGCGGGCCGGCGAGCGCTTGCTCTTGACCCGGCGCGAGACGCAGCAGTTGCGCCGGGAGCTCTGGAACAACTTGGCGCAGGCGATCAACACGACGGTCGAGCCGCTGTCGGCCGACCGGCGCTAAAGCTTGCTCGCGCCAACCCTTTCACGTCCGTTTGTACGACCTGCGGCGGGCTCTCCCACCAGCCGCCCATCACCTCGAATCGCTCTGGATCGATCATGGCGCGCGTCATTCTGGGCGTGACCGGCTCCGTTGCGGCGGTGCGTACGCCCGCGTTGTGCGCGGCGCTGCGCGCTTCGGGGCACGAGCTGCGCGTGGTGGCGACGGAACCGTCGCTCCACTTCTTCGACCCAGCCGCGCTGGGCCCGCCGGATCCCGCGGGGGGACTGCTCTTCCGCGACGCGGACGAGTGGCCGCCGGGGGGCTACGCGCGCGGCGACCCGGTGCTGCACATCGTCTTTCGCCAGTGGGCCGAGCTCCTGATCGTGGCGCCGCTGGACGCCAACACCCTGGCGAAGTTCGCCATCGGACTGTCTGACAACTTTCTCACGTGCTTATTTCGTGCCTGGGACTTTGCGCGCCCCGTGGTGCTTGCGCCGGCGATGAACACGCTGATGTGGCAGAGCCCGGTCACGTTGCGTCACCTACGCCAGTTGCTGGCCGACCGCGCCGAGGACGCCGTGCCGGAGGGGTGGGGGCTCGACGACGCGGCGGACGTCTTCGCCCGCCACGCGCCTCGGCTCGTGCTGGTCCCACCCCAGGCCAAGCGGCTGGCCTGCGGCGACGTCGGCGTGGGCGCGATGGCCGAAGTGGTCACGCTCGCCGAGACGGTCCGCCGCTGGGCCGAGGCCGAGACGCCGTAAAATAGGGGCGGCCTCGGCCCGACGATGGTTGCGCCCGGCCGCCCCGCGGTTGCATCGCCGGCCGTGAAACTGTAACATTCTTCTAGGGTTGTGGTTCGAGAGGGAATGGACCCGTCCTTCGTGCGCACCCGGGGAACGGAGCGAGAGTGTAGGATGAAAGACGAGCCGCGCTCGCCAGTGACGAAGCACCAACTGGAACACGCCGTCCCCACGGTGATTCACCACCCTGAAAGGGATATGCCGCTACTGGAGCGCTGGCTGCTCCGAGCGATGTCGAACCCCGCGCGCTTCTGGGGCCTGGTCGGTGGATCGGTCGTTGCGCTCGCGATCCTGGCGGTGCTCGGGAGCGGGTTCACGCTCGGCGGGATCCAGTCGGACGAGGCGTGGACCAAGGTGGAGTCGGCCAAGACTCCCGGTGATCGCGTCGACCTGGCGAAGGAGTTCCCCAAGACGATGGCCTCGTACTGGGCGCGCCTCCAGGCAGCGACCGAGTACTATAACGAAGGGTTCGCGGACTTGCCGGCCAACCGCGACGCGGCCGGAGCCAAGTTGGCGAAAGCGCTCGACCTGTTCGAGGCCGTCGCCGAGGAGGCGCCGAGGGACAACCCCTTGAGCCGCGCTGCGGCCCTCGGCGCGGCGCGGACGCTCGAAGCGCGAAACCAGCTCGAGAAGGCGATCGCGAAGTACGAGTACGTGGTCAAGACCTGGCCCGAGACCCCCGAGGCAAAGCGCGCGCGGGCACAGGCCGACGAGCTGAGGAAGCCGGAAAGCGAAGAGTTTTACAAGAGCCTTTACGCGTTCAAGCCCGCCACCGCGACGCTTCCGCCCGGCGGCGGAATGAGCTTCCCCGGACTGCCTCCCGACCATCCCCCGATCCCGGGCTCAGATCCGTCCTCGCTGCTGCCGCCGGTCCTGCTTCCCCCACCGCCCGAGAAGGCGGACAATAAAGACGCGGGGAAGGACGTGATGCCCGCGCCCGTGCTCTTGCCCCCACCGCCTGCCCTCGCGCCCAAGGGCGACACACCGGCCAAGCCCAAGGGAGAGCTCCCCGAGGACGTCTTTGCGCCGAGCAAGCCGAAGCCCTGATGACGGCCCGCCGAAAGCGCGCACCGGGACCGGGCGCCACTACTCTTTGGGGCCGCCGGGGTTGATAATGACCGGCTCCCAGTCGAGACCTGGGCCGTTCCGAGAATGCGCGTCCCGTCGGGACCGCGCACGGCACAGGGTTGGGCGCTGAGCCAGCACGGCTCCAAAGGAGGATACGTTCCCATGAAGAACCGCCGCACATTTGTCATGACGATTGCCGCCGCGTTGATGGCTTTGGCCGTCGTTGTCGCTCCGGTACTCGCCGACGAACTCCTGGGCTTTGTTACCAAGGTCGACGTCGAGAACAAGAAGCTCACGGTCGTCGAAAAGGGGAGCGACAAAGAGGTCGAGATCACGACCAAGGACGACACGGAAGTGGTCACGGGCAAGGGGTCGAGCAAGATCGACCTGGCGAAACTGTCCAAAGGGGTCACCAAGGCGGTGGACGCCGGGAAAAAGGGGACGCTCGCCAAGATCATCCACGAAGACAAGGTCGCCTCGAAGATCTTCGTTGGTAAGAAGGCCGTGGAGAAGAGCGAATAACGACGGCGAACTCCCGACCGGTGTGATCGCCGAATGTTGAATTGCCCCGGGGTGGCGGGCTGCCGCCCCGGAGTTTGGCCCCTTTCGCCCCTCACGCTATCCCATCGCGCTCCGAAGATGCCGCCCGAACTGTCGAAAACGCCCAGTACGTTCACGGTCAAGGCCCGCATCGAGGGCAAGCGGATCGACGCGTACCTGTCGGGCCGCTTCCCCGACTACTCGCGCAGCGTCTGCCAGAAGCTGATCGACGCGGACGCGGTGCTGGTCAACGGTCAGCCGGTGAAAGCGTCGTACCGCGTCCGCCTGGGGGACGAGATCCGCGTCTGGCTACCGGAGCTGGCCGACGACGCGCCGGTGCCGGAGGACATCCCGCTGGAGGTCGTGTACGAGGACGCAGCCTTCACCGTCGTGAACAAGCCCGCGGGCATGGTCACGCACCCGGCGAAGGGGCACTGGTCGGGCACGCTCGTCAACGCGATCCAGTTCCGCTTCGACTCGCTGTCGACGCTCGCGGGCGAGCACCGCCCCGGGATCGTGCACCGGCTCGACCGCGACACGACGGGCCTCTTGATCGTCGCCAAGGACGACGTCGCGCACCGCCAGCTCGCGCTCCAGTTCGAGCAGAGAACGATTCGCAAGGAATACATCGCGCTCGTCTCAGGCGTCCCCGAGCGCGACAGCGACTACGTCGAGCGCGCGATCGGCCCGCATCCGACGAACCGCGAAAAGATGGCCATCCGCCTCCCCGAGGACGGGGGCAGGGAGGCCGTGACGTTCTACGAGGTGCTCGAGCGCTTCCGCGGGTATGCACTCGTGCGCTGCAAGCCGGCAACGGGGCGCACGCACCAGATCCGCGTCCACCTGGCGCACATCGGCTGCCCGATCGTGGCCGACAAGCTCTACTCGGGGCGCGACCGCCTCACGATCGGCGACCTGCTCGGCCCCGAAGCGGCGGCGGCGGAACAGCTTCTCCTCGACCGCCAGGGGCTGCACGCGCACACGCTACGGCTTGTCCATCCCCTGACCGGAAGGGAGATGGACCTGAGCGCTCCGCTGCCGCCCGACATGGCCGCCGCCCTCGCCGCCCTCCGCGCGTACCGCGGTGCGAATTCTTCGTAGGGTGCATGAAATGCACCCGACATAGGAATCCTCACGCCTGCAACCCCACCGCCTCGCCGGCCAGGGGCCGATCGAGCGCAGGGCGCGGCTGACGCCTGCGCACGGCGGGTGGGTTGAGGAAATGGGTCTCGACCAGGTTGAAGAACCCCCAGCTCACGGCGACCGACACGGCCGACACGAGCGGGATCATCACGAGCGTCCGCGCCCAAAAACCGGTCAAACCGAGCTGGTAGAGCCCGAGGTTCCCCACGACCACGACCGGCAGGTGGATCAGGTAGATGCTATAGCAGCGCCGGCCGCACGCGCGGAACGGCTGCAACCACGCGAGCGCGTCGGCCTTCTGGTCCCAGGGCTTCAGCGCGATCAAGACCAGCCCGAACGCCGCCGCCGTCACCGTTTCACGCTCGAGACTCACCAGGCCGACGAGCAAGAGCGCGAGCAGCCCTAAATCGACGGCCCGGCGCTCCCGCACGGTCTCGGCGACGTTCAACCGGTAGTAAACGGCCAGCCCGATGGCGAACTGGTGCCAGAGCAGCGGGAACACGCCCCGCATCGCGCCGAGCTGCCCGGTCCACCAGGCCCCCAGGCGCAGGGCAGCCGTCGCGGCGGTGATCGCCAGGAGGGCCGGATAGACCCGCTTCGGGGCGACCAGCAGGACGAGGAAACACAGAAAGTAAAACTGCTCCTCGAAGCAGAGCGACCAGGCGATGCCCGTGTAAATATCGCGCTCGGGACCCCAGACGTGCGGCCGCCAGGTCTCGGTGAGTGTGATGTTCCCCACCCAGCGGGGCCAGTCGAGCACGCCCGGCGAGTCGAGCGCCACCGCGAACCTGCCGTGGTGCAGGTTGTACTGCCCGAGCGCGTCGAGGACCGCCACCAAGGCCACGAAGAAGAGCAAGGCGGTCCAGTACGGCGGGTAAATCCGCCAGAAGCGGCGGCCGAGGAACGTCCAGGGCGAGCCCCCCTTGCGCCGGAGTGCGTCGACGCTCGCGAGAATGCAGTAGCCGCTGATCACGAAGAAGAGCGGCACCCCGAGGCTAAAGCGGTTCACCACGTAAACGATCCACCAGCGGAGCGCGGACCCGCCGTGCGTGCTGGCGTCGCTCCAGTGGAGCGCATAGCCCGCGTGGTGGATCACGACCATCAGGCAAGCGATTCCCCGCCAAGCGTCGAGCAAGTGGTATCGGGGGTTCACGGCACCGCGCGCAGCACGAACCGCACTGAGGTGTTGGTCCATGGCGATCCTCGAACCTCGTAAGGGGGAAACCGCCGCCGGTCTGGCGGCACCTAACGTGTTAGGAGCAATTCTGATACCAGGGGCGTCTGTTCTTTGAACCTCGACGCGCCGCGACTGCATCAAGAGCTCGCCTTGAGCCCTCTCACGTTCGAGGGGGCTTCACCAAGGCCGCATTGTGATTCCAGGGAAATCCTGGAGCCCAGACACTAGAGATGTTAGGACATCCGTACCGACTGCCGTGCAGATTGGACGGACATTCCGGGTCGCTCGCGGATTATACGAGCAGATGGGCCGAATTCTCAAGGGTGTCGACCGGCGCGGGGCCGCGCGTTGACTTAGGGGGGGTGCCGGGACAACAATCTCGACGGGGGGCCGCATGACACGCGTGTGATCCGTAAATTCCCGCAGGGAAAGGAGAGCGGAACGATGGACCGCTTCGCGGTGGTTCTGCCGGCCGCAGGCCGTTCAACGCGGTTCGGCGACCCGAAGCAGAAGAAGATTTATGCCGAGCTGGAGGGACGGGCGGTCTGGCTCCGCGCGGTCGAACCGTTCGTCAACCGCGATGACGTGGGGCAGATCGTCGTCGCCATCGCGCCCGAGGACCGCGAGCTGTTCGAGCGCCGTTTTGCCGCGAGCGTGGCGTTCATGGGCATCCGTGTGATCGACGGCGGGGCCGAACGCGTCGACTCGGTCGCGAAAGCGCTCGAAGTCCTGGACGACGCGTGCCGCTACGTCGCCGTCCACGACGCCGCGCGGCCGTGTCTGACGACCGAGCAGGTCGACGCCGTCTTCGACGCCGCACGCGAGCACGGGGCCGCGCTGCTGGCCACACCGGTCGCCGACACGATCAAGCGTGCCGATGATCGCCGGTTCACGACCGAGACCGTCCCCCGCGCTGGCCTTTACCTTGCGCAGACGCCCCAAGTCTTCCGCCGCGAGCTCCTTGTGCGGGCCTATGCCAACCGCGCCCGCCTCGGCGGCAACGTGACCGACGATGCGCAGCTCGTCGAAGCGATCGGCCATCCGTGCGCGCTGGTCGAAAGCTCCCCGCTGAACATCAAAATCACGAGCCAGACCGACCTGCGCCTGGCCACCGCGATCCTGCACGCCCTGCCGAAACCGAAGCGCGAAGGCCCGGCCCACCCGTTCGCCGACGAGCAGCAAATGTGGGGCAGCGCGCCCAAGCCCAAGGCGTCGGACTTATTTTGATGCGTCGGGTGCACGAAATTCCTCGGCGCATCTTCATGCACCCGACACGACCGTCACTTCTCGTCGAGCATCGACCACAGTGTCGGCTCGATCGCATCGGCCCAGATGCGGTAGCCCTTGCTGGTCAGGTGCAGGAAATCGGGCATAATGTCCTTGGAGAGCGTGCCGTCCTCGTTGAGGAACTTCGGGCCGATGTCGAGGTACTTGACCGTCTTGCCGTCATCGAGCTTCGCGATTCGTTGATTCACCGCGGCCAGTTTCTCGCGAGTGGGGTTCGGCTTCTCCCCGCGCGGGAAGACGGCCAGCAGCAGAACTTTCGTCTCGGGAAGCTTCTCGTGCAGCTTCTTGACGATCGCCTCAACCCCTTCGGCGATCTCGTCGCCCGAGTTTGCCCCGGAGTTGTTCGTGCCGATCATCAGCACGGCGACCTTGGGCTTGATTCCCTCGACCTCGCCGTTTTCGAGACGCCAGAGGACGTGCTGGGTGCGATCGCCGCCGATCCCAAAGTTCGCGGCATGACGCGGGCCGTAGAAGCGCTCCCATACTTCCTTCCCGTTACCACCCCATCCCTGCGTGATCGAGTCGCCGAGGAAGAGCAGGTCGACATCTCCCTTCTTGGCGCGTTCGAGAAATGACTCGTGCATCTTCACCCAGGCGTTCCCCTCGCGAGGCTTGGGGACCGTGGCGCTCTCGGGAGCGGCTTTTTTCTTTGGTTCCTGGCCCGGGGCCGTGGGCCCGCAGACCAGGACGGCCAGCGCGGCCAATGCGAAACCAACCCGGTGGCGGCGGGGAATGCTCGGGGCACCCAACATGTCGCAGACCTCTCGCAGCAGGTGTGGAAAACGTGGCGGGTTCGGGCGAGACCTTCAGCCCAACGGTGGGCCATCCTACTCGGCCAGTGCCACGTGGTCCAGCGGTCGACCAGGCTCGTTCCGGGGATACCACCCAGCCGCGCCAAGGCGGTCAGGCTCGCGGGTTGATGAGCGCCCCGAGGTCATGCGTCAGGGATTCGAGAATCACGGACATATAAACCTTGCGCTCGATATGATAGGCCGCTTCGAGCGCGCGATCGGCCAGGACGAAGACGTCCTCGGGGTTCAGCCGCTCGGCCAGGGCGGCGATGGCGCGCCGGTCGTCGGGGTCGGGACTGGGGGGGGTAAGTCCCGCGGTCTGCCACAAGAGGCCGCGGAAGAAACGGGCGAGCTCCCCCATCAGCAGGCTGGCGCGCTGGCGCTGGTCGACGCCTTCCTTGCCGGCGTCCTTCACGAATTCGTGCACGCGCTTCGCGAGCGAGGAGGGATCAAAACCGCGGGGATCGGCCAGGGCATCGAACAGGTCGCGGCGGAACGATTCGATCTCGCGGCTTGCCAGGCCCCGCGCGCGGCTGACGCTCCCCTCGCCGAGCTTGGCCAGCCGGGCTGCCTCGGCGGGGTCGGGCGCGACGCCTTGCTCCTGGAGTACCGCGGCGAGCTCGGCCTCCGGCAAGGGGTCGAAGCGAACGACCCGACAGCGCGAGAGGATGGTTTCCAGTTGCGCCTCGGCCGACGTGGCGATCAAGATCAAGATTGACCCCGGCGGCGGCTCCTCGAGCGTCTTGAGGAACGCGTTCGCCGCCTCGTCGTTCAGGTCGTCGGCGTCGTTCACGATCGCCAGCTTGCGCGGACCCATCATGGGCTTGAGGCCGAGGTCGAGGCACAGGTCGCGGATCACGGCGATCGGGAGCTCGTGCCTGTCGGGCGGCCGTTCGACCTGGAGCACGTCGGGGTGGTTCCCTGCCTTGACCTGGAGGCAGGACGGGCAGACCTCGCACGGGTCGAGGTCGGCCTCCTCGGAGCGCTGGCAGAGCAGGGACTGGGCGAGCTTCAGCGCGAACGTTCGCTTGCCGATCCCTTCCGGGCCAACGAACAGCAGCGCATGCGGGAACCGGCCCCGCACGAGGCTGCGCTTCAGGCTGGCGGCAACCGCGTCATGTCCTCGGATCGAGTGCCAGGACACGCTGCACCTCGCTTCGGATCCGGGTCGTCACGTCGTTCGGTTCGCCCGTCGCGTCGACAACCACGATCGGCGCGGGGTAATAGGGGCAATGGCCGGCCGGCCAGTCGCACGCCGCGCGAAGGAACCCCGTGCGGACGCGGGCGCGGTAATCGTCGGGCCGGTCCTCGATCCGGTCTCGCGCGCGCCCGACGCGCGCCTTCGCGACATCGGCCGGCACGTCGAGCACGATCGTCAAGTCGGGCAACAGTCCCCCCGTCGCCGCACGGCCGACCTGCCCCACCTCGTCGACGGGCAAGCCGCCGGCATCCCCCTGGTAGACGATGTTGGCCAGCAGGAAGCGGTCGGACACGACCACGCGCCCCGCCGCCAGGGACGGCCGGATGACCTCTTCCACCAGTTGAGCGCGGCTGGCCATGTACAGGAGCATCTCCGCGCGCAGGCCAACCGCCGCGCCGTCACGGTCGAGGAGGATGGGGCGCAAGCGGTCCCCCAGCGGCGTGCCGCCGGGGTCGCGGCAGGCGACGACGTTCTGGCCCCGCGCACGCAGCCAGGCGGCCAGCAGGGCCGCCTGAGTGGTCTTGCCGCCGCCGTCGGGGCCGTCCAAGCTAAAGAACAGCCCGCGCGGGCGGGGCGTTTCGAAACACGCTGGGTCTGCCGTCATGCCTCCCATCGTAGCGAAAGGGAGTGGGGCGGAGGAAGCTCAAGCCGCAGCCGGTGCTGACCATGGGTGCACGTCAGCTTCTGCGCCTTCTCGTTCGCGGTCCAAAGCGTCAATAGAGGAACCCGACGGATTTGTGGTAAGGTGCGCGACCTCTGGTGTTTTGGAGGCCCGTTTTCCCCCGGATCAGGAGGATCGCCATGGACC
>JARLIH010000013.1 GCA_031291845.1 Isosphaeraceae bacterium | reverse complement strand
GCCTCGCTGGCCCGTGCTCGATCTTTTGCCAGGAGATCGCCGAGGCAGTCCCACGCGTAGGCGTAGGTGGGCCTAACCTCAATTGCGCGTCGGAACGCGGCCTCGCCGGCCCGTGCCTCATCGTTGGTGAGCAGGTTGCCCAAGCCGCAGTAGGCGTGGACGTAGTTAGGGTCGACCTCGATCGCGCGCTGGTAGGCCGCCTCGGCCTCGCTGGCCCGTGCTCGATCTTTTGCCAGGAGATCGCCGAGGCAGTCCCACGCGTAGGCGTAGGTGGGCCTAACCTCAATTGCGCGTCGGAACGCGGCCTCGGCCTCGCCGGCCCGTGCCTCATCGTTGGTGAGCAGGTTGCCCAAGCCGCAGTAGGCGTGGACGTAGTTAGGGTCGACCTCGATCGCGCGCCGGTAAGCGGCCTCGGCCTGCTCGGGCTGTTCAAGAATCGTCCTTAGATTTCCCAATAGTCCCCAAGCGAAGCCATTCCTTTCGCACAAGCTAGCGCCTCTCGTTGCGGCCCATTCGATTTCGGCGGGGTCCAACCTCGTTTGAGCAGCGGCGTAGGCCCACTGAACATAGGGTATCGGGGATCGACAATGCGCGAGTTCCTGCCACAGCTCGGAAATCATGTCACTGTCAACACGAGTGCTTAGTCGCACCGCCAGAGCGAGCGCGGGAAGTTCCCGCTCACCGAGTGCCTCGGTGGCGATTCTCGCGCCTTC
The DNA here is from genome assembly GCA_031291845.1 of Isosphaeraceae bacterium. Taxonomy (GTDB): domain Bacteria; phylum Planctomycetota; class Planctomycetia; order Isosphaerales; family Isosphaeraceae; genus DAIDJG01. The sequence goes on along the minus strand of JARLIH010000013.1, from coordinate 20,276 downwards.
CAAGTCCTCAAGGGCCCAGTGGGTTGGGTATCCGAGATCGACTTCATCGTGAACCACAGCCTGATCCGTGCTTGGGATTGCAGTGAAGGGTCGCTTCTTCTCCGTGGCAGCCATGTAGCCCTGGCGTATCGCCTCGATCACAGTCGCGGCCAAATCTTTAGATCCGATCAAACTAGTAACATGATTAATATTTGCAATTAATTTATTTTTAACGGCGACGAATTGGTCTTCCTGGATGTTGTCGAGTGCCGAGGCGATGGCGAGCTTCTGGGCCGGCGTGAACGACGGGCAGCCCGAGAGGACTACCCAGAATTGATCAGGGGACCAACTTTTGAACGCAGGTTTTGCAGCAAACACTTTCTGTCGAGCGACGTCCATCATCTGGTGCCTGTCGGCGAAGCCTTTGAGAGATGCGTCTTTTCCCTCTAAATCGAGCAGAGCGGCGATTTCGCGGCGCAGCGACTCGTCACCCACGAGCGATCGGAGTGCGGTGCTTTCCAGCGCGCCTTTGAGGGGATCGTCAGGAATCGCTTGAGCCAGGGCCAGGCTGTATTCGATGTGCTTCAGGCGTCGGTCGGGGTCCGAATCGCCGGCGTTCTTGAGATGATGACGAGCGCGTTCCCGAAGCTCATCGGGAGTGAAGAACATGCGCAGGAACTCGACCAGCCAGATCAGCCTTTGACGAAGACGGCGACTGGCGCGCATGAGGTACCAGATGTTGAAGAAGCGCTCGGCGACCTGGAAACCGGTCTTCTTGCCGGGAAAGTAGGCCACCTTCTCGACAAGGCCGTCCTGAACCAGGCGGTTGAGCTGTGAGGACACGACGTTCGTTTCCAACCGCGCTAGCTCGGCGAGCTCGCCGGCCGTGGTGGGGTCCCAGTGAATGGCGAGCGCGTCCATGACCTGCTGCGCCTGGGCGGAGAGGGCTTCGAACCGGGCCTTGTACAAGGGCGTGCTGAGGTCGAGCAGCCTTTGCAAATCGGAGCGGACGTCGCCGTGGATGCCGGTTGCGAGCACGTTGTAGAGCAAGACGATCGTGCGAGGATTCCCCCCGGTCAGGTTGTGCAGGGTGCGGAGCCGCGCCGGGTCGCGGTCGAGAATGCGCTCGACTTCCGGCGCCTTGCCCTCGCGGGCGAGCCGGCGCAGCACGTCCTGGGTCTCGTCCGCCGACAGGCCTCGCAGCTCGTGGATCTGGAAATAGTCGTAAAATGGCTGTCCGTAGTCGAACAGGCCCTCGCTCGCCTGCACGCTCGCCCCGACGATCACCGGCCCTCGTTCTTGGCTCAAGAGCTCGCGCAGCGTCCAGCCGTCGTTCTTGAGGCGGTCCAAGATCAGGTCAAGGTTGTCGATGAGCAGGACCAGCCGTCGTCCGGTCCGTTGCGTCTCATCCATCAACAGGCGCAGGCCCTGCGAGGCGCGCTCCGCTTCATCGCGGTTGGGCAGGGTCTGGACCGCGGCATCAAGGGCAGCGGCCTCCTCGTGCCGGCCGCTCTGTTCGAGTGCGTCGCCCAGTGCGTCGATGCAGTTGAGATAGAAGTCCGAGAGCCGGGCGACGTTGTACTGCTCCTCGGGAAAGGTGAGGGGGAGCCAGTAGCGGCTCAATTCAGGTTCGTCATCGATCGCGTACCGCAGGCGGCGGAGCAGGGTGGTCTTGCCCATCCCTCGCTGCCCGACGAGCAGATGGTGCTGTGCGCTGCCGCTCGCCCCGTGGTGCCGTAAATCATCGAGCAGACGCTGCAAGAGTGGCCCCCGGGCGACGAACAGGGCGACGAGCTGGGACTTGCTCAACAAGTCGGGGTTGTAGACCGCAATGCCGTCCAGGGGCTTTTGGAGGGAGTCGTTCATCGCGCCGCCCGCCGGAGCCAGAAGGCCCGTAGCAATGGTGAGCGGAACACGAAGCGTTCTTCGTGCTCCACCAGGTAACCGTCGCTCAACAACACGTCGAGCAGATACCGGAGCTTCTGGTCGCGCTGATCGGGATCCGTAATTTGTGCGCCCAGTGCCTGGCGGAGCACGCGGAGGGACGCGCCGCGTTCGTCGCGGGCGGATTTCGTCAGGAGCAAGTTAGCGAATCCATCGTCGGGTCGGCCGAGCTCCTCCCCCAGCCGTTGTCGCCAGTAATCGAAGTACATCTTCTTCGAGGGCGAAAGTAGTTCCTCAAACGCCTCATCCACAGTCGCAACCGTTGGCGCCGCTGCGCCCTCCTGCTGGCGGCTATGAAGCTCGGAGAACATCAGTTGCAGATAATAAGGAATTGGCCAACCGATCCGCTCCAAGATGCGTTCACGGACTTCGACGGAGAGGTCCACGTGGTAAGTCTTGCCCAGCGCGACGAGGAACGTGTGCGCCGTGGAAGGACTGAACGGACCAAGCGGGGTCAGTTGAAGGTCGTTGATCGTGTCGCTGAGGTCGAGCCGCGCCGCGACGGTATCGAGTCCGAGCGATCCTGCAAGAAACCAGCGGATGCGCGCCCGGTCATACGGCCCCTGGCGAAGGGTCCGGAACCAGTGCAGAAAGTCGCGGGCTCGTGTGCCCGTAGGATCCTGACGAACGAGGCTGAGCACGAAAACTGGGAGTTCATCCACCAGGAGCAACCAACTCCCCGCCAGAGTGTCGAGCGCGAGTGTCAGCGCGTTTCCCAGTTCCCGCCATTCGTCGCGCGGTGCTTCGGCCAGCTCGACCGGCCCCAGTTTCTTGATGCGCCCGAAGAAAGAACCGAAAGGGCCGTCGGCAAGGCGGCGCAAAACCGTGTCGGCTTTCTGAAGCTTGCCGACGGCTTCATACAGCTTGAGAACGAAACCCAGCTCCAAGGATTGATCTTGAACGCTGAGAAATGTCGCCAGGAACCCATTTTGATGGGACGTGTCTCTTAGCCGATGCATCAACGACGTCTTGCCCACTCGGCGCGGGGCGAGCATGAGCAGACTGTTGTTTTCCAATCGCTCCCAGACGACGCGCTGTTCTTCCTCTCGGTTGTAGAAATCCTCGCCCGAGACAGGAGCACCAATCACCTGGTGAACCATTGGCCCCCTCGTTCTGAAACGCGGCCCGCTGCTTACAACGGATCTGTTGTACGACGTTTTTGTTGTAACATGCGAGTTGATGCCCTGCAAGGCCGCTCGAAGGATTTCGCTAACTTTCTGCCTAGACGCAGGTTCCGTGCTCAGGAAGGACGTCCGTGCTGCTGGATGATACCGGCCGACTGGCGGACGTCGCGCCATGGGGCATCAGACTTGTCGGGGGCAAGGGGGGAACTGGGCGAGCCGGTCGGTCTAGACCTTTGGAGTGCGGGAGCTTGTGCATATTGCGCGCATCGTGTCCGAGGTACGCCGCGGAGTTGTAGGGGCGGGTTTGCCACGCCACGGACTTGGCTGTGCGAGACGCGAAACACGTTACGGAAGCTTGCTCCCCCTTCCGCGTTGCGGACGGGACGGAACGCAGCGGCAAGCGCCGCGGTCCAAGGGCTTCGGACGCCGACCGGTGTGCCCGTTCAAAGAGAGCCAGCACGACAATCATCCGCCCTGATGCCGTTAGTCACTCGCGACAGCAGGATTGATCGTCTCCAAGCGGTCCCGGTTACGACGAAGCCATCGGAACGGAATCACCCGCAGTTGATCTGGGGTGCGTACTGCGTTCGCGTTCGAGGACGATTTTCGGGCTGTCGAGCGCGACCTCCAACTGCTCGGCGAGCCGGAGGATGTTGACGATCAACTGGTCGCGGGCTAGCAGTTCGGTGTGACCGTCCGGCACTTCGAAGAACACCTGGATGAGGATCTCGATTCCGCACGCGCCCAGGTCGTTGACGGCGATTTCGTACTTCTGCTGCCGTACCTGGGCATGCTGGCGTACCAGGTCCAGGATGCCGTCGCGGAACTGGATCAAGCGGTCGGGGGGCGTACCGTACGGGACGGTGACGCGGGTGCGGAAGCGGCGGTAGCGGCGTGCGCCGAAGTTGGTGACGTGCGCGGTGGTCAGGTCGGAGTTGGGGATCGTCAGGAGCGAGTCGTCGAGCCCTCGGATCCGCGTGGTGCGGAGCCCGACCGACTCGACGACGCCTTCATTGCCGCCGATCTGGACCAGGTCCCCGACCCGGAACGTGCGGTCGGCGATGAGCATCAGCGAGCCGAAGAAGTTCTTGAGGGTGTCCTGGGCGGCCAGGGCGAACGCGAGGCCGCCGATCCCGAGGCCGGCGAGGACGGTCGCCACGTCGAAGTCGAACAACGTGAGCACCATGGCGAGCCCGCAGGCGACGACCAGGATCTTGAGCACCAGCGACACCACCGGGAACCCCATGGCGGCGAGGGTGGTTGCCCCCTCCTGGGTGACGGCGGGGCCGGCGACGAGCTTTAGCGCCGGGTCAATCAGTTGGTAGGCCGCGAGGGCCGCTGCCAGCCAGAAGGCCGGTACCAGCACGGCCAGGAGTGCGCCGGCGGCCCCCAGCCGCAGGTCGAGGATCGTCACGCCCTGGACGAGCACCCAGGCGGCCGCCAGCCAGCCGAGCGGGCGGACCCATGCCGCCACTTCACGATCGTCAGCCGCGACACCCCGCCAACGCATCAAGGTCCGGAACAAGCGGGTGAGCGGCCAGACGACGAGCCGGTATGCCGGGACGACCAGGAGGACGAGCAGAGCCATTCCGATGACCTGGTACACGCCGAACGAGAATGGACCTGCGGGTCCGACCCGGTACCGGAGCAGGGCCGGAATCCGATGGCGGAGCCACAGCCCGGGCGATAGCCCGAAGGCAGGGCCGGCGGCCGTCCGCCCGGCCGCCGCCAGCTCGGGGACGATCGGCTTCGACTCGAACGCGTCGTAGAGCCCGTCCAGTGACCGGACCGTGCCGCGATTGAAGAGCCATTGCCCTTTGCGCGCGCCCTCAACCTGCCGCTCGGCGGTGATCCGCCCCTCGGGGTGGACCACCGCCGCCAAGGGGACGCCGACCGAGGAGTCCGGCAGGTCCTGGAAGATCACGAAGATGGACCGGTCGAGGACCTCTTTAAGCTTCAGCGCCAGCCCCCTCCCGACGACCTGGCGCGCTGGGTCAGGGACCTCGGTCAGGTCCAGGCAACGTGCGGCCGTGTCGAGGTCGCCCTTCTTGAACGCGTCGATGAACGTGTGGAACATGGCGTACGGTGACCGGAAGTCGGCCGGCACGTCGCCGGTCGCTTTTCCCTGGCTGGCCGCGAGGTCCCGCTGCCAGAGGAACAGCCGCATCCGCGACAAGTCCTGAAGCGTCTGGCTGTCGAAAAGCCAGCGCCCGTCGGCCATCCGGCGCAGGGTGAGCTTGATGTCCTTGTTCTCGCCGATCGTGTAAGCTGCGCCGTCCACAGCGTCCGCAATCACGGTCGTCGGGATGTTGGTCGAGCGCAGGATGAACTCCAGCCCGAACGCAAGACGCCCACCGTCGCGCCGGTCGGGCGGAATCCCCGAGAGGTCGAGGCAGGCGACCGCCTCGTCAATTTTGTGCGGGTCGTCCTCGGCCTGGTTCATCGCGATCAGGAAGGTTCTGACCGTCGCCCTCGGGGAACGGTATCGAACGTCGACGGATGCGGCCGGCGGCCGGGCGGCGTCGACCGCGTTCGTGCTCTGGTTGGGAGTTGCGTCCTGGCCGGTGACGAGCGACGAGCCGCACCCGACCCACACGGCCGAAATGCAGACGGCCATGCGGGCGCGTTCGAACCGGGTTCTCAAGGTTGAACTCCTGCGCACCGAGGCTCGACGAGCGGTTCGGGTGACGCATCCGTTGGAGGCGCCGCGCCTTGGTCGCGGTAAGTACACCATGTCGTCGTATCCGTCAAATCGTTAAGGGTTCTCGTGCGCGGGTTGATCGATCCGGATGCCTCTGGAAGGTTTTGTAGGGCCGGCAACGGCCGGCCCTACAGGTAACCGCGGGAACCAGATTGGCGGGCGCCTCCGAAGTTGTTCTCCCTCCTCGGAGGTGCCCGGAGCGCTTACCGCTCACCCGCCAGCGTGCCACATGCCGCCTGAATATCCGCTCCCCCCGAATACCGCCTCACCACCGGCTGGCCGACGTGGCGGGTCAAGGCGTCGCGGAAGGCCTTGAGCTCGTCGGGGGCAGGGGGGAGGAACCGACCGGTCGGGTCGGTCACGTCGATCAGGTCCAGGCGCACGGGAGTGTCACCGATCAACTCCCCCAGGGCCCGAGCGTCGTCCTCGCCGACGTTCTCGTCGCGGATGCAGACGTACGCCAGCATCACGCGGTCGCGCCGGGCCAGGGCGTGCCGGCGCGCGGCGGCCATCACCTGGGCGACCGGCGTACGCGCGGCGACCGGCACGAGGCGGGCCCGTTTGGCGTCGGTGGCGGCGCCCAGGCTGATTGCGAGTCGGAAGCGGTGCCCTTCGGTCGTATAACGGTCGATTTCAGGGACCAGGCCGACGGTGCTGATCGTGATGCTCTTCGCCCCCACCGCCGCTCCATAGGGGCAACGCAGCAGCTCGGCCGCGGCCAGGACGCGGTCGTAGTTGAGGAAAGGCTCGCCCATCCCCATGAAGACCGCGCCGCTGACCCTCCGACCCTGGGAGCGCGCCAGGTCCCGCGCCTGGACCCACTGGTCGACGATCTCCCAGGCCGCGAGGTTGCGACGGGTCGTCATCCGGGCCGTGGCACAGAACGTACATCCCATCGCACAGCCAACTTGCGACGAGAGACAGACACTCGCGGCGCCCGGCCGGTGCAGGGGGATCAGTACGGTTTCGAGGGCGAGGTCGTCGCCGGTCAAGAAGCGCAGTTTCTGAAAAAGGTCGCGTGGCGACGTGACCACGCGGTCGAGCCGGAGTCTCGGCAGGGTGCCGATGGCGTCGCTGAGGCGGCGCGGGACCTGGAACGAGCGGCCCCAGGCGGCCGGGTCGTGGATCCCCTGGCCCAGGATGGCCGAAAGCAGCCGACGGACCGCCAAGTCGTCCGCCCCAAGCCGCCTCGCCTCGGCCAGGAACGGGCCGGGGGCCTGGTCGCGAGGATCAAGCACGCGCCGCTCCCAAATCGGTCAAGCCCGAAAATATCCATCGACCTCGTGTCGAATTTCATTACAGTAGCGGTTGACGCGACCCTGTGTCACGCCATGATTGCGCGCCGGGCGCGGGTTTTGCTGAGTTTTTTCCAGTGGGACCGAGCAAACCCAACCTTCGTGCCGCTTCGATCGTAACAACCAAAAGACGCCGGGGGGCGCGCCGCGGATCGGCCCGCTCCCCCGTTCTTTCGCTAGTTTCTCTAGTCTCACAATCATTTCACAACAGGAGTGATCACGGCATGAAACGCAATGCAGTCGCTTGGGCGGCCCTTGTTGTGTCGAGCGCAGCGCTCGTCAGTTCCAGCGGGCTCATCCGCCCGATGCCCGCGGCGCCTCGCGTCTCGGCCGAGAGCCAGAAGGCCGCGCACGCCTTGTCGGAAGCGTTCGGGTCGGTCGCCGAGTTCGTCAAGCCATCGGTCGTGCTGATCCAGATCGAACGTAAGCCGGGCGCGTCGCGCGGGCTCGTTCCGGGGCGCCGGCAGCAGCCATTCCCGTTCCCGGGCCCCGGCGGTCGTGGCAACATCGACCCCAAAGACCTCGAAGAGATGCTCAAGAAGTTCTTCGGCCCCAACTTCCAGCCGGAGAAAGAGCAGTTCCACGGGAAGCTCGCCGAGGGAACAGGCTCGGGTTTCATTTATGACGACAAGGGGCACATCCTGACGAACAACCACGTCGTGCAGGACGCCGCCAAGATCACCGTCACCTTCTACGACGGCACCGAGGCACCCGCTAAGGTCGTGGGGACCGACCCCGACTCGGACGTGGCGGTCATCAAGGTCGAGAACACGAGCTTCCCCGCCTTGCCCCGGGGCAGCAGCAGCAAGCTGAAGGTGGGCGAGCTCGTCATGGCCTTTGGTTCGCCGTTCGGTCTCGATCAGACGGTGACCCAGGGAATCATCTCGGCCACCGAACGGGACGACGTGCGCATCAACGCGTACGAGTCGTTCATCCAGACCGACGCGGCGATCAACCCGGGTAACTCGGGTGGTCCGCTCGTCAACTTGGACGGCCAGGTGATCGGGATCAACTCGGCCATCGTGACCGGCAGCCGCGGCATGGGCGGCAGCGGCGGCAACGATGGCGTCGGGTTCGCCATTCCGATCGACATGGCCTCGAACGTCGCCGACAAGCTGATCAAGGATGGCAAAGTCAGCCGCGCCCGGATCGGCATCGCGCTTGAGCCGCTCACCCCGGCGTTCGCCAAGCAGTTCGGCCTCGACTCCAAGACGAAGGGGGTCGTCGTCGGCCAGATCTTGAAGGGAAGCCCGGCCGAGAAGGCGGGCCTGAAGGCGGGCGATATCATCACCAGCTTCAACGGCCAGCCGGTCGTCAGCGTGCCCACCTTCCGCTTGAACGTCGCTGCCAGCGACGTCGGCAAGTCGTACGCCGTGATCTTCTACCGCGAGGGGAAGGAACAGAAGGCGACGCTCGTCCCGGCCCCGGCCGACAAGGTCGTTTTCGACATCGAGAAGAAGTCCGAATCGGACGAGCCGGAGACGAAGGCCGAGACGCCCAAGGTCGAGGTCAAGGATTTCGGCTTCGAGGTCCAGCCCCTCACCCCTGAGCTGGCCGCCTCGCTCGGCCACCCGAAGGATCTCCAGGGCCTGCTCATCAGCTCGGTCAAGGAGGGAAGCCCCGCCGAGGCCGCCGGATTGCAGCAGGGCGAGGTGATCACCAAGGTCGTGAAGGACAAGAAGATCAACGCCGTCAAGACGGTCAAGGAGTTCCAGGACCTGACGGGCCATTCCGATGAGCTGGCGCTCTACGTGCAGCCCGCAAAGACGCCCGGCCACTTCGTGACCCTGAGCAAGCAGAAGTAAAAAACGTTCGCCTCGCGCTCGCGTCGAGGCCAACCCGAAAAAGACGACGAGGGGCCGGGAGCGGTGATGCCGTTCCTGGCCCCTCGATCGTTTTATGATGATCCGGACAGGCCCGAGGTCCGTTGGTGCGTTAGCGCGGGTGAGAAGCCGAAGGTGGCGGGTCGTCTCGGTGGCACGACTGAGTATCGACGCCCCTGGGCCGGAAGTTCGGCAAAACTGAAAAGATCGGGTCTTGGCGGGTCAGAAGTGTGGGGGAGGCCGGATGCGCGCATCTTCTTGGGACGGCCGAGCCGTATTGCTTTAGGGTGCGTGGAACGCACCGGTGCATTTCATGCAGCCTACAAATAACGTGCGGACCATACGAATCGACAAGCTGCGCGGCGTGACGCCAACGAGATGTCCGTTTCGTAAGTCGGGCCGGCCATTGCAGGCCGAATCCAGGCCGGCAATCACCGGCCCTACAAATCCAAAAAGGATGGGGCCGGCGCCAAGCGCCCGATGCGTTCGATCCTCCCAGTCGTTATATTAGTGTCAAGAGCGGGAGGCTCTGGCCCCGAATAAGTCAGCGGGACCGTCCAACCAGCCTCGCGCACGAGGGATCCTTGCCGCGATGATCGACCATACGACCAACCCCGACACGGCCGAGCTCTTCGACCTGGAAGTGGCGCCACGAGTCCGGGGCCTTCCCCCCTATCTGTTCGGCAAGATCAACGAGCTGAAGTACCGGAAGCGCCGGGCCGGTATCGACGTCATCGACCTGGGCATGGGCAACCCGACCGACCCGCCGGAACCCTGGGTCGTCGACAAGCTCTGCGAGGCCGCGCGCGACTCGAGGAACCACCGTTATAGCGTCGCGACCGGCGTCTACAACCTGCGCCGAGAAGTCGCAGCGCGTTACGAGGGGCGGTTTGGCGTCAGCCTCGACCCCGACGCCGAGGTGGTCGCGACGATCGGTTCGAAGGAAGGGTTCAGCCACATGTGCCTGGCGCTGCTCGGGCCGGGCGACACCGCCTTGGTCCCCGCGCCGAGCTTCCCGATCCACGTGCACGCGATCGCGCTAGCCTCGGGCAACGTCATCGCGCTCGACGTTCGCGACCCCCAGGCCTTCCTGGCCAACGTCGCACGGGTGTGCGAGAGCCTCTTCCCGAAACCGAAGATCCTGGTGCTCAACTACCCGCACAACCCGACGACTGCGGTGGTGGACCAGGCGTTCTTCGAGGAGGTCGTGGGCCTGGCGAAGAAGTACCACTTCTTCGTGATCCACGACTTCGCCTATGGCGACATCGGCTTCGACGGGTTCCAGCCGCCGAGCTTCCTCGCCGCCAAGGGGGCGAAGGACGTCGGCTGCGAGTTCACGACGATGTCCAAGGGTTACAACATGGCCGGCTGGCGCGTCGGGTTCGCGGCGGGCAACCGCGACATGCTCAATGCGCTCAAGGCGATCAAGGGCTACTACGACTACGGCATCTTCCAGGCGGTGCAGATCGCGGCCATCGTCGCCCTGCGGCACGGCGAGCCAGCACGGCTCGCGCAGGTGGCCGAATACCAGTTGCGCAGGGACGTGCTGGTCGACGGCCTGAACCGGCTCGGCTGGGAGGTGGAGCGACCCAAGGCGAGCATGTTCGTGTGGGCGCCCATCCCCGAACCTTGGCGGTCGAAGATGGGTTCGATCGACTTCGCGATGAAGCTCCTCGAGGAGGCCGAGGTTGCGGTCAGCCCCGGCCGCGGGTTCGGCGAGTCGGGCGAGGGATGGTTGAGGCTGGCCCTGATCGAGAACGAACACCGCCTGCGCCAGGCGGTCCGCCAGATCGGCCGCTGCCTCAAGCCCGAGAAGGCCGCGGCGAGCTCAGAGTGAGAACTCGTCCGAAGGGAGGCCGAGATGGTGGCTTGCGCCTATTGCGAACGTCCCCTCATCTGCGATCAGTGCCAGGCAGAGTACGCGCCTGCGGACCCGGAGGCGTACGAGTCGCTCTCCGAGCCGGAGGTCGCGATCCTCTGCCCAAGCTGCGAGAAAGTGCTCGTCTGCCACTGGTGCAAGACGCCCTACGACGGCCTGCCCGAGGGGGACGAGGACGAGTCAAACCCGTCCGAAGTGCCGACAGGTTGAAGTAGGGTGCATTTCATGCAGCCTACTCACGCGATGTCGTCGCGGGCCGGTCCCTTCTTGGCATCCACGTTGGCCGGTGCGCGGCTGGGGCCTGGGGGGGAGCTGACGTCGATCCGGCCGAAGATCATCCGGCCGGCGCTCGTCTGCAGGACGCTCGTGACGGTGACGCGGGCGATCTCACCCAGGTGGTAGGCCCCTTGTTCGACGACGACCATGGTGCCGTCGTCGAGGTAGCCGACCCCTTGGCCCGCTTCCTCCCCGCGCTTGATAAGCTTGACCGTCAGCCCTTCGCCGGGGAGCACGATCGGCTTCATCGCATTGGCCAGGTCGTTCAGGTTAATGACCTCGACGCCCTGGAGCCGCGCGATCTTGTTGAGGTTGTAGTCGTTCGTGACGACTTTCCCGCCGAGATGCTTCGCCAGGACGACCAGGCGCTGATCGACTTCCCGGATGCCGGCCAGCTCGGGCAGCTCGGCGTCGTGGATCTTGACCTCGATGCCGGGGGACTTCTGGAGCCGGTTCAGGATGTCGAGCCCCCGCCGTCCCCGGTTGCGCCGCAGCTTGTCGGAGCTGTCGGCGATGCCTTGCAGCTCCTGGAGCACGAACCGTGGTACGACGAGCGGCTGGTCGAGCACGCGGCACTCGGCGACGTCGGCGATCCGCCCGTCGATCACCACCGAGGTGTCCAGCACGAGCGGCCGCGCGCCTTTGACCTCTTTGGAGAACTCCATGTACGGGATGATGAACCGGAAGTCGTCCTTGGTCTGGAGCAGCGTGCTCACGCAGACATAGCAGATGAAGATCATGAGCAGGGCGTAGACCGCGTTGCGGATATCCTCGCGCATCGCCGTGAGGGACGGCTCGAAGGCGCTCTGGACCAGGTTGCTGAGAATCAGGCCGACGATGATCCCGAAGTAGATGGCCGAGATAGTCTGGATGCGCTTGCGCGGGGTCATCAGGTCGGCGACGACGACGGTCACCGCGCCGATCATCAAGCCGAAGAACGTGAGATAAGGGTTGACGTATTCGCCAACCGTCCTGGACAGGCGAACCCCCAGGCCGGCCACCACCAGTACGAACACGGCCCGGATTATAATTAGCTGCATTATTGAAACCTTTCCGACGTCCCCGGTGTACCGAGGAGAAAATGCTTTCAATTGCGTCGCTGAACTGGTGCACTCAGTCCGACCGCGTCCAACTCCGCCTTGAGTCGATCGTAAAACTCCAGCAGGCTTTCCACAATCACTTTCGTCTGTCCCAGGACCGGCATGAAGTTGGAGTCGCCGTCCCAGCGGGGGACGACGTGCCAGTGCAAGTGTCCCGGGAGGCCGGCGCCCGCCGCCTTTCCCTGGTTCAGGCCGATGTTGTAGCCCTGGGGCCGCAACAGGCGATCGAGGACCTGAACCATCCGGCGAATTGTTTCGACCGGCTCCGTCAAGCTCATCCCCTCCAGCGCGTCGATCGTTCCGAGATGAACGCGCGGGGCGATGAGGAGGTGTCCATTGTTGTACGGAAATCGGTTCAGGACCACAACCGAGCACTCACCGCGCCAGACCACGAGGTTGGCGCGATCATCGTCCTCGGCCAGCCCCCGGCAGAGGAAGCACTCGGAGGAGTTCTCGACCGGCCCCGAGGATTCGCGGATGTACTGCGCGCGCCAGGGGGCCCATAGTCGATCCATACCACCACTCCGCTCGCGAGATGGCCGGGGCCGGGCCGTGCCCCGAACCGGCCGCGCCCTCCAATTGATGATAGCAAGCGCGCGCGGGCTTGTCGCGGTCCTACCGCGGATTCTCGACGGGCCGAGGAGAGGGGGCTAGCGGAGTAGCTGGCGCTCCCAGACGGGGTAGAGCCGGGCCCAGGCGCGCCCCTTGACCTGCTCGCGGGCCACGAGCACTACGCGCTGGGCGGACTCTCCGCCGCGGGCCGCCGCGTCGGGCAGGACGAGCACATGGCCTTCCGGGACCTGGTAGGCCATCTCGCCGGGGGGGGCGGAGGAGCGATAAGGCCGTCCCTCGGCGTGCTTTTCGCCGTTGATCCGAAACCCCTGCCTCGACCACTCGACCTCATCGCCCGCCTGGGCGATGACGCGGCCGATCTTGAGCTCGCTCCAAGGGTTAGGGCGGTGCCAGACCCATTCGTTCCGCTCGGGCTCCTGGTTGTTGCGGTAGGCCCAGCAATTGACGAGGTAGCCGTCGCCCGGCGCGCCCGGGACAGTCACGGGCCATGCCGTCAGCGCTGCCAGCGAGAGCGCGGGAACGTAGACGCCGATCGCCAGGCCGCCGGAAATGGACGCGACGGGCATCCAGCGGCCAAACCCCGGAAACGCACTCTGGCGCACGACGTCGAGCGCCGAGACCACGTGCGTGGCAAAGGCGAATGCCAGGACGAGCCCGCCGGTCCACGTCCCCCAGGAGAGCGCCGCGACGGTAGCCGCCGCGGCGAACGAGCCGAACAGCACGAGCGCCCGCTCGGGCTGCCGCCACGACCATTGCGCGGCCCCCGGAACCAGGATCCTCCAACCGACCGTCGCGCGCACCCGCGCGCCTGCCCCAGGTGCTGCCACGTCGTGCCAAACCCCAGGCCGGAGCAGGAACATCGCTCGCTACTCCTCGGTACACGCTGCCGCGAGTCCTCGAGCATGACGCCCCGCGGACGTCTTACGCTTGTCAGAGCATCCTAAGGGGCCGGAAGCGGTCTGTCAAATGCGCTCATGAGAAATGAGCGCTGAAGCGGCGGCGAACGGCCGCTTACGGAGGGGAATTCGTTCCCCCCGGTCAAAAATTGCGGACCAGAATCGTATTTCATTGTTTTCAAAGGATTCCATGATTCCGAAAGACGGTGGCGAGCGATTCCCCCGCGCGGAGGGCGTCCCGGGTCGTGTTCTCGCCGGCGACCTTTGCCCAGGCGCGCTCGAGCACCTCGTCCTCGACGGCGCGCGGGATGATGACGACGCCGTCGGCGTCACCGAAAACGAGGTCGCCCGGGCAGACCGGGACGCCGTCGAGCACCAGGGGAATGTCGTAATCGACCACGATCCCGCGGCCACAGGAGTCGTACGGCCTGCGCCCGGTGCAGAACACGGGGAGCCCAAGGCGCCGGATCTGGGCCGCGTCGCGCACCAGGCCGTCGAGCACCGCCCCGCGTCCCCCGCGGGCCAGCGCGGCGGTTGTCAGCAGCTCGCCCCACGGGACGATTTCCTCGGAGCGGCCGACCGCCATCACGAACACGTCCCCCGGGCAGAGCGAGTCAACGGCGGCGATCTCCTTGTCGTACGGCCGCTCCGGAACGTGAAACATCGGGGCCCAGACCACCGTCTTGGCCCGGCCGGCCAGCACCCTGGCTTCGTCGAGCGGGCGTACATCGGGTCGTAGCGCACGGTTGCGGTGGCCCGCAGCGTCGCACGCGTCGCTCAAGACCCCCGTGTACAGGGCGCCTGCAATCCAATCGAGTCGGGCCGCGTCATCCGCGAATCGGGGCAGTGTCATGGCAGCAGCAGTGCTCGGGACCGAAAAAACGGGGGCGACGACCGCCCCCGGTCCGGTCAGCGTACGCCAACGTGCGCCAGAATTCGAGGATCCAGGCTTCGCACTCTATGTCTCCAACGACAGAGGACGATCTTTCGCGGAAAAACTTAGGGACGAACCGGCCGAATTGGAACAATTGCCGTCCGGTCGAACAAAACGTCCGGAATTGTCGTAAATTTTAGGGGGGAAAGCCTTCTGATGGGCTTGACCGAGTAGCACGGATTGGTAAGATATTGTGCCTCTAAACATCGGACATACTCGGACTCTTCCCATGCCGCACACCACATTGCGTTAGATTCGACGGCCATCCGGCCCGTGGTGTGCTCCCCGGATCGACGACCTCGGCGCACTCTCCGAACCCGTCCTGGAACGGCGGGTTCTGACCGCTCCCGGCACTTGACGAGTACGGTCATCCCCTAGCGCAAAGGGCGTTCCACCCTTTGAGAAGATGCCACTCTACTATGGAAAACCTTCGTAACGTCCGGAACATCGGGATCTCCGCCCACATCGACTCCGGCAAGACCACGCTTACCGAGCGCGTGCTTTACTACGCCGGCCGGACCCACGTGATCAAGGAAGTCCGCGGCGAAGGCGCGGTGATGGACCACATGGAGCTGGAGAAGGAGCGGGGGATCACCATCACCTCGGCCGCTACCACCGTCCAGTGGGCCGACAAGAAGATCAACATCATCGACACCCCGGGCCACGTCGACTTCACGGTCGAAGTGGAACGTTCGCTCCGCGTCCTCGACGGCGCCGTGCTGGTGCTCTGCGCGGTGGCCGGCGTGCAGTCGCAGTCGATCACGGTCGACCGGCAGATGAAGCGTTACGCCGTGCCCCGGCTGGCGTTCATCAACAAGATGGACCGCACCGGCGCCAATCCGGTCAACGTGATCCAGCAGCTCGAGAGCAAGCTCGGCCTGACGACCGTGCCGCTCCAGTTGCCGATCGGCGCCGAGTCGAACTTCCAGGGGGTCGTGGACCTCATCAACCGCGAGGCCGTCTACTTCGACGGGGACAACGGCGAGCACGTCCGCCGTGAGCCGATTCCGGCCGAGCTGGCCGACGCGGCCGAGCGCGCCCGCCAGGGGATGCTCGAGGCGCTCTCGCTCGTATCCGACGAGATCATGGAGCTGCTGCTGGAGGAAGGGGAGGTGCCCCTCGAGCTGATCCACCGCACGATCCGCGAGGGGACGATCGCCCAGCAGCTCTGCCCGGTCCTGGTCGGATCGGCCTACAAGAACAAGGGCGTGCAGCTCCTGCTCGACGCCGTGAATGCGTACCTGCCCAGCCCGCTCGACCGCGAGATCTTCGCCAAGGACAACAGCAACGGCATGGCCGAGGTCCCGCTCGCGGCCGACCCCGACGCGCCGCTGGTCGCCATGGCGTTCAAGCTCGTCGAAGAGCCGTTCGGCCAGGTCACCTACATGCGGATCTACCAGGGGACGCTGGCGAAGGGGGAGTTCTACGTCAACTCGCGCCAGCGCAAGCGGACCCGGATCAGCCGCATCCTCCGCGTCCACGCCGACCAGAAGGAAGACATCGCCTCGGCCGGCGCGGGGGATATCGTCGCGGTAATGGGCCTCGAGTGTGCCACGGGCGACACCTACTGTGCCGAGGGGGCCAACCTCTCGCTCGAGAGCATCTACGCGGCCGAGCCCGTGATCGACCTGTCGATCTCGCCGGCCAAGCGGGCCGACTACGACAAGCTGTCCAAAGCGCTCAACCGCTTCATGCGCGAAGATCCAACGTTCCGCGTGCACGTCGACCATGAGACGAGCGAGACGATCATCTCGGGCATGGGCGAGTTGCACCTGGAAATCTACGTCGAGCGGATCCGCCGCGAGTACAAGGTCGAGTGCACCGTCGGCGCCCCGAAGGTCAGCTATCGCGAAGCGCCGACCCGCGAGACACCGTTCGACTACAAGCACAAGAAGCAGACCGGCGGCTCCGGCCAGTACGCCCACGTCAAGGGGGTGCTCGTGCCGCTCGATCCCCAGGATCCCGAGGCGTTCGTCTTCGAGAACAAGGTCACCGGCGGCCGCATCCCGAACGAATACATCCCCTCGGTCGAGAAGGGGTTCCGCGAGTCGATGCACAAAGGTCCCGTGGCCGGCTACGAGGTCATGGGGGTCAAGATGGTCGTCCAGGACGGTTCGTACCTCGACGTCGACTCGTCGACGATGGCCTTCGAGATCTGCGCGCGTGACTGCTTCCGGGAGACCTTCCGCAAGGCCGAGCCGGTGCTGCTCGAGCCGATCATGAAGGTCGAGGTCGAGACCCCGACGGAGTTCCAGGGGCCGGTCACGGGGACCCTCTCCGCCAAACGGGGGGTGATCCTCGGGACCGAGAACCGGTCGGGCTTCGCCGTGATCCTGGCCGAGGTTCCGCTCGCCGAGATGTTCGGCTACTCCAACGACCTCCGCAGCATGACCCAGGGGAAGGGGAGCTTCAGCATGGAGTTCCTCAAGTACCAGAAGGTGCCCACCCGCTACCAGGAAGAGATCGTCAAGAAAGCCCAGACCGACGCCAAGGCGACCGCCAAGGCCTGACGCTGTCGCCGCAGCGCCCCGCGCTGCGACAGCATGACCGACACCCGAGCGCCCGGTTTCCTGGTTCCAGGAGGCCGGGCGTTCCGCGTTTCGGGCCGATCGTTTTTTTTAGCCGTCACGGTTTTAGCGGACACGTTCCCGGCCCCCTTCGGGGCTCGGAACGGCCACCGCCTCCCCAGAATTCGCGACGGTCAGACTTCCTCTCGTGCGCGGTAACCCATCGCGCCCGGGCTGACACTTAGCTGTTGACGCCGACCCCGGCGCGCGGCATAACCCTTGCTGCAATTCCCAAACTCTCTTGCTCCCGTGGTCGCGACCGACACCTCGTTTTCAGGGGAGTCCAGCCTATGGCCTCCGCCGACCGCATTATCACGGCCGACGTTTCAGCAAGCCCCTCTGTCCCGTCCTCCCCGGCCCCCGTGCAAGCGCTCTTGCCTCGTGGCGCGGCCCTCGTCGTACTCGCCGTACTGCTCTTCTACGTTGGCTCCCAGGGCCGGATTCTCTGGCAGGAATGGGCCAACTTGCAGGGCGAACTGGCCGAAGCCCGCCAATCGGCCGTCATCGGCTACTACAACATCCACATCAACCCCTCGTACGCCCGCAGGCCCGACGACTGGTGCCATGACGAGGGAGCACACACGCTCCTGTGGTCGGGCTGGAAACACGGTCAAGGTCACCAGTGGTTCCGCATCGGCCGCGGCGAGCTCGACCTCGCTCACGTCTCGGAGCCGATCGGCCGCGACGTGATCCAGGCCATCGACCTGCCGATCGTCGAAGTGGGCGGCGGCACGATCTGGCAGCGCATCCCCGAAGCGGCCGACGTCGCGGGGCACGAGCTCGGCGGCACCGTAAACGTCTATCCGCTGCTGTTGCTCGACAAGGTCGAGGTGGTCAACGACGAGGTCGCCGACCAGCCGTTCCTTGTGACCTACAATCCGTTCGCCTCAAAACCCGATCGCGTCAATGTTTACGTTGGCGCATCCGAAGGCCGGCGGGTTCGGATGGGGGTGAGCGGTTACTTCCACGACAGTAAGCCGGTCTTCTACGACCGCGGCACCGAGAGCCTCTGGGTCGACCGAGGGGAGGGCCTCGAAGCCGTCGCCGGCAGCCGCCGGGGAACCACCCTGCGCCGGGTGGCCCATCCCACGCCGACGAGCTGGGGCGACTGGCGCGCCCGGCACCCGCGCAGCCGCTTGATCGTCGGCGCTGACCGCTCGCGCCCGCCGGCCGAGCTCTGAGGCGCACGCGAGCCATCGTCCATCGTAGGGTAGGCCAGGCCCCCGGCGGGCTGGCCAACCCTCCCAGATTCGTTGACCATTCGGATTCGGGCTCGGCTCGCTGGCGTCTTGACGCCAGGGCACCGGGACGTTAACCTTTGCCGTTTCATGAGTTGATGAAGAATCCAAAGGGGCCGCGCGTACCCAGACGCGTCGGTGGCGGCCGGCCTGGGTGGCCTCGACGCGATCTCAAACGGAGCTTGCACGTCCGATGTCCGATTCGCAGAAATACGTTTATTCCTTCGGCGGTGGCAAGGCCGACGGCAAGGCCGACATGAAGACCCTGCTCGGCGGCAAGGGCGCGAACCTCGCGGAAATGAGCGTCATCGGCATCCCGGTCCCCCCCGGATTTACCATCACGACCGAGGTGTGCGCGGCGTACTACGAGAACGGCCGGAAGCTCCCCGAGGCCGTCAGGCCGCAAGTCGAGGCCGCGCTCAAGCTGGTCGAAGAGCTGTACGGCAGCAAGTTCGGCGACCCGGCGAACCCGCTGCTCGTGAGCGTCCGCTCGGGTGCCGCGTTGTCGATGCCGGGCATGATGAATACCATCTTGAACCTTGGCCTGAGCGACGCCTCGGTCGAGGGCCTGGCGAAGAAGACCGGCAACGACCGTTTCGCCTGGGACGGCTACCGCCGCCTGATCGACATGTTCGGCTCGACCGCCATGGGCGTCGAGCACGAGCTGTTCGAGCACGAGCTCGTCGCGCTCAAGGACCAGAAGGGGGTCAAGCTCGACACCGAGCTCTCCACGGCCGACCTCAAGGAGCTGGTCAAGCGCTACAAGGCCGTCTACAAAGCGCACACCGGCGGCGACTTCCCCCAGGATCCCAAGGAACAGCTCTGGGCGGCGATCATGGCCGTCTTCAATAGCTGGGAAGGGAAGAAGGCCGTCGAGTACCGGCGCATCGAGCGCATTACCGGGTTGAAGGGAACCGCCGTCAACGTCCAGGCGATGGTCTTCGGCAACATGGGGGATGGCTCGGGCACCGGCGTCGCCTTCACCCGCGACCCGAACACGGGCGAGAACGTCTTCTACGGCGACTACCTGATCAACGCCCAAGGAGAGGACGTCGTCGCCGGCATCCGCACCCCGGAGCCGATCAGCCAGCTCGGCCAGGAGATGCCCGAGGTCTACCAGCAGCTCCTCGGTATCCGTGAGAAGCTCGAGCAGCATTACAAGGAAATGCAGGACATCGAGTTCACGGTGCAGGACGGCAAGCTCTACATGCTCCAGACCCGGACCGGCAAGCGCACCGGCACCGCCGCGGTCGCGATCGCCGTCGCGATGGTCAAGCAGGGCTTGATCGACGAGAAGACCGCCGTTCAGCGCGTGAGCCCGGACAGCCTGGAGCACCTGCTGCTCCCCCAGCTCGACCCGAAGGCGAAGGTCAAGCCCGTCGCCCAGGGAATCGCCGCCAGCCCGGGCGCCGCGTCGGGCCAGGTCGTGCTCTCGGCCGAGGACGCCGTGGCGATTGCCGATGCGCACCCGGAGCGGTCGCTCCTGCTGGTACGCAAGGAGACGAGCCCCGAGGACGTCGCCGGGATGCACCTTGCCAAGGGCATCCTCACGTCGACCGGCGGCAAGGCGAGCCACGCGGCGGTCGTCGCCCGCGGCTGGGGCAAGCCTTGCGTCGTCGGTTGCGAGGCGATCCGGGTCAACGAGAAGGCCGGTACGCTCACGATCGCCGGTCAGACGGTCAAGGCGGGGGACTACCTGACGATCAACGGCACCACGGGTGACGTCATGATCGGCCA
Source organism: Isosphaeraceae bacterium (assembly GCA_031291845.1). Taxonomy (GTDB): domain Bacteria; phylum Planctomycetota; class Planctomycetia; order Isosphaerales; family Isosphaeraceae; genus DAIDJG01. The sequence goes on along the minus strand of JARLIH010000013.1, from coordinate 210 downwards.
GGTGCCGACGGTCGCCCCCACGATCTCGGGGGACTTCGCCACGTTCATGGAGTGGGCCGACAAGGTCCGCACCCTGGCCGTCCGCACGAACGCCGACACGCCCAAGGACTCGGCCAAAGCCCGCGAGTTCGGCGCAGAGGGGATCGGCCTCTGTCGCACCGAGCACATGTTCTTCGGCGAGGACCGCATCGCCGCGATGCGCAAGATGAT